>JBKPRX010000095.1:0-17530 GCA_046734795.1 Actinomycetota bacterium
GCCATATGCCGCGCGATGGGAGGCGCGGAAATGCTTCCGCGCGTGCTGCATCCGCGCATAGGTGTCCTGCGCCACCATCTTCGGCTTGATACCCGCTTTGTCCGCGTGGTGGATGATCGTCATGAACGGGAAGTGCACGACGCGCCAGCCGGCCTGCTTCAGCCGCCAGCAGAGATCCGGCTCTTCGCCGTAGATGAAGAACCGCTCGTCCATCAGGCCGCCGCTCAAGAGCGCCTCGCGCCGCGCGACCATGAACGAGCCGGAGGTCCAGTCGCATTCGATTTCGTGCTCGTACCGTTCCATCCGCAACTCGCGCTCACCGGTCCACGGCCGCGCGAACGGCCACCGCTCGGAACCGAGTGCCTCGCAGTAGGCACGCAATGCGTTCGGGAACCGACGGATCGTCGGAAAGAGCTCGCCGTCGGCGGTGACCTGCTTGACACCCGCGAGACCGACGTCGGGGCGCACATCGAGCGCTGCGACGAGTTCTTCGTACGTCCCGTCGATCGTCTCCGTGTCCGGATTGAGGAAGAGGGCGTACCGCGCGTTGCAGGTGAGCCACCCGCGGTTGTTGGCGTGCGCGAAGCCGCGGTTCTCGCACGTGACGACTCGCGTGTCGGGGAACTCGGTCTCGACGAGCTCGCGCGTGCCGTCGGTGGACTGGTTGTCGGCCACCACGACGTCGAGCCGAATGTCGCCGGCGTGCTCGAAAATCGTCTTGAGGCACGGGCGCAGCCACTGCGCCTCGTTCGTCGACACGATGATGATCGCGAGGTCGTCCACGAGCCTCAGCGCGCTAGGCCGCGCTGCACGAGCTCGCTCGTCGCCTGGTCGACGCGGTCGACCGCCTCTTGGCTCTCGAGCCAGGAAACGAGATCGTTCATGCCGTCTTCGAGCGACACCGCCGCACGGAAGCCGAGCAACCGCTCCGCGCGTCCTGCGTCGGCGTAGCAGTGCCGGATGTCGCCCGCGCGGTACTGCCCCACTCGCTCCGGCTCAATCTCGACTCCGAGACCGCTTGAGAGTGCGTCCGCGACGTCGTCGATCGTCGTCGGCCGGCCGGTACCGAGGTTGATCGCGTTGTCGACCGCGTCCTCCGACTCGAGCGAGCGGACAATCCCCTCGACGATGTCGCTCACGTGGATGAAGTCGCGCGACTGGCGCCCGTCCTCGAAGATCACCGGCGGCCGCTCGTTCATCAGCCGCGACGCAAAGATCGCCGCAACTCCGGTGTACGGATTCGAGAGTGCTTGGCCGGGGCCGTAGATGTTGAAGAACCGCAGCGCGACGGTCGGGATCCCATAGGCGCGGCCGACGACGAGGCAAAGCTCCTCGTGGTCGCGCTTCGTGATTGCGTACACAGACGTCGGGATCAGGGGCTTGTCCTCCGTGGTCGGCACGGGCCGCAGCTCGCGCCCGCACGTCGGGCACGCGCACTCCCATTCGCGCGCCAAGAGTTGCTGTTCTCCGCGCGGGCTCGGTGCGACGCGGCCGTGCTCGTCGCACTCGTACTCGCCCTCGCCGTAGATCGACATCGACGACGCTACGACCAATCGCCGCGGCCGCCGGTCGAGCTCGACGAGCGCCTCGAGGAACGACGCGGTCGAGAGCGTGTTCCGGTCGACGTAGCGCGCGATGTCGTACATCGACTGCCCCACGCCGACGAGCGCCGCGAGGTGGACGATGTCGTCGACTCCGGCGAGCGCTTCAGCGAGCAGGCGCCGGTCGCCGACGTCACCGCGGTGGAGCGTGACGCCGGCCGGCAGCTCCGGCTGCGCCTCGCCGTGGACTTGCTCTTCGACCGAGTCGAGGACGACGACCTCGCGACCATCCTCGACGAGGCGTCGCACGAGGTGGCTCCCGACGAAGCCGGCTCCTCCGGTTACGAGCGTGCGCATCCCGACCGAACGAATACTTGCCAGCTGAGCGCACGGCAACTGACCGGAGGTTGGGGCACGGGGGCTCGCAGCCTTCCGGAGTCGCCGGCTGAAGCCCTACGCCGCGACGACTTCGCCCGACCCTGCGGGCAGCAAGCCGTGGAGCTGGGCCCAGCGGCTCGCCTCGGTGCGGTTCGAGACGTCGAGCTTCCGATAGATGTTCGAGAGGTGGAACTTGACCGTCTGCTCAGTCACCCAGAGCATCTTGGCCAGCTGCGCGTTCGAGTGCCCTTCCGCGACGAGCGTCAAGATCTCTCGCTCACGGCGTGTCAACCCGACGAGATCCTGCTGGTCGCCGGTCGCCGTCGCCGGGCCGCTGCCCGTCCAGGCGTAATAGATCGACTGCTCGAACGCCTGCCGGATCGCCGAGGCGAGATCGTCCGGCGCGGCGCGCTTGCCGCAATAGACGGAAGCGCCGGCAGTGAACGCCGCCTCGATCCGCTGGGCGTCTTCGTGCGCGGACAGGACGACCGTCTTCAGCGAGGTCCTGGCCTCCGAAGCCTGACGGACGCACGAGAGCCCGTCGCACTTTCCGTCGTAGTACTCGAGCTCCACGATGAAGACGTCGACGTCTCGGTCCCGCACGATTGCCAGGGCCTCCTGAGCATCGCTCGTCTTCGAGAGAACTTCGATGTCGTTGCGATCGAGGAGCTGCTGCAGCGCCTCGAGCCAGAGAGGATGCTGACCCAGGATGACAGCAGTCCGTTCGGTCACCGAACTATTGGTCGTGTTTCCCACCGAAAGGGCCGCCTTTCGTCGTTCGCTCGGGAGTGTCTAATCGCTAGCCGCCTATTCGAGGCTAGCTGTTTAGGGGTTCCAAACCTAGCTGTTGGATTTTAGGTCCTAGCGGATCCCACTTCCGCCGTAAAGGAGACTAGCCGGACCTAGACCATTGGCTACCCCTCTTCGGAGGAGCCGCTTCCAATGGCGCTGGATTGAACGGAGCCGGCGCCAAGGCCCCTGCGGCCCGGGACCCGGCGGCCGACTCCGTAACGGGCGAGGCTCCCATCGCTCCACACGGTCTCGCGCGAAGCGCCGCTCCATCGCCCCAACGGCACACTAGACGCGCGGCCCCCCCGCACTCAACCCGACAGACGGGCAGGCTGAAAGCGACCCGGGCGGGTGGGTTAATCGAGGCGACAAGCCAATGACACCTCTCTGGCGAACGACGTGAGTGCTGCAGCGAACCGGGCCTTGGCAACCCTGCACGAGCTCGGTGTCGTTCCCGCCGACGCTCCTGCGACGGCGATCGAGCTCTCCGGCGGTGTCTCCTGCGAGTCCGTCGCGGTGCGCTCCGAGTCGGTCCATGTCGTCGTCAAGCGGGCGCTACCGAGGCTCCTCGTCGAGGCCGAGTGGCTCGCAAGCGACGACCGGCTCGCGACCGAGGCGACGGCTCTACGGCTCCTCGCAGCGATCACACCGGACGCCGTGCCCGAGGTGATCGCCCTCAGCCGCGACGGACGGCGGCTCGTCGTCGCCCACGCACCGGACGGCTGGCGCGACTGGCGCTCACTCCTTCTCGAGGGCGTCGTCGACCCTGCGGTCGGCGCGCGGCTTGGGACGCTTCTCGGCACGTGGCAGCGCTCGACAACCGGCGTGCGGCTGCCCGAGCTCGAGTCGCTGACCGGCTTCACCGAGCTCCGGATCGACCCGTTTCATCTGACAGTCGCGCGAAAGCATCCCGAGCTCGCGGACACGATCGAAGCGATGAGCCGCCGGCTGCTCACGACGCGGGAGTGCCTCGTCCACGGCGACTTCTCGCCGAAGAACGTCCTCGTCGGCGAGGAAGGTCTCTGGGTAATCGACTGGGAGATCGCGCACGTGGGTGACCCGGTCTTCGACGTGGCGTTTCTCTGCTCGCACCTCGTGCTCAAGTCGATCCATCGCCGCAGCGACGCGCAGCTTCATCGCGAAGCAGTGGCGGCATTCCTCGCCGCGTACGGTGACCTCGACGAGCGCTGGCTTGTTGCAAACGTCGGCTGCTTGCTGCTCGCGCGCGTCGACGGGAAGTCGCCGGCGCCTTACCTCGGAGAGAGCGAACGTCATGCCGTGCGTGAGCTCGGACGCGCGCTGCTCGTCGAGCCGCCGCCGCGGCTTCTTGGTGCGTGGGACCTCGTGTGAGCGTCAGCCGGTGTTTCGAAGCGCTGCCGCGATGCCCGCGATCGAGCGGAGCAGCGGCCGCGTCGCTCGATCGTCGCCGGCGCGATGTCGTGCGAGCAGCTCGACCTGCAGCGCATTCATCGGGTCGACGTACGGGTTCCGTAGCGAGACCGAGCGCTGGACGATCGGATGGCGGTCGAGAAGCGACGCCGACTGTGTGATCTCGAGGATCGCCGCGACAGTTCGCTCGTGCTCGCCTTCGATCGCCTCGAACGGCACGGGATCGTCGACGAGGCGTAGGTACTGCCGCGCGATCTCGAGGCTCGACTTTGCGAGCGTCATCTCGAGGTTGTCGACGAGCGCCGTGAAGAACGGCCACTCGCGGTAGAGGCGGCGGAGCTCAGCCTGGTCGGCGGCTGCGAGCGCGGAGCCGACGCCGTACCACGCCGGCAGGAGACACCGGTTCTGCGTCCAGGCAAACACCCACGGGATCGCGCGCAGCGCCGCGAGCTCGTCGCTACCGGAAGCCTCCGGACGAGCCACGGGGCGCGAGCCGATTTCGAGGAGCGCGAGCTCGTCGATCGGCGTGAAGCTCCTGAAGAACCGTGGGAACGCGGGGTCCTCCCAGACGAAGCTGCGATATGCGCGAAGCGCGTCAGCGGCGAGCGCGTCCATCAGCTCGAGCGGCGGCGCGAGCGTCGGGCGCGGCACGGCCGTCAAGAGCGTCGCCGCGACCGCAGCCTCGAGGTTCCTGAATGCGAGACCGGGCAGCCCGTACTTGAACGAGATCGTCTCGCCTTGCTCGGTCAGCTTCAGCCGGCCGGCAGTCGCCTCGCGCGGTTGCGCGAGAATCGCCGCCCACGTGGGACCGCCGCCGCGACCGGTCGAGCCGCCGCGCCCGTGGAAGATCGTCAGCTCGACGCCGCGCTCGGCAGCGAGGGCCGCAAGACGTTCCTGCGCGCGGAAGATCTCCCAGTTCGCGGCGAGCACGCCGCCGTCTTTGCCCGAGTCGGAGTAGCCCACCATCACCTCGAGTCGCTCGCGCGGGCGTGCATCGAGGTGTGCCGCGACGACCGCATCGGCGTTCCGCAGATCAGCGATCGTCTCGAAGAGCGGCACCGCCTCGACGTCGAGCCCCGCGTCGCGCGCGAGCTGTTCGGCGTTGGCGAGATCGTCTGCCGTCGACGTCATCGAGACGATCAGCCGGTCGAGGGCCTGCCGGCCGTGCCGTCGTTGCAGCTGCGCGGCTGCTACGAGCGTTTCCAACAGCCGCGGCTCGCGCTCGCGCACCGCGCGCGAATGCGTACGCAGATCGAGCTTCGCGAGATGGAGACCGAAGATCTCGACTTTCCGCCGCAGATCGGCGAGGCCCGCGTCCGCGACGCGCGTTCCTCGGTGGGCGCGCAGGCTCGCATCGACGAGATCGAGCTCGGCCAGGAGCTCATCGACGGTGATTGCGTCTTCGCCGAGCCGGTTCCAGATCGACGTAAGCCTCCGTCGATAGGGCTCGTCCGCGTTCTGCGTGTCGGGCACGTCCTCCACGACGCCGACCGCCGGATCCGCGGTGACGACGCTCGTGGACATTCCCCAAGACCGCGCGAGCTCGCGCACGTCGTGCCGCAGGAGGTCGCGGGCAAGGGTGCGCGCCTGCTCGAGCGCCTGCGCCACGGTCTCGGCGCCGGTATGCGGGTTGCCGTCGAGGTCGCCGCCGATCCAGGTGCCGAAGCGCGGTGCCGCCGCCGCGTGCGGGGCGTGCCGGCGCAGCTCCGCAAGGAGGTTTGGCGCAGCCTCCCAGAGGCTCTCCTCGAAGAACCAGAGCCCGTGGCGGATCTCGTCTGCGACGCGCGGCCGCTGCGAGCGAACCTCGTCCGTCTGCCACAGGATCGTGACCTGCTCGGCGAGCTCCTGGTGGATCCGCTCTCCGTCGGACGGCGGCAGGTCAGGATCGTCGAGCTCGGCGAGGAGCGTCGCCACCCGCCGGTGCATGCGCAGAACCGTTCGCCGCGTCGCTTCCGTCGGATGCGCGGTGAGCACGAGCTCGACCGAGAGCGCGCGCGCAGCTTCGTCGAGGCTGCCGAGACGCTCGCGCGCGTCGGCGAGCGACTCGCGCGGGATGCGTCCTTCGTGTTCGTACGCGCGGCGCCTGCGGACGCGATGGTGCTGCTCCGCGATGTTCGCGAGCTGGAAGTACGTCGCGAACGAGCGCAGGACGAGCGCTTGTCGGTCGAGGTCGAGCGACGCGACGAGCTCGACGAGCTGTGTGCGCGCTTCCTCGTACCCGCGCCGACCCGCGCGCGCGAGCTTCCGCACGCGCTCCTCGAGCTCGAGCAGGTCTTCGCCTTCCTGCTCGACAATCACGCGGCCGAGGATCTCGCCGAGGAGCCGCACGTTCGCGTGCAGCGCCCGGTCCGGCGACTGCAACGGTGCGGCCATTGCGGCTGACGCTAGCGCACCGCGTCGAGAAGCGCCGGTGGGAGCCCCGCGAGGCGTCCCACCGGCGCTTGCAGGGGCTACCTGATGCTCTCTTGGACGAGGCGACGGGTCGAGACGCCTGCGAGGACGTTCTCGCCCGGCTTGCGCGCGCGGACGAAGACGACAAGCGCACCACGACGGAGCGGCATCGACGCCGTCGGCTGCAACGTGACGGTCGCCCAACCACTCGAGTCCGTCGGAACCTCGGGCGCGTTTCGAACCCAGCCGTACGGAAGACCGAGTGCGAAGACGAGCGCGCCTTGGACGGAGCGACCGCGGCTCGTCTCCGACACGTGGAAGCGCGCGACGATCGGATGCCGCGAGCGCGTCGGGTTCGGGCTGAACTTCACGTTGTCGATGACAAGGCGGTCCGGAAGCGCGACCAGGTCGATCGTCAGCGCTCCACGCGGCGCAAGGATCAACGGCGTCGGGTTCGAGAGGACGGTCGTGCTGCCGCCGCTATTTCGGCCGCGGACCTTGAAACGGACCGTGTTGCCGACGTCCGCCGACGAGAGCGTGTACGTCGTCTGGTTCGCGCCGCTGATGTCTGCGCAGTTGTTGCCGGTTCGGTCGCACCGGCTCCAGAAGTAGTCGAACGCAGTCGGGTTGTTCGTCCACGTGCCTGCGTTGCCGGTCAGTCGCTGCCCTTCCTCGGCCGAGCCGGAGATCGTCGGCGGCGACGTGTTCGCCGGCGCAGCTTGCCGAGCTACGACCGCGGTTGGTGCGGACGACACGAACGTGCTGCCGCTCGAGTTCACCGCCTGCACACGGAACCGAATGGTGTGACCGACGTCCCCACCCTGAATCGTGTACGTCGCGGCGTGCTGGCCGCTGATGTTGGAGCAGTTGTCACCGTTCCGGTTGCAGCGAGTCCAGAAGAAGTTGTAGTCGGCGACGCCGGTCCAGGCACCGCGATCGCCGCGCAGCGTTTGACCTTCCTGCGCCGTGCCGGTCACGGTCGGTCTGGCGACGTTTTGCGGCGGCGCAGCACTCGCTGCCGAACCGCCGCCTGCGTGCGTGCCGACGAGAACGAGCGCCGCCGCAGCGCAGCCAACGAAGACTGCCCCCTTGCCGCGGCGCGGATGCTTCAGCCAACGACCCATCATCGTTTTGCTCCTTCTCGAGGAAAGCGTGGTGTACGCGCCGAAGAGGGTTCCCGACACGCAAAAGGAGAAAGCCGAGACTGCGTAAGGAGTCTGTTCGGATCTCGGATTGCGCCTTGAGGCCTGGGTTCAAGCGAAATCAGGCCAAACGGCCAGCTGTGTCCGTCAGACCCGGAGTGCACCATTGCCCGAACGAGGCTCCGAGCCGTAGAGTGATCCCTGCGGTCGAAGTTTTCAGCCGCCGCCGCAGGGACACGGAAAGGGGAAGATGGCGAAAGACGACGCCGCCGTTCCGTCAGCGCTGATGCTCGCGCTCGAAGGCCCGCGTGCACTGACCGAGTTCTTCGGGTTCCTCGCAGCTGCGCCCTGGCTCGGCCTCGCTCCGCGCGGCGAAGGCCATCCGGTGCTCGTGCTTCCCGGATTCATGGCGAGCGACGAGTCGACCTTCGCCTTGCGCGCGTATCTCGCCGGGCTCGGCTACGACGTGCACGGCTGGGAGCTCGGGACGAACATCGGGCCGACGAAAGACGCAATCGAGGGAATGTACGACGTCCTCGACGAGCTCTACGGCATCTACGACGAGCCGGTCAGCGTCGTCGGGTGGAGCCTCGGCGGGATCTACGCCCGCGAGCTCGCCCATCGCGATCCCGACGCCGTTCGCCAAGTGATCATGCTCGGCAGCCCGTTCCGGCTCGCCGACCCTCGGCAGACGAAGATTTACCGCCTCTACGAGCGGTACTCGCACTTGCACGACAAGGACCACCCCACGCTGCCCGCGTTCAGCCAAATCGCAGCGCCGCTACGCGTGCCGTGCACCTCGATCTACAGCCGCACCGACGGCGTCGTCGCCTGGCAGACGTGCCTCGAGTCACGGGGCCCGCAGCGCGAGAACATCGAGGTTGCCGGGAGCCACTGCGGCCTTGGCCACAATCCCGCCGCCATGTACGCGGTCGCGGACCGGCTCGCGCTTCCGGACGGACACTGGCGGCGATTCACGGCGCCTCGTTTCCTCGCGGGTGCGTACCCGCGCGCGGAGTACGCGACCGAGAATCAGACTGCCGTCGTCGCGGCCGCCTGACGGCGACGGCGACCGCCGTTCGCACGAGTGCCGTTCGTCCCAGTCCCGTTCGCCTTCGTGCCACTGGCGCCATTGACACCGGCCCGGTCGACGGCGGTCGCGTCCGCGATCTGCCGCTTCTTGACCGAGCCGTTCTTCTTCTTGCCGTTGGCGTGCAAGACAGGCGGTGGAGGCGCAAGTTGTCGCGCACACGCGACGAGCAAGTCGAGCTCGGCGCGGAGATAGTGCGCGAGATCGTCGAGATCCGGCACGAGCTCGGGGCACGCAAGCAGACCGAAATGCAGGCCGTCGCGGTAGCCGAGGAGACTGATGTTCAGCCCTTGCCCGTCCGCGAGCGCTGAGAGCGGGTAGACGCCGACGAGCGGCGCGCCAGCGAAGTAGAGCGAGTAGCTCGGCCCGGGGACGTTCGAGACGACGACGTTCCACGGCGGATTCGTCCAGTCGGCGAGATGGAGTTCTGCCGCTTCGCGAGCAGCGAGCGATGCGAGTCCCGGCGTCGCGAACTCGGCCCAGTCCTGGAGGACCGAAGCCGGGACGCCCTGCGCCAACCCCTTCGCATCGGCCATGCCCTCGTGCGCCGCGCGAAGTCGATCGAGCGGATCGGGCAGATGCGTCGGCAGCGTCGCGGTGAGCATCGTCGCGCGGTTTCCGAACTCATGGTCATCGGAGTCGCGCAGCGACATCGGGACGCCGGCGACGAGAGGAGCAGCGGGCAGCGCGTCGTGTTCCATCAACCAACGGCGAAGCGCACCGGCGCAAACGGCGAGCACGACGTCGTTGACCGTGCACCCGAACGTGCTCTTGACCTCCTTGAAGCCGTCAAGCGGAAGGCGTTCGAAGGCCCACGAACGACCTGCCGAGATCATGTGGTTGAACGGCGTCGGCGGCACCGTCACGGCGCGCGAAAGCAGCCGCGCAAGAGGCCGTTCATCGCCGCGCCGCGCAATTGCTCCAGCGAATGCCTCGTAGAGCTCCCGTTGAAGCTCCACCCACCGAAGCGGCCGGAACGCGAGCGACACAGACGCAAGTCGCAACAAGTCGATCGGCGACGGGATGGGCTCAGGCTGCCAGGGCGGCGGTGTACCGACATCGCGAAGCTCTGGCGTCGCGTCGAGCAGCGCGGTCAGGACGTCGTTGCCCGCGATGCCGTCGACGGCGGCGTGATGCACCTGCGTCAGCAAGCCAACACGGCCGCCTTCGATGCCGCGGATCACCGTCGTTCGCCAGAGCGGGCGATCGCGCGGAAGCGGTACGGAGACGATCTTCGCGGCCCGCCGCGCGAGCTGGCGCATGTTCCCGGGCGCTCGCAGAGTCACTTGGCGCACGTGCTTGTCGATGTCGAAGTCGGGGTCGTCGACCCAGTACGGGTGGTCGAGCGCAAATGGGACCTCTACGACGCGGCGACGGAACATCGGCACGAGGTGGAGCCGCGAGCTGAAGACCTCTTTCACGCGCTCGCGCGTGATCGGCACCGGTGCCTCACTCGCCTCGAGGATCGACAAGCTCGCCACGTGTCCGAACACATGGTCCGTCTCCATCGTCAAGAAGAGGTCGTCGGGTCCGGTCAGCTGCTGCATGACAACCTCCTTCGCACGCGAAAGCCGGGCCGGCTTCGTTCGCCGGCCCGGCTCGCCCTACGGGTGGTGTTGGTTAGACCGACGCGGCCTTGCGAGGGGCGGTTCGCGTCGGGCGCTTGCGGGCTGCCGGCTTCTTCGGATGAGCGGCTGACTTCGGCGCTGGGAATGCCGCCTCGACGGCCCTGAGCATGTACTTCTTCTGCGCGTGAAGCACGCGCTCCGCGAGCTCGAAGTTCGCTTCGACGACCTCGCGCAACGTCGGCAGCTGGCCGAGCGTCTGCGAGCGGGACACGCTCATCGGCCGAAGCGCCGACGACTGCGTCCGGGACGTGGTCGTGACCGCGTCCTCGGCCCGCTTCAGCGCGTCCACCCAGAGGTCGCCGACCTGCTTCGTGACCTGTGAATACGTGCTGGCCATGGTGGTCACTCTCCTTTCTTGCGAAGTAAATCATGCAGCTGCTTGGTAGACCAAGCGTAGTTTCTACGGAACTTAGCTTCGGACCAACGTGCGATAGAGCTGAAGCAGCGCCGCCTTCTGGTCGTCCGAGAGCTTCGGATCGGCTGCAATTGCGTCCTGCACGGTCGCCTGGCCACTCGTCGTCTCGTCGAGCCAGCCCAGCCGCCGATACAGCGCGTCCGGCGGAATGCCGAGTCCCGCTGCGATCGATTTCAAGACCGCGGCCGACGGTTGATACAGGCCACGCTCGATCTGACTGAGGTATGAGTCCGAGACTTGAGTGAGCCGTGCCAAGTTCCTCAAGGAGAGCTGGGCGAGCTCGCGCTGTGCTCGGATGTACTTGCCGAGCTCCTCCAGTGCGCGAGCTTCGTAGTCGCTCATCGCTCGAGGATACGGGACGCCCGCTCACGCCTTGAGCTCCGTCTTCAGGATCTTTCCCGACGGCCCTTTCGGCAACGCGTCGCGGATGTCGACGATGCGCGGATACTTGTACGCCGCTAGGCGGTCCTTGCTGTAGCCGATGAGTTCGTCGGGCGAGACCTGAGCGCCAGATCGCAACGCGACGACGGCTTTGACCTCTTCACCGAGGCGGTGATCCGCGACGCCGACGACGGCCGCTTCGGCGACGGCCGGATGCGTATAGAGAACCTCCTCGACCTCGCGCGGGTAGACGTTGTACCCGGCCCGGATGATCAGCTCCTTCTTGCGGTCGACGATGAAGACGAATCCGTCCTCGTCGATGTAACCGAGATCTCCGGTGTGGAGCCAGCCGCCCGAGAAGGCCTCCGCGGTTGCCGCGGGATTGTTCAGATAGCCCTTCATGACATTGAAGCCGCGAATGACGATCTCGCCGACGTTCGCGCGGCCCGGCGGCAGCGGAACACCGGCGTCGTTCCAGATCTCGAGCTCCACGCCCCAGACCGGCTTGCCGACGCTGTAGACCTTTCGGTCTTCTGCGCTCCGGTTGACCGTGGCGGTGCTCGCCGTCTCCGAGAGGCCGTAGCCCTCGAGGATCGTCACGCCGATCCGTCGCTCCCATTCGTCGAGAACTTCAGCCGCGATCGACGCTCCGCCCGAGATCGCGACGCGAAGGGACGAGAGGTCGTACTGATCGAGCAGCGGATTCGCGAGCAGCGCGATGAACATCGTCGGGACGCCGTCGAAGAACGTTGCGCGGTCGCGTTCGATCGCAGTCAACACGCTCTCGGCGTCGAAGCGCGGGACGAGCGTCAGCGAAGCGCCGAAGCGGATGACCGGGTGCAGAATGCTCGACAAGCCGAAGACGTGAAAGAGCGGGAGCGCGGCGATCACGACTTCGTCGCCGGAGAACTCGACCTGCCGCGCGGGAATGTCGCAGTTCATGTAGAGCTGGAAGTGCGTCAGCTCAGCGCCCTTGGGCTTCCCGGTCGTGCCTGACGTGTAGATGACGACTGCTGTGTCGTCGGGCCTTCGCGGCACGATCGGGGCCGCGGCCGGGACGCGCGCCTCCAGCAGCGCGGCGAACGCCTCGGCTTCGTCTTCGACGTCGTCGCCGACGACGAAGGTCGGTACGTTGACATCTGCTCGGGCGAGCCCTGCCCACGTGACGAGCGCCGCAGACCGTGAGTCGCTCAGGTGAAAGTCGAGCTCGCGCACCTTCAAGAGCACGTTCAGCGGTACCGCGACCGCGCCGGCCTTGAGGATCCCGAAGTACGCGACGAGGAACTCGGGCACGTTCGGTAGCTGCAGCGCGACGGTGTCGCCGGATTCGATCCCTCGCAGCCGCAGGCCGGCGGCCATGGCATCGGACTGCCGGTCGAGGTCTGCGTAGGTGAGCGCGCCGCCCGCGAAGCGTGCGGCAGGCTTGTCGGGAACGCGACGCGCAGATTCGCGAAGGATCGTCGCGAGGTTGAAGCCGTGCGGACTCGTCGCGCGGACGGCCTCCGCGGCCTCTGCATTCAGTTGTTCAATGTCCGTCGCCACGTTTCGACCTCCTCAGCGATTGCGCCCGTACCGCTCATGGCTCGAGACCCACTCGTCGGCGACGACGGCCGAGCCGAGTGAGAGCTCGCCGCACAACGCCGTCGCGGCGACGATCTCGGCCAACTTGCGCGCCTTTCCGGCGCCGTAGCAGCCGAGCGTCTCCAGGCACTCGCGCTGCGTCGGCAATCCCGTCCCGCCGCCGTACGTTGCGACGATCAGCGACGGGATCGTGAGTGAGTAGTAGTAGTCACCGTCGTCTGTGATCTCGCCGTAGACGAAGCCGCAGCCGGATTCGGCGACGTTCGCGACGTCTTGCCCGCAGGCGATGAACATCGCCGCGACGGCGTTCGCAACGTGGTTGCCGTTCGTTCCGGCCCCTGAGAGAAGCGCTCCGAGGTTCGCGTATTGACGCGCGCGGAAGAGCGCGGCCGGCGTCGTGTGCATCACGTCGGCCATCAACTCGGCCGGGAGCGTGATCTCCGCGACGACGCGCTTGCCTCGTGTGTGGAGATCGTTGATGACGGAGTGCTTCTTGTCCGTGTCCAGCTGCGCCGTGAGCTCGAAATCGACGAGGCCTTCCGGCTCCTGCGCGAGGATCCAAAGGCAAGCCTGCCGCGCCGCGCGCGTGACCATGTTCTGGCCGGCGGCGTCGCCGGTCGCGAAGTCCATCCGGAGCCAGCGGAGCTTTCCGATCGCGTACTGCTCGATCGTCTCGAGCCGGCCGACGCTCGTCGTCGACTCCGCGGCCGCCGCGATCTCTGTGCGATGCGCGTCGACCCAAGCGCCGAATTCGCGCGCCGCGCGCGCGTCGCGGAACACGAACAGCGGTGCGCGCTGCATCGCTTCGTCGACGATCGTGGTGCGAACGCCGCCGGCCTCGCGGCACAAGCGCATGCCGCGGCTGTAGCTCGCGACGAGCGTCCCTTCGGACGTCGCGAGCGGAACATAGAACTCGCCGTTTGCGTATTCGCCATCGACGAGCAGCGGGCCCGCGAAGCCGACCGGGACCTGCGCGACGCCCGCGAAGCCCTCGACGTTTCCTCGGAGGATCTCCGGATCGAACGAGTAGTTCGCGACGTGCGTCAGGCTCGCGCCCGCGTACTCCTCGACCGCGAGGCGCCGCTCGCTCGCCGCTGCGTCTGTGTAGTCGGCTGCGCCGGCGGCTCTCGGAAGCTTCGGCAGAGCGCCGAGGCCGCGTTGCGGAGTAAGCCTCTTGCGCGCAGGCGCCGCCCTCAACTGCTCTGCCATGGTTCCCACCCTTCCCTCGCAAGAACTGCATCGAGGGTCGCACTCGGCCGCTCTTCGGCGTATCGGTGGGAGCAACGATCGTGGTGCGGAGAACTACTGCTTCGATTGGGTCAGAATCGGCGCGTGGGCGCGCCACTCGTTACCGACACCGACGGCGTTCGCTGGATCACGTTCGACCGGCCCGAGGTCTTGAACGCGCTCACGCTCGAGGATCTCGACGTCGTTCGCGCGGCGGCCACCGGACTCGACGACGCCATCCGCGCGATCGTGTTCACGGGCAGCGGCGAGCGAGCGTTCTCGGCCGGGATGCATCTCGACACGTTCACCAGTGCGGATCCGGGCGAAGGTCGCAAGCTCATCGAGCGCGTCGGCGCGTGCATCCGCGCCGTCCGTCTCGCGCCGTTGCCGACGATCGCGATGGTGAACGGCTATTGCCTCGGCGCCGCGTTCGAGCTCGCACTCGCATGCGACTTACGCGTTGCGCACGACGACGTACGGTTCGGGCTGCCGGAGGTCAAGCTCGGCATCCCATCCGTGGTCGAAGCCGCCCTGCTCCGGCACCATGTCGGCCTCTCGAAGGCGACCGAGTTGATCTTGACCGGCGAGCTGTACGCGCCTGCCGAGCTTCCGGACGGTCTCGTCAACCGACTCGTGCCGCCCGAAGAGCTGCGCGCCGCAACGAACGAGCTCGTGCGCGTGGTCACGGCCAACACACCCGAGGTGATCGCGGCACAGAAGGAGCTCTTCGCTACGTGGCTCGACGCGAGCTTCGAACAAGGGATCGAGACGAGCATGGACGTCTTCGGCCGCGTGTTCGCGCTGCCGGCGACGCGCGCTGCGATCGAGCGCTACCGCGACGGCACCTAACGTCTACTGACGCAAGACCGGCGCCGAACAAACGAGGATTCGTCTCGATGGCGTCCTCGACCTTCTACGAGCCGCTCGGCGACGGCCGCTACCGATCGACCGAGCACACCATCGGCCCATGGGGCCCCGACTCGCAGCACGGCGGTCCGCCCGCCGCCCTCCTCGCGCGAGCGATCGAGCAGGAGTCGCCGTCGTGGCCCGCGACCGTCGGACGCGTGAGCGTCGACATCCTCGGCCCGGTTCCGATCGAGGAGCTCACCGTGCGGAGCCGTGTCGTTCGGCCCGGTCGAAGCGTTGAGCTCGTCGAGGCGACGCTCGACGTCGAGGAACGCACGGTCATGCGCGCGCAAGCGTGGCGGATCCGCGAAGCGGAGCTCGAGCTACCGCCGCTGCCGTCGAGCCATGACGATCCCGCGGTCGATCCGATCCCGCCGTTCCCGGAGAGCGAATCGCCGTCACGGCCGGGCTGGGGCGGCGGCTACCTTCGCGCGATCGAGTGGCGGTTCGCCGGCGGCGACTGGCACGAGCGAGGGCCGGCGACGATCTGGGCTCGGATGCGCTACCCACTCGTGCCGGACGAAGAGCCCACCGGATTGCAACGCGTTCTGACGGTCGCCGACTCCGGCAACGGCATCTCGAACGTGCTCCCGATCAACGGCTGGTTCTTCATCAACACCGAGCTGACCGTGCACCTCGCCGCCGTGCCGGTTGGTGAATGGATGTGCCTCGATGCGCGGACGCGCGTCGACGCGCGCGGCTTCGGGCTCGCGACGTCGCGCCTGTTCGACCGAACGCGCCTCGTCGGTCGTGGCGCACAGACGCTGTACGTCGGCCCGCGCTAGCGCTACCACGCGGGCCGAAACGTGCAGATCTGAACGCCGGTCAATGTCGTGACGGACTCGACGAGCTCCAGCGGCCGCGCCGTAGCGTCCTCCGGGAAGATCCGCTTGCCGCCGCCGAGCAGGATCGGCTCGATCATCAAGTTCAGCTCGTCGACGAGTCCTGCGACGAGCAGGCTGGTGACGAGCTTCGAGCTGCCCCAGACCAAAATGTCTCGGCCGGCCTGCTCAGTGAGCGCTTCAATCTCGTCGAGCGCACGATCGCCCGGAATGAGCGACGTGTTGTTCCATGTCAAGTCGTCCTCACCGAGCGTGCGCGAGACGACGTACTTCTTGATCTCGTTCATCCGATCCGCGTACGGATCGCCGGCGCGTGCAGGCCACGCTGCAGCCATCGTCGTCCACGTTCGTCGTCCGAAGAGCAGCGCGTCGGCCTTCTCCATCCCCGCGCCGATCGCCGCGCCCATTACCTCGGGATCGAAGTAGGGCGCAGACCAGCCGCCGTTCGTGAAGCCGCCGTCGGTGTCCTCCTCCGCCCCACCCGGCGCCTGCACGACGCCATCGAGGCTCATGAACTCGTTCACGACAATTCTCATCGGTCGCTCCTTCGTTTCTCGGGCTCGAGCGTTAGACGGGATCGCGTGCGCGAACTCATCGGGACGAGTCGTCGAGCTCGGCGAGCCGCACATGTGCGAACTGCACGGCGATGCTGCCGGAGCCGACTGCCGAGGCGACGCGCTTGACCGAGCCGTGGCGAACATCGCCCGCTGCGAAGACACCGGGCAAGCTCGTCTCGAGCAGAAGCGGCTGCCGCTCGAGCGGCCACGCGTACTCGTCTTGCGTCAGCACGTCCGACCCGGTGAGGACGAAGCCGCGCTCGTCGCGCGCGAGAACACCGTCGAGCCAGTCGGTGTGCGGATGCGCGCCGATCATCACGTACAGCGCGTCGGCCGGCACGTCTTCCGTCTCGCCGTCGGCGGTCCGAAGCGTGAGGCCGGTCAGACGTCCGCGGCCGCTTGCGTCGACGACCTCCGTCTGCAAGCGAACGCGGACCCTCGGCGTCTCGGCGAGCTCCCGCACGAGGTAGTCGGACATGCTCGCGGCGAGGTCGGCGCCGCGGACGACGAGCGTCACCGACGCGCCGGCTTCGGCGAGGTGCAGTGCAGCCTGACCCGCCGAGTTGCCGGCACCGACGATGAAAGCGCGAGCACCGGCGACCGCGCGCGCGTCCGAGAGCGCAGCGCCGTAGAACACGCCCGCGCCGAGCAGCGCGTCAAGCGATGGAATCTCGAGCCGGCGCCACGTGACTCCCGTCGCGACGATCACGGTCCGAGCTTCGATCGCGGCGCCGCCGTCGAGGTGCACGACATGTGCCTCGCCGGAGCGCGAGAGACCGATGGCGCGCTTCGAAAGGACGAAGCGCGCGCCGAAGAACCACGACTGCTCGAGCGCGCGGTTCATCAAGTCGCGGCCGGAGAGCCCGGTCGGGAAGCCGAGGTAGTTGCGGATGCGCGAGCTCTTGCCGGCCTGTCCACCCGGCAGGTCTTGTTCGACGAGCATCGTCGCGAGCCCCTCGGAAGCGCCGTAGACAGCTGCGGCGAGGCCGGCGGGACCGCCGCCGACGATCACGAGATCGCAGGCCGGCGCCTCCGGCTCGGTCGAGAAGCCGAGCGCCTTGGCGATTCGTTCGTACGACGGGTCGGCGAGCACGGTGCCGCTGCTTCGGAACTCGACGAGTGGAAGCGACGAGGCGCTCGAGTCGGCGCGCGCGGCGGCCTCGACGCCTTCGACCGACGACGGCGCGTAGAAGCCGAATGGGATTCCGACGCGCGAGAACAGGTCGCGCAGCTCGTGCGAGCGCGGCTCCTCTTCGCCGACGATCCGCACGAC
>JBKPRX010000096.1:0-6260 GCA_046734795.1 Actinomycetota bacterium
AAGGTCGATGATCGCGAGCCGCAGGTGGCCGAGGCAGACACCTTCGTCCTCGAACACGCCGCGCCCGTCGGGGCCGCGGTGCGCGAGCCCGTCGAGGATGCGCTCCACGGCTGCGCGGTCCGGTGGCCGGCCGAGCGCGACGACGCCGCACAGGCCGCACATCAGACGGCCCGCCTCGGCGCCCGCCTGCCCGCCGCGGCATAGGCGGCGTTGACGGCCCGGTTGACGAGGTGGCGCGCGCGCGGCGAGTGCACGTAGCGATTGACGAGCAGCGGCGAGACCAGGCGGCCGCCGTGGCGGCGGCTGACCGTCAACCGCTCCGGCCAGAAGTCGTCCCAGTGCGTGTTCGTCTTCGCAGCGGCGTGGAGGCGTTGCAGGCTCCACATCTCGTCGACGTGATGCGCACCGAAGCGCTTGCCGATCCTCAGCCAGAGGTCGTAGTCCATCGTCAAGTGCAGCGACTCGTCGAGCGGGCCGACGGCGTCGTACGCAGTCCGAGTGAAGAAGACCGACGGCGAGTAGATGCCGCAGCCGAGGTTCGCCTCCGTCCAGAGATCCCAGTCCGGACGCGAGCGGATGCGACGCGGATTGAGGCCGTCGTCGTTGACCCGTTCCACGTCTGCGTACACGAGCCCAACGCCTGTCTGCTCGAGCGCGCGCACGCCGGCGGCGATCGCACCTGGCAGATACGCGTCGTCCGCGTTGAGCCAGCCGTAGACCTCGCCGCGTGCGAGCTCGAAGCCCTTGTTGAGCGCGTGCGACTGGCCGCGGTCCGGCGCCGACGTCCACTGCAGGTCGTCGTACTCGCCCAGGATCTCAATCGTGCCGTCGGTCGAGCCGCCGTCGACGACGATGTGCTCGATGCGCGGGTAGTCCTGCGTGCGCACGCTCTCGATCGCTTGACGCACGTACCGCGCCTGGTTCAGTGACGGCGTGACGATGCTGACGAGCGGCGGCTCGTCGTTCATGCGGCGATCGTCTCTGCGCGCTCGCCTGCGGGCGTGGGCGCGCCGGCGTCGAGTCCGAGCAGCTCGTCGTAGACGCTCTCGATCGCCCGCGCGTTGCGCGCCGGGTCGAACTTCTCGCGGGCGTGCTCGGCCGCAGCTGCGCCGAGACGCTGCCGCAGCTGAGGATCGTCGATGAGCAGCCGCAGCGCCGCCGCGAGCTCCTGTGGCGTCGCGTCGTCGAGCAGCAGGCCCGTCGTTCCGGGCAGGAGGATGCCGGCGCCGCCGGCCGAGCCGGACGCGACGACGGGCTTGCCGTACGTCGCCGCCTCGAGCACCGGCCGCCCGAGCCCGACGCCCTGGTTCGGGAACGTGACGATGTCGAGCGCGTTGTAGATCTCGCCCGTCTCCGCGGTGAAGGGCAGGAACGAGAAGTGGTCTTCGAGGCCCTTCGCGGCGACGAGGTCCTTGATCGCCGACTCCTCGTCGGTCAGCAGGTTCGTGAGCGCGAGCGCGCGGCCGCGCAGCGTCTTGAAGTACGCGGGCGGACGGACGCCGCCGCCCATGATCACGAAGTGCGCGGGCGCGTCGGCGCGCACGAGGATCTCCGCGGCCGACACGAGCTCCTGCCAGCCCTTCTGACGCCGCACGAAGCCGGCGAAGCCGACCGCCACGCGGTCCTCCGGCAGTCCGAGCGACGCCTTGCCGCCGGCCGCGCTCGCACTCGGGGGTCGCACGCTGTTGTGCACGATCTCGAGCCGGAGCCGGATCGGGAAGCGTGCAGCGACATCGCGGTCGATCGCGATCGCGGCGTCGCCGAACTGCTCCATGAAGCTTGCGATCAGCCGGCTGCGGCGGTCGCGACCCTCCCCCGCGAGTGCCGAACGCAGGTGCCACACGATCTTGGCGCCGTGCTTGCGCGCGATCCACGCGGCCGCGAGCAGCGGCGAGTCGTTGAGATGCACGAGCGGGAAGCGGTGCGTGCGCATCAGCTTGTCGAGCTGACGCAGATGCGGCGGCAGCGACGCGATCTCGCGTCCGAGCACGAGCCAGCGCATGCCTTCGTACGGCGAGTCCCAAGCGTGCGCGAAGATCGAGACTTCGCCGGTGTGCACGATCGCGCCGGCTTCGCGGAACAGCTCTGCGGCCGAGCCCTCCGGACAGAAGACGTGCGGCTCGAAGCGGGGGTCGAGGTGGCGGATGAGCTGCGCGAGGCTCGACGGCGCGCCTCCGAGCTGCGGCCGGTGGTGCACGTACAGGATCGGGATGCGCTCCCACGACGGGAGGATCTGCGCGTAGATCGACTCGATCCGCCGCGCGTTGCGCGCGGGATCGAAGTTCTCCTCCGCGTGTGCGCGTGCCGTGCGGCCGAGCGCGTGCCGCCGCTCGGGTGCACGCAGCAGCTCCTCGACCGCGTCGGCGATCGACTCGACGCCGAAGTCGGAGACGAGCACGCCGGTCTCGTCGGGAACGACGACGCCGCCGCCGGTGCGCGAGCCGGACGCGATCACAGGCACGCCGCTCGCGGCTGCCTCGATCACCGGCCGGCCGAGCTCGGGGCCTTGCGACGGCGCGACGACGATGTCGGACGCTTGGTACAGGTTCGTCGTGTCCTGCGTGAACGGGATGAAGCGCACGACCTCGTCGAGCGCGAGCTCGCGCACGAGGTGCTTCGCCTCTGACTCGTAGTCGCGCGTGAGGTCGGCGAGCTGGAGGCTGCGTCCGACGATCGTTCGGAAGAACTCGTGGCCGCGGACCGCGCCGCCGACGACGAGGTAGTTGGCCTGCACGCCGCGCTGGCGCAAGCGCGCCGCGACCTCGATGAACTCCCGGAAGCCCTTCGACGGGTAGATGAATCCGAAGAACGAGACGACGGGCGTCTGCGGCTCCAGTTCGAGCGCGGTGCGCGCGGCGGCGCGCTCCCCGGGCCGGAACCGCTGCAGGTCGACCGAGTTCGGCACGATCGTCGAGCCGACGCCGAACACGTCGGAGACGTCGTGGTTGATCGCGATCGACGTCGTCGCGAGGCTGCGGATCGCGTGGCGGATCAGCGCTGAGCGGCGGTCGCGTCCTTCGGCGGGTAGTGCGGAGCGCAGGTGCCAGACGACCGGCAGTCCGTGCCGCCGCGCGAGCCACGCGGCCGGGATCAGCGGCGAGTCGTTGAAGTGGACGAGCTCGAACCGCTGGCCGCGCAGCGTGCGCCGAAACTCGCGCGCATGACTCGGCAGCCGGGCAAGCTCGCGTGCGAAGAGCAGCCAGCGCCGTCCGCGGTACGTCGACGCCCAGATGTGCGTGAAGCCCGCGACCGCGCCCGTGTGCACGATCGCGCCGGCGTCGCGGAAGAGGTCCGCCGCGGGACCGCGCGGGCAGTAGACGTGCGGCTCGAACTGCGTGCGGTCGAGCTCGCGGATCAGATACGAGAGCGACTCCGGCGCACCGCCCAGCTCGCTGCGGTGATGGACGAACAGGATCGGGAGCGGCCGGTGGCGCACCAACCTATGCTAGCCAGGGCTTTGGCGCGTATCGGCATCGACGGTCTGATGATCTCGCCGCGCGGCAAGGGTCACGCCCGTTCGCAGCGTCATGCAGTCGAGGTGCTCGCCGCGCGCGGCGAGCACGAGGTCGTCGTGTTCGTGCGCGAAGAGGTGCAGCTCGACGGCGTCCAGGTCGTACGCATCGATGAGCGCCTGGCAGTCGCGTGGGAGCTGTGGGGATTGCCGCGCGCGGCGCGGCGTTATCACCTCGATGCGTTCTTGACGTTTTCCGAACGTCTACCACTCGCGTTCTCGACGCCGGTCGTGGTTTGGCTCTTCGAGTCGCCCGTGCACCGCATCCGCGAGAACCGTGCGAGCGGTGCGCCGCTGCGGCATCGGGGGAGCGACGCCGTCACCTCGCTGCTCTGGAAGCGGTCGCTCCGTCGCGCAGCGCACGTCGCGTTCGGCTCGCGCGCGACGTGCGACGAAGTGCTCGCAGAGCTGCCCGAGCTGCGCGAGCGCTCGAGCGTCGTCTATCCCGGGCTCGCGCCGGGGTTCGCTCCGGCCGGCGAGCGCGACGGGGCGTCGCCGTACGCGTTCCATCTCGGCTCGGACGATCCGCGCGACAACACGCGCGTGGCCGTCGAAGCGTGCCGCCGCGCCGGATTGCGGCTCGTCGTCGCCGGCGGCTGGCAGGGGGACGGCGCGGAAGCGCGCGGTCGCGTCGACGACGAGGACCTCGTGCGCTTGTACAGCGGCGCGACCGCGTACGTCGACCCGAGCCTCTACGAGGGCTTCGGCTACGGGGTGCTCGAGGCGATGGCTTGCGGGACGCCCGTGGTCGCGAGCGACGTCACGTCGATTCCCGAGGTCGTCGGAGACGCTGCCCTTCTGTGCGATCCGCGCTCACCAGACGAGTTCGCGAGCGCGTTGCGGCGACTCGTGGACGAACCGGAGCTCGCGAGCGGCCTCCGTGCGCGCGGCCTCGCGCAGGCGAAGGCGTTCACGTGGACGCGGACGGGCGAAGGTCTCGCCGCTGCGCTCGCTAGCGCGTTGTGACCCCGCGCGCGAGCTGCCGCGCCTTCCACGCCAGCGTCGACGGATGCAGCAGCCGCGGGTGCATCTTCTTCCACCAGCGCAGCTCGACCCATGCGCCGAACGCGCGCGCGCGCAACGCGCCGCGGCCGCGGTACGGAACACGCTTGAGGTACGCAAGGCGACCCGGCCGGCGATGGCTCCAGATCACCTGTCGCGGGTGGTCGCGCGGGCTGCGCCACCCCGCGTACTCGTCGGTGTCCGCGACGACCGCGTCCGGCAGCTCCTTCGCGAGGTGGATGTTCAGGAGCGTCTGGTCCCAGCGGAAGTGCATGCAGTCGCGCAACGGCGGATCGGCCATCGCATTCAGCCCCCAATTCTTTCCGTCCACCTCGTGCGGGGAGAAGCCGCGGTTGAGACCGGCGATGCAGTCCTCGTACGTCGGAACGAGCACGCGACGAAAGAACTCTTCGCCCGGTGCGAAGCCGATGATCCCCGCGGCGACGTACGGACGCTCCAGGAGCTCGACCGGAAGCTCGAAGCGCTGCACGTAATCGCTTGGGACGAGGTCGCGCAGCTGATTTCCCTGCGACACGACGAAGTAGCCGCGCTCGCCGATCTGCGCCAGCGCGCGGTCGAGGCTGCGCAGCACCGTCGCGCCGGCGTCGAGCCAGAAGATGCGGTCAGCGTCGATCTGCAGCCACGACCACGGCTTCCACGTGAAGCATTGCGCCCAGTGCGGAGCGAACGGCGGCACCTCGCGCCGCACGACGCCGGGCACCGCGTCGGCGAGGGCGCGTTGGTGCTCGCTCAGCCCGAGGTCGAAGAGCTCGATGCGGTCGAACACGTTCGAGTTCCGCAGCACCGAGCCGATCACGTTGATTGCGTGGTACCCGTAGGCCGCGTCGGCGCCGGTTGCGAAGACGTCCGTCATCGCACCGCCAGCTTCGTCACGAGCCCCGCGACTGCATCCGCCCACCGCTCGGGAGTGAAGCGCGCTGCGAGCTCGCGCGAGCGCTCGCCCGCTTCACGGCGAAACGACGCGTCGGCGATCAGTCGCTGCAACGCGTCGCGGAGCGCACTCTCGTCGCCGGCCGGGATTCGGAAACCGTTGACGCCGTCCTCGATCAGCTCGTGCGCGGCGCCGGCCGCGTCCGTCGAGACGAGCGGCAGGCCGGAAAGCGCTGCCTCGTTCAGTGCCATCCCCCACGGTTCGGATCGTGACGGCATCACGAGCGCATCGGCGTCGGCATAGAGCGCGGGGAGCGCGTCGCGATCGACGTGGCCGAGAAAGCGGACGTTCGCACTCGCGAGCTCGCGCAGGCGCGCCTCCTCCGGGCCCGTGCCGGCGAGCACGATCTCGACCGGCAGCCCGCGCGCGGCTTGCAACAGGACGTCGATGCCCTTCTCCGGCGCGAGGCGGCCGACCGCGAGCAACCGGCAGAGGCCGTGTTCGGTCCGGCGCCCAGTCGAGCCGGCGAAGATGCGCGCGTCGACCGCGTTGGGTGCGACGGTGATTCGCGTCTCTGGCGCGCCGAGCGCAGCGAGGTAGCGTTTCGACGCGGATCCCGGCACGACGAACGCGTCGACGTTGCGAACGAGCCGGCGCTTCGCGACGTCGAGCTTGCCCGACCGCCGGTCCGCGCCGGTGCTCTCGACCCAGAGTACGACGGGCACGCGCTGCTTCTTGCTCCACGAGAGCGCGCGCCAGAAGGCCGGCTGGTTCCAGCCGCCGAGCAGCACGACGTCGGCGCCCTCGAGCCTCTGCGCGACGCCGCGGTTGAGAACGAGCCAGCGGCCGCCGAGC
>JBKPRX010000097.1:0-26499 GCA_046734795.1 Actinomycetota bacterium
CCGGAGTGCCAGGGACGCGGCGTCAAAGTCGAGAGCCAGGGGCTCTTCGGCCTGTCGCAGCCGTGCCCGCGCTGTCGCGGCAACGGCACAGTGATCGAGCAGCCGTGTTCCAAGTGTCACGGCTCCGGTCGCGAGCGCCGGCTGAAGACGTACACGGTCAAGGTCCGACCCGGCGTCAAGGACGGAACGCGGATCAAGCTCGCCGGCAAGGGTGAGCCCGGCGCGAGCGGAGGGCCGCCCGGCGATCTCTACGTCGTTACGCGCGTCGAGCCTTCGCGCCTGTTCGAGCGCCGCGGCGAAGCGGATCTCGTGATCGAGGTGCCCGTCACCTATCCGGAGGCCGCGCTCGGCACGACCGTCGAGGTGCCGACACCCGACGGGCAGCGCCTGTCGCTCAAGATTCCAGCCGGATCCGAGAACGGGAAGCTCCTGCGCCTGAAGGGTCACGGCGCGCCGAAGCTGAAGGGCAGCGGCAAGGGCGACCTGATCGCGCGCATCCGGCTGACGGTTCCGAAGAAGCTGACGAAGGCGGAGCGCGAAGCGCTCGAGCAACTCGGCAAGGTTTCGCGCGAGGATCCGAGGGAGGCGCTCTTCTCATGAGCGAGCACGACAAGCTTCTCGACGAAGGTCCGCGCGTTGCGCCCGAGCCGGAGACGGCAGAGGAACGCAGTCGGCGCACCGGTCTCAAGGCGGGCGGCGGCGCTGTCGCAGCCGGGGCCGCGGTCGCCGCGAAGACGGGCTTCCTGACGAAGTTCTTCATCGGGTGGTTCGCGTTCCACGGCGCCGTCGACGCGTGGCGCATCGGTTCTTGGATCGGAGTCGGGGTCGTGGTCGCGATCGCTCTCACGTACTTCGTCCTGCGAGAGCGGAGGCAGAACGCGTCGTGAGCGACCAGCCGCGCTACATGATCAGCGTCGCCGCCGACCTCGTCGGGATGCACCCGCAGACGTTGCGCATCTACGAGTCGAAGGGGCTCGTGCGTCCGAAGCGCACGCCGGGTGGGACGCGGCTTTACTCCGATCGCGACCTCGACCGGTTGCGGTTGATCCAGCAGCTGACGACACAGCTTGGGCTCAATCTCGCCGGCGTCGAGCACGTGCTTCGACTTCAGGACGAGCTGGCGCGCATGCGTGCGCGAATCGACCGGTTGGAGCGCGAGATGCGTGCCGCGGTGAACGACGTACACAAGCAGTACAAGCGCGAGCTCGTCCTCTACCGGCCGCCGACCGAGCTCGTGCCGACGAGAAGGCGAGCGAGGTAAGCACCGATGGACTTCGACAAGCTCACGATCAAGTCGCAGGAAGCGGTCGCTGCAGCGCAAGAGCTCGCGCGCCGCAACTCGAATCCGGAGCTCTATCCGGAGCACTTGCTGATCGCGCTGCTCGATCAAGAGCTGCCGCGCCAGCTCGTACCGGATGCGCAGTCGCTCCGCGCGCAGGCCGAGGCGACGCTCGCGCAGAAGCCGCGCATCGCCGGCGCGCAGCAGCAGCCGCAGGTGAGCGCGCAGTTCTCTCGCGTCCTCGACGACGCGTTCGACGAGGCGCGAAAGCTCGAGGACGAGTTCGTCTCGACCGAGCACCTGCTGCTCGCGCTCGACGTCGTTCCGCGCGAACAACTCCTCGAGCGCGTCAAGGAAGTCCGCGGCGGCCAGCGTGTGACATCGCAGGATCCGGAGGGCAGCTACCAGGCGCTCGAGAAGTTCGGCCGCGACCTCACCGCGCTCGCTGAGGAGGGCAAGCTCGACCCGGTGATCGGCCGCGACGAGGAGATCCGCCGGGTGATTCAGGTGCTCTCGCGGCGAACGAAGAACAATCCGGTTCTGATCGGTGAGCCCGGCACGGGCAAGACCGCGATCGTCGAAGGGCTCGCGCAGCGCATCGTCGGCGGCGACGTGCCGGAAGGTCTGAAGGGCAAGCGTGTCTGGGCGCTCGACATCGGGGCGCTGCTCGCCGGCTCGAAATACCGCGGCGAGTTCGAGGAGCGGCTCAAGGCGGTCCTGACCGAGATCCAAAACGCCGAGGGGCAGCTCATCCTCTTCATCGACGAGCTGCACACAATCGTCGGCGCGGGCGCAGCCGAAGGCGCGATCGACGCGGCGAACCTGCTCAAGCCCATGCTCGCGCGTGGCGAGCTCCGCGCCGTCGGCGCGACGACACTCGACGAGTACCGAAAACACATCGAGTAAGACGCTGCGCTCGAGCGGCGCTTCCAGCCCGTGTTCGTGGGCGAGCCGTCGGTCGCCGACACGATCGCGATCCTGCGCGGCCTGAAGGAGCGCTACGAGTCGCACCACGGCGTTGCGATCCGCGACTCGGCGCTCGTCGCAGCGGCCGTCCTCAGCGACCGCTACATCAGCGACCGCTTCCTGCCGGACAAGGCGATCGACCTCGTCGACGAATCCGCGTCGCGACTGAAGATGGAGATCGACTCGCAGCCGGTCGAGCTCGACGAGGCCAACCGGCGCGTCACGCAGCTCGAGATCGAGCTCGCCGCGATGGGCAAGGAGTCTGACGACGTGCGTGCGCCTGTCGAGCGCGAGCTCGCCGAAGCGAAGGAGCGGCGCGACGAGCTTGCCGCGCGCTGGTCACGCGAGAAGGGCGCGCTCGAGCGAGTCGGTGAGATCAAGCGTCAGATCGACGAGCTCCGGATGGAGTACGAGCGCGCGGAGCGCGCAGGCGACTTCAACCGCGCGGCCGAGATCAAGCACGGGCGCCTGCCCGAGCTCGAGAAGGAGCTCGAAGCGCGCGACGGCGCCGCTGTCGAGGCCCCGATGGTGAAGGAAGAGGTCGACGAAGACGACATCGCTGTCGTCGTCGCACGCTGGACCGGCATCCCGGTCGACAAGCTCCTCGAGGGCGAGACCGAGAAGCTGATCCACATGGAAGAGCGCCTGCACCAGCGCGTGATCGGTCAGGACGAAGCCGTCGAAGCAGTCGCGAACGCGTTACGGCGTGCGCGCACCGGCCTGCAGGATCCGAACCGGCCGATCGGCTCGTTCGTCTTCCTCGGGCCGACCGGCGTCGGCAAGACCGAGCTTGCGCGCGCGCTTGCGGAGTTCATGTTCGACGACGAGCGCGCGATGGTTCGGCTCGACATGTCGGAGTACCAGGAGCGTCACACGGTTGCGCGGCTGATCGGCGCGCCGCCCGGTTACATCGGCTACGAGGAAGGCGGCCAGCTCACAGAAGCGGTGCGCCGACGTCCGTACTCGGTCGTGCTTCTCGACGAGATCGAGAAAGCGCACAACGAGGTCTTCGACGTGCTCCTCCAGATCCTCGAGGACGGCCGCCTCACCGACGGACAAGGACGCACCGTCGACTTCCGCAACACGGTGATCATCATGACGTCGAACATTCGCTCGGCCGAGTTGATGCGCGAGCACTTCCGCCCCGAGTTTCTGAACCGCATCGACGAGATCGTCGAGTTCGAGCCGCTCACGCGCGACCAGCTCGCGGACATCGTCGAGCTGCAACTCGCGCGCTTGCGCGATCGGCTTGCGGAGCGGCGGCTGACGCTCGAGCTGACAGACGCGGCGAAGGAGGCGCTGGCCGAATCGGGCTGGGATCCCGCATACGGCGCGCGGCCGCTCAAGCGGTCGATCCAGCGGCTCGTCGAGAACCCGCTCGCGTTGCGTCTCCTCGAGGGCGAGTTCGAGGACGGAGACACGATTCGCGTCGACGCGCAGAACGGCGACCTTGTCTTTGCGAAGGTCACAACGCGCGCGGCCGCGGCTGCTTGAGCCATCTGGCGGTCGGCGCACGGCGCCGCGATCATCTCATCGTGTGGTGTCGGCCTGAGCCCGTTCTCGACCGCGAGACGGTGGATGGGATCGGAGGCGCGGATGGCGAAGAGGGATAGGACGCCTGAGGAACGCGCCGAGCTGGAACGGATGCGAGACGAAGCGCTCGCGTCGCGACGGCAGCTCCAGGAGGCGTGGGACGACCTGCGCGAGAAGTGGCGCCTCGCCGAGAGCGCCGTGAGCGCCGTCGGGCGCGGATCCGCCGCATCACGCGTCTCGGCCGCGCCTGACGTCTGAACCGATCTCCGTCCGCGGGCGAATCAGCGACGCATCGCAGCCCCTCAACAAGGAGATCACCTGATGCGTCGTTACCTCGCCGCTGGGCTTCTCGTCCTCTCGGCCGCCGCCGTGCTCGCTGTCTCGGTCGCTTCGGCCGACGTGATGTCGGGCGTTCGCTTCGTCACGCCGAAGTCAGGCGCCACGACGAGCTCGAAGGTCACGTTCAAGGTCGCGCTCACGCACTTCACGATCGACGCCGCAAACGTCGGCAAGTCGAACGCCGCCGAGCATGGCCACCTCCATTTCGCAATGGACAAGGGCAAATACGACTACGCGAAGTACTCCGGCCCGAACGGCGCGCTCGCCGCGAAGCTCGGCATCGCCGGCAAGTACTCGCCATCGATCGCGCCGACGATCACGTACAAGGGCTTGGCGAAGGGCAAGCACACGCTCGTCGTCTATCTCGTGAACAACGACCATTCGAACCTCGGTCCGAAGGCGTCGATCTCCTTCACGGTCAAGTAGACGTGCGTGCTCTCGCAGCAACGGTTGCTGTCGCTGCGATCGCAGTGCTCGCAGGCGCCGGTTCGCCGGCGTCTGCGACGCACGCGACGACGGCGCTGAAGCCGGTGACGATCAAGATCGTCGACTTCGGGTTCAAGCCGGCTCGCGTCGTCGTCCGCGTCGGTCAGCCGGTGCGGTTCCTCATGGTCGGGAAGATCGACCACACCGTCGCCGACACGACGAAGCGAGGCGACCTCCTCTCGAAGCAGATCAAGCCGCGGCTGCTGTCGCGCGGCGACGTCCAGACCGTCACGTTCAAGGACGCCGGAACCGTCTACTACCTCTGCACGCTGCACCCGACGCTGATGAAAGGCGTCATCGTCGTCCGGCCATAGGCGCGGCGCTTCTATGCTCGCGGCGTGCTGCTCGTCGTCGCCGCAACCGATCGTGAGCTTGCGTTTCTCTCCGGGCCGCAGACGCTCTGCTGTGGAGTCGGGCCGGTCGAGGCGGCCGTCACGACGGCGCGCGCGCTCGCGGGGGCGACGCCGGACGCCGTTCTGCACATTGGCGTTGCGGGAGCGAAGGCGCTCGAGCCGCCGGCGCTCGTGATCGGAACGGAAGCGCGGTACGTCGACCTCGAAGACGCGCTGTCGCTCGTTCCGCGCGTCGTGACGACGTCGCCTGACGCAGCTCTGCTCGAAGCGGCCAAGCGCGCACTCCCGGAGGCGCGCGCGCTGCCGATCGCGACCTCGGCCCGCGTCGGTGGCGACGGGACCGACTGCGAGGTCGAGGCGATGGAAGGCTTCGCCGTCCTTCGCGCGGCCGAGCTCGCCGGGGTGCCGGCCCTCGAGGTGCGAGCGATCTCGAACCGCATCGCCGACGACCGCGCGCTCTGGCGGATCGACGCCGCGCTCGCAGTCCTGGCGGAGGCGATTCCCCGACTCGTGGCAGAGTTGCAGCGTGCGTGAGCTCACCTTCGGCTTCTCGCCGTGCCCGAACGACACGTTCGCCTTCCACGCGCTCGTCCACGGCGTCGTCGACGCACCGTTCCGCGTGCGGCCGGTGCTGCTCGACATCGAAGAGCTGAACCGGCGCGCGCACGACGGCGACCTCGATCTCACGAAGCTCTCGTTCGGTGCGATCCCGGCGGTCGGCGAGACGTACGCGATGTTGCGAAGCGGAGCTGCGCTCGGCCGGGGCGTCGGCCCTCTCGTCGTCGCACGCGAGCCGGCAACGCTGGACGAAGCAGCACGCGGCCGGATCGCGATCCCCGGTCGCGAGACGACGGCGTTCCTGCTCCTGCGCCTGCTTGCGATCGAGCTCGGCGACGTGGTCGAGCTCCGCTACGACGAGATTCTCCACGCCGTTGCGAACGGCGATGTCGATTCCGGCCTGATCATCCACGAGAGCCGTTTCACCTACCACGAGCACGGGCTCGTGCAGATCGCCGATCTCGGTGAGCTTTGGGAGCAGCAGTCCGGCTTGCCGGTCCCGCTCGCGGCGATCTGCGCGCGTACCGATCTCGACGACGAGCTGCGCGCCGCAGCGGAGCGCGCGATCCGGGAGTCCGTCGAGTACGCGTTCGCGCATCGCGAAGCCAGCCGCGAGTACGTTCGCGCCCACTCGCAGGAGCTTTCGGACGACGTCTGCGACCAGCACATCGCGCTCTACGTGAACGAGTTCAGCGTCGATCTCGGCGACGAAGGTCTCGCCGCGATCGAGGCCCTGACGGCGCGCGCCCTCGCCTAACGTGTCTCCGATGGCGAGACCGACGTACCCGCGCGCGGGCGAACCGCTGCCTGCGCCGCTGCCGCCCGAGCGGCGGACGGTCGGCCAGCTCGTCGCGGAGACGATCAAGCTCTACGGCGACCGGTTCTGGGCGGCTCTGCCGCTCGGCGCGGCGATGGCGGCGGTGAACGTCCTCTCGTTCGACCACTCGACGAGGACACAGACGTTGCTGCTCTGGGCGTGCTCGCCGCTTCTGACGGCGGCCTACGTGCGTGCGTCGGCGATCGTCACGGGTGCGGAGCTGACACGTCGCAGTGCGCTGACCGCCTTCGGAGTCGGTTTGCTCGTCTTTCTGCCCTTCCCGGTGCTCTTGCGTCTCTTCATCGTTCCGGGGCTCGCGTTCCTCGCGCTCGTCGGGCTTGCCGTGCCTGCGGCTGTCGCCGAGCGGCTCGGTGCTCGAGCGGCGTTACGCCGCGGACTCGAGCTCGGCCGAGTCGACTACGTCCACGCGTTCGGCGGCGTCTTCACCGTCGCGCTCGTGTACCTCCTCAGCCGCTATGCGCTGCTTCTGCTGCTGCGCACGCAGAGCGACCAAACGCAGCTCGTGGCAGGCTTCCTCGCGGATCTCGTGCTCGCGCCGCTCGTCTTCATCGGCGCCGCGCTCCTGTACGTCGACCAGGCCGCCCGTTTGCGGCTGCGCTGAGCGCCAGCTCGAGGACCTCGTCGATCGGCAACCTCGACGCGCGCGCACGCACTCGCTCGTCTGTCGCCGGATCGAGCCGCGTCGCGATCTCGCGGACAGCGGCAGCTCGGACATCTTGCCGGTGCCTCGTGATCCTCGAGCGGGCAGTCGGCCGGATCATCCGAACACGCGCGCGTGCTGGGACAACTTCGAGCTCCTGCTCAGTCGATGACCACGCGTCGCGCCGCTCCGCGCCGCGCGTGGCTGGAGCGGCGGGCCTCGGCGTCGGGCGAATGGATCGAGGGCAGATCTGCCGCCGACGAGGCGCTGCTGAGACAATGTCGCCGTGACCGACGAACGAGGTGGACGTGTCCGCTCCTTCCTCATCGGCGGAGTCGTGGGAGCGTCCGCCGCGGTCGCGACAGCGCGGCGGCGCCGTGAGCTCGCGCGGCGGCGTCGGGAGCGACTGCATCATCCACCCGGCTTGGCGGCGTTCGAGAGCGCGCCGTGCTACCGCGAGCTCGTCGCCGAAGCCGCCGCTCGCGACGAGCTCGACGACTGACGCCGCTACCCTCGCGGAGTGCCGCCCGCCCTCGCCGCCCGCGGTCTCGTCAAACGCTACGGCCGCGTCGAGGCACTCGGCGGTGTCGATCTCGACGTCGACGAGGGCGAGCTCGTCGGCCTGCTCGGCCCGAACGGCGCGGGAAAATCGACGCTCGTCAAGATCGCGTGCGGCCTCGTCCGCGCGACGCGCGGCGACCTCCGTGTCTGCGGCGCGGCGCCGGGATCGGCTTCCGCACAGCGCGCGATCGGCTACCTGGCGGAGCTCTTCCGCTTCCCAGGCTGGTACACCGCGGACGAGGTGCTCCAGCTGCACCAGCGGCTCGCCGGCTCGCGCGGCGGCACCGGCGAGCGGCAGCGCCTTCTGGAGCTGGTCGCGCTGGCGGACGCGCGCGACCGCCGCGTCGAGACGATGTCGAAGGGCATGCAGCAGCGACTCGGGATCGCCCAGTCGCTCGTCGGCGAACCCAGGGTGCTGCTCCTCGACGAGCCGACGAGCGCGCTCGACCCGGTCGGTCGTCGAACCGTGCGTCTCCTGCTCGAGGAGCTGCGCGGCAGAGGCGTCGCCGTCCTCTTGAACTCGCACCTGCTCTCGGAGATCGAGCTCGTGTGCGATCGCGTGACGATTCTCCTCGGCGGTCGTGTCGTCGCCGCAGGAACGCCGGCGGAGCTTGCGAGCCCGCGCGGTGTGGAGCTGGACACCGACGCAGGCCTCGAGACGATCGCGGGCGCCACACGAGAGGATGCGCCGCGCCTCGTCGCCGAGCGCGTCGCGGCCGGGCGAAAGGTGTACGGCGTGCGCGTCCTCACCTCGACGCTCGAGGACGTCTACCTCGAGGCCGTCGGCGGAGCGACGTCATGAGCGGAACGCTCACGATCGCGCGCTACGTCGTGCAGGAGGCCGTGCGCCGGAAGGTGTTCGTCGTCGTTCTGCTCCTGACGCTCGTCTTCCTCGCGCTCTACGCGGTCGTCAACCACTACGTCTTCCGCGAGGTCGACAACCTGAGGCTCACGGTGCCGGCCGACGTCCACGTCGAGCCGCGCACGTTCGCCGGTGCGTTCCTCCTCGGGCTGGCGATGTTCGCGACGCTCTTCCTCGGCGTCGTGCTCGCCGTGTTCCTGACGCTCAGCGCCGTCTCCGGAGATGCCGAGCGTGGGCTCTTGCAGCCGCTCGTCGTTCGGCCGATCGGTCGCGGTCGGTTCCTCGCCGCGCGCTTCCTCGGCGCTGCGAGCGTTTGCGCGGTCTACGTCTCGCTCGTCTACTTCGGCGCGCTCGTCGTCACCGGAGCGATTGGACATTGGTGGCCCGATCGCTTTGTTGTTCCGAGCCTCGAGCTCGTCGCAGCGGTGCTCGTCGTCACGCTGCTCTCGCTCCTTGGAACCGTCTTCCTCTCGGCGACCGCGAACGGAATCGCGATCTTCATGCTCTTCGGCGCGGGGCTCGTCGCCGGGCTGCTCGGCTCGATCGGCCACGCCTTGAACTCGCACTCCGTGACTCATGCCGCGACGATCGCCGCGTGGGCGCTCCCGTTCGAGGCGCTCTACCAAGATGCGCTGCGGCAGATCACCGCCGACGCGTCGGGACTGACCGGATTCCTGTTGCAGCTAGGACCATTCGGTGGCGCGTACGTTCACGGGTGGGGCATCCGGCTGTGGACCGTGGCCTACGTCGTCGGCGTCGCGGCGACGATGGTCGTCGCGTTCCGTCGCCGCGATCTCTGACCTTCGGTTGCGAAAGCGTCAACCATGGCCGCTGCTAGCGTTCCGCGGGCTGTGCCCATCTACGAATACCGTTGTCCGAACGGTCACGTCTTCGAGCTCTTCAAGCGGATGACGGACCCCGCGCCCGAGGAGTGCGAGGTGTGCGGCGCCTCGCCGGTCGAGATTGTCCTCTACCCGGTCGCGATCCACTACAAGGGCTCGGGCTTTTACACGACGGACTACGCGAAGAAGGGCAAGCGCCACGCCGCGTCCGGTGGCGACTCAGGCTCGGGCGGCGACTCCGGCTCATCGGACTCCTCGAAGAGCGACTCGTCGTCCTCGGACGGCGCATCGTCCAAGCCGGCCGAGCCGAAAAAGGCCGCCGAGGCCTAGGACAGGAAACCCTCGAGGCCGTGCACGCAGCCGGGGCCGTACGGTCCCGAGCCCGGCGCCGGCGGCTGCGGGGCGGAGTTGCCGAGCACCATCTGGATCACCGTCGCGTTCTGCTCGCTCGAGGTCAGGTAGCCGCCGCCGAGATCCTCGCCGCCGAGCCGGCAATGGAGAACGTTCCCGGCGCGGAACTTCACCCACGCAAGCTCCATGAACTCGTTCGTCGACAGGTCGGTCGAGATCGGTTTCATGAGGTCGCCGCCCACGAATGGCAGCCGGAAGAACGTGCCTCCGCTCGCGAGCTTCGAGAGCAACGCCTGCATGACTTGCTGCTGCCGCGCGCCGCGCGTCACGTCGCTCTCTGCGTGCAGCTTGTTCTCGCGGATGCGCGAATAGATGAGCGCGCGATGGCCGTCCATGTGTTGCGTGCCTTTCTTGAATCGCCAGCCCGGCCACTGCTGGCAGCGCGCCGCAGTCGAGTACGGGCAGTCGAACCGGTTCGAGAGGATCGGCGACGGCACGTTGATGTCGACGCCTCCGACCTTGTCGATCAACTTGACGAAGTCGCTGAAGTCGACGACGACGACGTGGTCGACGTCGAGCCCGGTGAATTCGCGCACCGTCTGGATCGCGAGCTTTGGCCCGCCGATCTGCATCGCCGCGTTGATCTTGTCGTCCCCGTGTCCCGGGATCGGAACGCGCAGGTCGCGCGGAATCGATAGATAGACGAGGCGATGCCGGCCCGGGTCAGTGTGCAACAGCAACATCGAGTCGGAATGGCTGTCGGCTGCGCGCGAGGCGATCTGCGAATGGTCGGTTCCGAGCAGAAGGATGTCGCTGCTCGCAGTGAGCAGGATCCCGTCCTGCTTCGTCAGCGCCGACACCGCGCCCGGCGCGGTCCGCTCGAGCCGTTTGTTCGCGTCGGAGACACCGCCGCGGACCGACAGATACCCCAACACCGCCCACACGACGAGAAAGACGAACACGACGAGCGCGCCGACAGCGATTCGGCGCTTCCAGCTCCAACGGCGTCGCGGCCGCGTGACGCGCATTCCATCGGGCCGCGGCGGTGACACGGTTCCGCCCGCGCCATTGCCGCTCGAAGGCGTACCGGCGCGGCGTTGTAGCGGCACCTTCCCCTTTTGGCGGCCGCCACGGTAGACGCGATACGGCTTCTCTCCGGCGGCCATCGAGGGAAGTAGGGTAGCGATGCGAATGGCCGGGTCCCACGCGATCGGCGTCGACGTCGGCGGCACCAAAATCCTCGCCGGCGTGGTCGACGCCGACGGAACGGTCGTGCACCGGCGTGAGCGAATGACGCCGACCGACACGATCGACGCGTTCCTCGCGGCCCTCGAAGAGTCGGTGGCCGAGCTCCTCGACGACGACGTCGCGGCGATCGGTTTCGGAGTGCCGTCGCCGATCGACCAGCAGCACGGCATCGTCCTGCAGGCGCCGAACATTCCGCCGCTGCAAAACGTCGAGCTTCGTGCTCGCATGCGCGAACGTTTCGGCGTGCCGGTCGGGATCGACAACGACGCGAACGCGGCCGCGATCGCGGAGTGGAAAGTCGGAGCCGCGCGTGGCGCGGACGACGTCGTGATGCTGACGCTCGGGACCGGCTGCGGCGGCGGTCTCGTCCTCGGCGGCCGGCCCTACCGCGGCGCCACCGGGGGCGGCGCCGAGCTCGGGCACATGGTGATCGTTCACGACGGCCGCCCCTGCCAGGGAACGTGCACCGGCCGCGGCCACCTCGAGGCGTACGTGAGCGGCACGGCGGCCACGGCCGCGGCGCAGGAGACGTTCGGGCCGGCTGCCGACGCCCATCGCCTCGTCCGCCTCGCTGCGGAAGGCGACACGGCCGCGCGCGATCTGCTCGCGGAAGTCGGTGCCTACCTCGGATCTGCGCTCGACACGATCGCGAACGTCTTCGAGCCGGAGTGCGTCGTGATCGGCGGAGGCTTCGGAATCGCAGGCTGGGACTACATCGTTCCCGCAGCCGAGGCCGTGCTCCGGCGCCAGGCGCTTCCGCCCGGGCGTGACTCGGTCCGACTCGTACGCGCGGAGCTCGGTACGGCCGCAGGCCTCATCGGTGCGGCTTTCGTCGGCTTCGAGGCGCTCGAGCTCGCCGGCGTGGAGGCGGCTTGAACACGCCCGAGCGCGGCTGATGCCGCTCGCCGTCTGCGCAACGCCGATCGGCAATCTCGAGGACGTCACGCTGCGCGTCCTCGCCGAGCTTCGCGAAGCCGATCTCGTGCTCTGCGAAGACACGCGGCGGACTCGAATCCTCCTCGAGCGCCACGGGATCCGCGCGCAGCTCGTCTCGTACCACGAGCACAACGAAGCGTCGCGAACGGACGAGGTGGTACCGCGGCTCGTCGCCGGTGAGCGCGTTGCGCTCGTGACCGACGCGGGCCTTCCGGGCATCAGCGACCCGGGTGCGCGGATCGTCTCCGCGGCGCGTGCGGCGGGTGTTCCGGTGACGGTTCTGCCGGGCGCCTCGGCGGTGGAGACGGCGCTCGTCGCAAGCGGCCTTGTCGCGGAGCGCTATCAGTTCCTGGGGTTTCTGCCCCGACGGCAAAAGGCGCTCGAGGCGGTGTGGGCCGAGCTTGCGGCGTCGGACTGGCCGGCGGTTGCGTTCGAGTCGCCGCAACGGCTGCCGAAGACGCTTGCGTCTCTCGCCGCGGTCCAGCCGGAGCGCCACGTCGCCGTCTGTCGTGAGCTGACGAAACGATTCGAGGAGATCGTCGTCGGCACCGCCGTCGACGCGGCGGAACGCTTTGCGGATCCACCGAAGGGCGAGATCACGCTGGTCTTCGGAGCGTTCGCGACGGCGCCACAGGAGTCGACTGCCTTCGACGCGCTCGCCGAGCTCCTTGCCGCGGGCGTCTCGAGGCGACAGGCCGCCGACGTCGTCGCGCGGCTGAGCGGCGTCGCGCGGAATCGTCTTTACCGGCAGACGCTGGATCAGTAAGCAGATTTGACAACAAGGACGACCGCCTGCTAGCGTGCGCCCTCCGTTTTCAATCTGGACAACGATCTCTAGCTGGCGTAAAGGTGGTGTCGATGATGCGGCGCGTCGTCCTCGTGTTCGTGTTCGTGCTTGTGCTTGTACTTCCGCTCTTCGTGCTGGTCGGGCCGGCGGCTGCGTGGACGTGGCCGGCCGACGGTCCGGTCGTGAGACCGTTCAACTTCGACCGTGGCAGCCCTTACGGCGGCGGAGAGCATCGCGGCATCGACATCGCCGCGCAGGCGGGCGCGCCGGTGCTCGCTGCGGCGGGCGGCACGGTGACGTTCGCTGGTTCGGTGCCGTCGAGCGGTCTCACGGTCACGATTCGCACAGGCGACGGGCTTGCGGTCACGTTCGTCCACCTCGGCTCGATCTCTGTCGGAAGTGGCGCCAGCGTTGCCGAAGGCTCGCCGATTGGGACAGTGGGTCCGTCCGGTGACGCGGAGGTCGATGGGGCGTACGTCCACCTCGGCATCCGGGTCGCGTCCGACCCGAACGGGTACCTCGACCCGCTCTCGTTCCTGCCGCCGCGAATCGTCGTTCCGCCGCCTCCGGCGCCGCCGCAGGCGACTCCTGCGCCGGTCGCGTCGCCGGCAGTCGCCCCGTCGACTCCGGCACCGGCGGTCGAGTCCGAGCAGACCGGCTCGGAGGTGACGACTGCGCGCTCGCAAGCGACGACGGGTTCATCCGTCGGCGCGAGTCCGCCTTCGACGGTGAATGAGGGTCAGACAGCTTCGACAGCTATTCCGGCAACGGCACGATCCGCGGAAAGCGCTGTCGCGGCCGGCTCGGCATCCGCTGCGACGGCGAGCGCTCCTCGAGCTCCCGCGTCCCCGGAACCGGTCCCGCTCCCGGCTGCTTCTGCCGCGTCGTCGCCCGGGGCGCGCGCAGTCGGCGCTGCGGGCGGCGGCCCGGGTGATCCGACCGCGACAGGGGACGAAGCGACTGTCTCGGAACCCGCGCTCGCCTCGGAACCGGCCGCTGAGGTCGAACCGCAGTCGAATGCACGCGCTGTGCTTGCCGGCGGTGAATCGGCGTCGACCAATGATCTTCCCGACACCGCCCCTCAGGAGACTCCGGCGCCGCCAACGATGGCTGTGCCGACGACGACCGAGCTCGGCGTCGCGATCGCAGGTCTCGGAGAGATTCGCGACGCCCGAGCGACACCGATCGCGGCCGCAAACGACCGTTCGACGGTCGAGCCGACGCAGACGGCATCGGTGCGGCGAGCCTCGGCTCCTCGAGATGCGACCGCGCCGGCGTCGAGAGTGCTGAGGTCACGAGCGGTGCGTGGGCGACTAGCGGTCCGTCCAGACGCAGAGTCAGGGGTCGTCGCACTTCGGCGACGTGCCGACGAACGCCTCGACGGCGCAGCGCGTCCGCAACACAGGTTGCTGCCGTTGAATCTGGTCGTCGCGTTGCTCAGCGTGCTCGCGATCGCCGCAGCGGCGTTTTCGAAAGCCGCTCGTATGATCTACACCGCTCGACCGTTGCGCGCGACCCCGAACGAGCTCGCGCGCGCGGAGAGCGAATCGCAAGCGAACGGAGCCCCTCGAAGTGTCGAAGCCGGAGAAGATCTTGGTCGCGGTCGCCTGGCCGTACGCGAACGGCCCGCGCCACATCGGACACGTGGCAGGGTTCGGCGTCCCGTCCGACATCTTCGCGCGGTACCACCGACTGCGCGGGAACGACGTCCTGATGGTGAGTGGGACGGACGAGCACGGGACGCCGATCATGGTGGCGGCGGAGAGCGAAGGTCTCTCGCCGCGTGAGCTCGCAGATCGGTACAGCCAGGTCATCCGCAATGACCTCCGCGACCTCGGCCTCTCGTACGACCTGTTCACACGCACAACGACGGCAAACCACTACAGCGTCGTCCAAGACATCTTCCGCACGCTGTACGAGAAGGGATATCTGGAAGAGCGCGAGACACTCGGCGCGTTCTCGGCCTCGACAGGCCAGACGCTACCCGACCGTTACATCGAGGGCACGTGCCCGATCTGCGGCTTTCCGCAGGCTCGCGGTGACCAGTGCGACAACTGCGGCAACATGCTCGACCCTGGCGACCTGATCGAGCCGCGATCGCGAATCGACGGACAGCCACCGGAGTTCCGCCACACGAAGCACCTCTTCTTCAACCTGCCGGCCTTCGCGGAGCGCCTGACGGAGTGGATCGCCGCGCAAGCACATTGGCGGCAAAACGTCCGCAACTTCTCGCTGCGGTACATCGAGGATCTGCGGCCCCGCGCGGTTACGCGCGACCTGGACTGGGGCATTCCGGTGCCGGTCCCCGGCTACCCGCCCGAGGAGAAACGGATTTACGTCTGGATCGACGCCGTCGTCGGATACCTGTCCGCAAGCATCGAATGGGCGCACCTCCGAGGTACGCCAGATGCGTGGCGCGAGTGGTGGCAGAACGACGACGCGCGCCACTTCTACTTCATGGGCAAGGACAACATCGTCTTCCACACGGTGATCTGGCCGGCGGAGCTCCTCGGTTACGGCGAAGGAGGCGAGTACGGCGCAGGCCGCGGACGGCTCGAGCTTCCGTACAACGTCGTCGCCAGCGAGTTCTTGACGATGGAAGGCAAGCAGTTCAGCACGAGCCGGAACGTCGTCGTCTACGTCCGCGACGTGCTCGCCCGCTACGACGCCGACGCGCTCCGCTACTACCTCGCTGCGGCCGGACCAGAGACGCAAGATACGGACTTCACGTGGTCGGAGTTCGTCCGCCGCAACAACGACGAGCTGCTCGCGAACTGGGGCAACCTCGTCAACCGGACACTCGTGAACGCCCACCGGAACTTCGGCGCGGTGCCGCAGCCGGGTGAGCTGACGCACGCCGACGGTGCGGTTCTCGCGGACGTCGAAGCGGGCTTCGAGAGCGTCGGCGCCCTAATCGAGAGTGCACGCTTCCGCCAAGCAATCGCAGAAGCGATGCGTCTCTCCAGCCGCGCGAACGAGTACGTCGCAGATCAAGCGCCGTGGGCGCTCGTCAAGTCCGATCGTGAACGCGCGGCAACGGTCCTGTATGTGGCGCTTCGCTGCGTCGACAACCTGAAGACGCTGTTCGCACCGTTTCTCCCCTTCAGCTCGCAGAAGGTTCACGAGCTGCTCGGCTACGAGGGGTTCATTGCCGGGCCGCTCGCCCTACGCGAGGTCGGTGCGGACGACGGAGACCCGCACGAGATCCTCACCGGCGCCTACGAGACGTGGACCGGTTCCTGGGAGCCGAGCAACCTCCCCCCGGGACAAACGATCCGCGAACCGCAGCCGCTCTTCCGCAAGCTCGATCCGAGCGTCGTCGAGGAGGAGCTCTCGCGCATGGAGCGCGGCGAGCACGAAGCGTGATCGACACGCACGCGCACCTCGACGCACTTGACGACGTCGACGGAGCACTGTCTCGCGCTCGCGCGGCCGGGGTCACGAAGATCCTCAGCGTCGGAACCGACGTCGGACGCATCAAGGCGACGCTCCGGCTCGCGGAGGAGCACGAAGACGTCTACGCGATCGTCGGGATCCATCCGCACGCAACGGGCGATGCCGGCGACGACGCTCTCAACGAGGTCGAGACGCTCGCCACACACGAGAAGGTCGTCGCGATCGGCGAGATCGGCCTCGACTACTACCGCGACTACGCGCCGCGTGACGCGCAGCGGCGAATGCTCGCTCGGCAGCTCGAGCTCGCGACCCGCGCCGACCTGCCGATCGTCGTGCACACACGTGCCGCGGACGAAGACACCGTCGCCGCACTGGTTGGCTTCGAAGGCACGGTCGTGCTGCATTGCTTCTCTTCGCCGCCGCTCTTGGAGCCGGCGCTCGAGCGCGGTTGGTACATCTCCTTCGCGGGCAACGTCACGTACCCGAAGGCGGAAGACCTCCGCGAAGCGGCTCGAGCGGTGCCGGCCGAACGCCTTCTGGCCGAGACCGACTGTCCGTATCTCGCACCTCAGCCCGTGCGCGGAAGGCCGAACGAGCCGGCGCACGTCGTCCACACGCTCGCCGTGCTTGCCGATGCACGCGGAGACGACGTCCATGAGCTCGACGCGCAGATCGAACGGAATGCCGGCTCGTGCTTCGATCGGCTTCGCTGATGGTCGTCCCGAAGAAGCAGCTCGGCCAGCACTTCCTCGTCGACGAGAACATCCTCGGTGTGATCGACCGGCTCGCGCGACTTCGCACCGATGACGTCGTGCTCGAAATCGGTCCCGGCCTCGGCATCCTGACGCGCTACCTCGCAGCGCGAGTCGCGCGCGTGCACGCAGTCGAGCTCGACCGGTCGCTCGAGCCGCACCTGCGCGACGCCGGCGAAAACGTCGAGCTCACCTTCGGCGACGCGCTCCAACTCGATCTCGCAGACCTCTCGCCACCCTCGACGAAGCTTGTCTCGAACCTCCCGTACAACGTCGCGACGCCGCTCATCGTCGAAAGCCTCGACGGCCTGCCGACGATCGACCTGTGGTGCGTCATGGTGCAGCGCGAGGTGGCAGATCGCCTCTTCGCCGAGCCGCGCACGAAGGCGTACGGTGCCGTGTCCGTCCTCGTCCAGCTCGCCGCGCGGCGCACGGGCTTCCACCCGGTCTCGCGGACTGTCTTCCGTCCACCCCCCAACGTGGACTCTGCGCTCGTCGCGTTCGAGCGCACCGAGCTGCCGTCGCGGTTTCGCGAGATCAAGCGGCTCGTGGCCGCCGCCTTCGCGCATCGCCGCAAGACGCTCGCCAACTCGGTCGAGCTCGCGGGGTTCTGCACGCGCGGACGAGCGGAAGACGCGTTGCGTGCGATTGCTCGCGAGCCGAATCTGCGGGCGGAGGCGCTCAGTCCGCCGGAGTTCGTCGAGCTCGCCGGCGTTCTCGCATGAGGGCGCACGCGAAGATCAACCTCGCGCTCGTTGTCGGACCGTTGCGCGACGACCGAAAGCACGAGGTCGTGACGATCATGCAACGCGTCGCGCTGGCCGACGAGGTCGAGCTCGAGCCCTCGAGCGACGGTCTCGTCGTCGAAGGGTTCGAAGCCGACACGCTCGTTCGCAGCGCACTCGAAGACCTCGCCGGCGAAGCGGGCGTCGAGCCCGAGTGGCGTGTGCGCATCGAGAAGCGAATTCCGGTCGCGGCCGGCCTCGGCGGCGGCAGCTCAGACGCGGCGACTGCGTTGCAACTCGCAAACGACACGCTCGCTTCACGGCTCTCACACGAGCAGCTCCACCGCATCGCCGCCCGTCTGGGTGCCGACGTGCCGTTCTTTCTGCGCGAAGGCCCGCAGCTCGGCACCGGCGACGGGACCGACCTCGAGCATGTGGAGCTCCCGCGCGACTACCACGTCGTCCTTCTGCTTCCCGACGGCGAGACGAAGACGTCGACCGCCGACGTCTACCGGCGTTTCGACGAGCGCGAAGGTTCGACAGGCTGGGAGGACAGGCGCGCTGCGCTCCGCGACGCGCTCGCGCAACGCGATCTTGCCGTGCTGCCTGCGAACGATCTCGCAACCTCCCCATACGCGCTCGAGCTGCGCCGCCTCGGCGCGTTCCGGGCCGACAGCTCTGGAGCCGGGCCCGTGGTGTACGGCTTGTTCTCCGACGAAACCGCCGCGCTGGCTGCAGAGCGCGAGGTGCAAGGCGTCGGCCGAACCTGGATCACGACCCCGGCGTGGTAGCTTCCCGCGCGATGAGCGACCTCGCCAATCACGGCACGATCGAGCCCGGGTCGAGCCGCGCGGGCCGATGGCTCGAGGCGCGCCGCGTGCGCATCTCGATCTGGATCGCCGTCATCGAGGCGCTGATTGTCCTCTTCTCGCACGACATCACGAAGTGGTCCGTGATCGCCCTCGCCGTCGTCAGCCTCTTCCTCTGGGCCCTCGGCCGCAGAAGCGACTCGCAGACCGTCCGCGAACTGCTCTGGATCCTCGCGGCGTCGCAGCTGATGGCGGCTCTCGCGTCGATCCTCGGCTTCATCGTCAAGTGGGCCCTGATCACAGCGATCGTGATCGGCGCCGTGCTCGGTCTCGTTTACCTCTTCCTGGACCGACGCTAGAGTTGCAGCCCTGCTCTGGGGCGTAGCCAAGCGGTAAGGCAGCGGGTTTTGGTCCCGCGATCCCAGGTTCGAATCCTGGCGCCCCAGCCAAAGTCACGATGAGCGAGCTCGCCACAGTCGTCCTCGCTGCCGGTCTCGGCACGCGCATGCGCTCGGCGACGCCGAAGCATCTTCACCCGCTGCTCGGCCGACGCCTCGTCGACTGGACGATCGCGGCGGCGCTAGAGACGGGTGCAGATCCGCTCGTCGTCGTCAGCTCGCCCGCGAGCGCAGACGAATTCGAAGGAGTCACCGTTGCCGTCCAGGACGAGCCGCGCGGCACGGGTGACGCAGTGCGCGCTGCAAGGGCGAGCGTCGGTGCCGCAAAGGAGCTGCTCGTCGTGCCGGGTGACCATCCGGTCGTGACCGGCGACCTTCTGCGCGAGCTCCTCGAAACGCATCACGATCGTCGCGCGGCGGCGACGGTGCTCTCGTTCCGCACCGACGATCCGCGCGCTTACGGACGCATCGTTCGCGACGACGCGGGCGAGCTCGCTGCGATCGTCGAAGCAGCTGACGCGACGCCCGCGCAGCTCGAGCTCAACGAGGTCAACTCGTCGATGTATGTCTTCGCGGCTGACAAGCTGTGGCCGGCGGTCGAGCAGCTCGCACCGGAGAACGCTCAGGGCGAGCTCTATCTCACGGACGCGATTCGCATCCTCGTCGACGCCGGCGAGACCGTCGCCGTCCACGAGGCGCCGGACAAGTCGTTCGTCGAGCCGGGGGTGAACACGCGCGTCGAGCTGGCCGCGGCGGCGGCGATCCTGCGCGACCGGATCAACACGGCGCACATGCTCGCCGGCGTCACGATCGTCGATCCGTTGAGCACGTGGATCGAGCACGGCGTCGAGATCGAAAACGACGTGACGATTCATCCGTACACCGTCATCCGCGGCGGCGTCCGCATCGCATCGGGCGCCGAGATCGGCCCGTTCGCGTACGTGCGTCCCGGGACGGTCGTCGACGAGGACGCGAAGGTCGGCACGTTCGTCGAACTGAAGAAAGCGCACATCGGCCCGCGCGCGAAGGTGCCGCACCTGTCCTATCTCGGCGACGCGGACGTCGGCGCCGACTCGAACATCGCGGCCGCGAATGTGACCGCCAACTTCGACCATCGGCCGGGCGAGCCGAAGAAGCGAACGACGATCGGACGCAACGTCAGGACCGGCGTCGACAATACGTTCGTTGCGCCGGTCGAGGTTAGCGACGATGCTTGGATTGCGGCGGGCTCCGTCATCACGGATGATGTCCCGCCGGGCGCGCTGGCAGGGTTCCCGCCCAAGCAAGAAACCAAGGAAGGGTATGTCTACCGAGATCGCGACAACTGAGCTCACACGGTTGCCTGGCCTCGAACCACAAGAGCCCGGGCCGCAGGCGAGCCCGCAGCACTGGCTCGAGCGAGGCCCGCAGAAGCGCCTCATGCTCTTCTCGGGCCGCTCGCACCCCGAGCTCGCGCAGGCGATCGCCGAGAAGCTCGGCGTCGAGCTCGGCGAGATCCACCTGCAGACGTTCGCAAACGGCGAGACATACATCCGCTACGGCGAGTCGATCCGCGGCGCCGACGTGTTCCTCGTCCAGACGGGCGCACACGACATCGACCGGAACTTGATGGAGCTGTTGTTCATGATCCAAGCCGCGAAGCTTGCGTCGGCGAAACGGATCACCGCGGTCATCCCGCTCTATCCCTACGCGCGACAGGATCGGAAGGCGAAGCCGCGCGAGCCGATCTCAGCGCGCCTCGTGGCCGACATGCTCCAGCTCGCAGGCGCCGATCGCGTCCTGACGATGGACTTGCATGCGGGCCAGATTCAGGGCTTCTTCACGATCCCGGTCGACCACATGACGGCGCTACCGCTCTTTGCCACGCACTTCCGCGATCTCGGACTGAGCGGCCCAGGCGTCGTCTCGGTCGCACCCGACGAAGGACGCGCGAAGATGGCGGTGCGCTTCGCGGAGATGATTGGTGCGGACTTCGCGATCATGCACAAGACTCGGCCTGCGCACGACGTCGTCGAGATCACCGAGATCACCGGCCGCGTCCGCGACAAGATCGCGATCGTCGGCGACGACGTGATCATGACGGGCTCGACGTTGCTCGCGAACGTGGCGACGCTGAAAGAGCACGGTGCGAAGCAGGTGTGGTTGTACGCGACGCACGGGCTCTTCTCCGGCGAGGCGCTCGAGCGCTTCGGCGGCGCCGGGATCGAGGGTCTCGTCGTCACCGACACGGTGCCGATCGACCCGCTTCGGCGGCCGGACAACATGACGATCCTCCCGATCTCCGGCCTGCTCGCGGAGACGATCATGAACGTGTTCGCCGACGACTCGGTGTCGGCGATCTTCGGCGGCGAGAACCAGCTCTTCTAGCGACCGCGATTCAGCGCCCAGTGCCGGATCGCGAGGCCGTCGAGATCCCGCTCACCGGCGGCGACGTCACGGAAGGACTGGTCCGTGTCGGCGAAACGGTGCGCCGGCCGCGCCGGCCCTGGTCGGATTCGGTTGCTGCCTACTTGCGTCACCTCGAGGCTGTCGGCTTCGACGGGGCGCCTCGGTATCTCGGCGTCGACGCGCGCGGCCGCGACATCCTCGAGTTCGTGCCGGGCGACGTGCCCGGCCAGCCGGTTGTGGAGGCTTGGGCCGCGGCGGACGAAGCGCTCGTCGCCGTCGCGAAGCTCCTCCGTCGCCTGCACGAAGCGTCCGCAGCGTTTGTTCCACCTGCCGACGCGGTCTGGTTCGGCGACGACGTCGACGTGGGGCTACCAGCTGGCCTGCCGCCGAGTCCGCCTGCGGACATCGTCGCGCACTTCGACGTGACGCCGCAGAACGTCGTCTTTTCCGATGGCGTGCCAGCTGCGGTGATCGACTTCGATCTCACAAGGCCCGGCAGCAGGCTGAGCGACGTCGTCAACACCGCAATGTGGTGGGTGCCGCTGATGCCGGAACCAGATCGCGATCCTGCGTTCGCCGACGGCGATCCCCCTCGGCGGCTCGCGCTCTTCGTCGACGCGTACGACCTCGACGCGAGCGGCCGGTCTCAGTTCGTCGAGGTCGCGATCGACGGCGCGACGCGCGGGTGGCACCGGATGCGCGCGAACGCCGAGCTGCGCGGCGGCGGCTGGGAGCGCATGTGGGAGGAAGGCGTCGGTGATCGCATCTTGCGTCGGCGATCGTGGCTCGAGGAGAACCGTGTACCGCTGACGTCTGCGCTCTTCCAGCGACCGCGACCTCGAGCGTAAGGGGATTCCTTACGCGGAGGCGTGGATTCGCGCAGGCTCCTAGGATCGTCGAGCAGTGTCTTTTCGACGACGAAGCGTGCGCACGATCGTCTTCGTCGTGGGAGCGGCGGCTCTCGGAATCGTCGTCGCACTCCTCGTCAACGAGCACGTCGTGCGCGACGAGACGAAGTCGGCGCACGCGGACGTCGGTCGCCTCCTGCAGCTGCGCGACGGGACTCTTCAGGTTCGTGTCGACGGGCCGCGCGCTTCGCCGCCGATCGTCTTGATCCATCGCTTCGCTAGCTCGCTGCACGAATGGGACGCAGTCGTGCCGATCCTCTCGCGCGATTACCGCGTCGTGCGCGTCGACCTCCTGGGCCATGGCGGTTCCGCTGAACCGCGCAACGGTTACTCGATCGACAACGAAGCGCGCCTCGTCGCGGAGGCACTCCGAACGCTGCACGTGATCCACGCGGTCGTCATCGGTCACTCGATGGGCGGCGCGATTGCAGTGGCGCTCGCCGAGAGGGACCCAAAGATCGTTGCGCGTCTCGTCGTGATGGACTCCAACGATCGAACGCGTTACTTCAACCTGCCGCTTTTGAGCCGGTGGGCGCCGCGGCGGCTTCTCGGGCCGGCGCTGTGGACGGTCGTGCCCGACGGGATGATCCGCAACGGCCTCGAGGTCTTGTATGCACCGGGATTCCGCGTTCCCGACCGCGACGTTCACGACGTGCGCCGGATGACGTACGCGTCCTACACAGGCTCGCTCAGCGGCTTTCTCCGGTACCTCGACCAGCGTGGCCTCGATCGACGACTCGCGCAGCTCCGCATCCCGAGAATGGTGGTCTGGGGCGCGCACGACAGGCTCGTCGACGAGCAAGCGGTCGCGCTCTACCGCCGTGTCCGGGGCCTTCGCATCGTCGTGATGCAACGGAGCGGCCATTCGCCGCTCGTGGAAGAGCCGCGGCGAACGGCTGCCGTGCTGCTGCGCTTCGCGCGTGAACGAGGGTAGCTCCGGCGAGGCCGAAGCTACCCGCGCTCGCGTGGCTACTCGAACCCGCAGCCGCTCTGGACGCCGTGCTCCGTCTGTCGCGGCCCGTTGTAGAAGAGGACGCCGCCTTGCTCGCAGTACGGCGTGTTCTCCAGCAGCCATGCTTCGGCTCCGCCCGAGTTCAGGTAATTCTCGGGAACGTCGAACCCCCATGCCGGTAGGGGCGCGCCGATGCTTGGCAGCCAGACCCAACGGCCCTTGAGCACCGGCTGCTGGAAGTCGGCCGGATTCGTGCTCAAGTCGCCGCCGGGGCGGCTCGCGTTGTAGCAGTTGTCGGCAACCGCGACTCCTGCGCAAACGAGCAGCAGCGCAACCGCAATGAATGCGACAACAGCGCGACGCAGAGCGTGCATGGAACCCCCTTGTCCTCGATCCGTCCGCAGTGCCGCAGACGGGGTCCGGTCATTACAGGCCCATCGTATAACGATCTTTTTCGCAGAATGCAAGTCCCGGAAGCGCACCGCACCTCCGCTAGACTCGCCGCCGGAAATGGCTGGTGAGCGCGCACAATTGACGGTGACCGAGCGCGAGCGGCTCGGCTCACGGGAGTCGCGGCGACTGCGGAAGCAGGGGCTCGTTCCAGGCGTGCTCTACGGACGGTCGGAGGCGATTGCAATCTGCTTGCCCGAGCGCGAGCTGCGGCGTGCGCTGAGTGGCGCGGGCGGCCTGCACACGATCCTCGACGTCGTCGTCGAAGGGAAGCAAGCGAAGCACGCGTCGATTCTCAAGGACTTCCAGCGCGACAGCATTCGCGGCACCGTGACGCACGTCGATCTGCAGGAGGTACGCCTCGACCAGCCGATCCAGGCGGCGGTCACCGTGGAACTCATCGGCGGCGAGAACGCGCCGGGCGTACGCGAGGGCGGTGTGCTCTCGCAGGTGAGTCGCGAGGTGAACGTCTCTGCGCTGCCGCTCGAGGTGCCCGAGCATCTGGATCTCGACGTGAGCGGCATGTCGATTGGTGACACGCTCCGCGTCGCCGATCTTGCCGTCAGCGACGGTGTCACGTTCCTGGACGATCCCGAGACCGTCGTCGCCACCGTGACGATGCCGACCCGTGCCGTCGAGGAAGAAGAAGCGGTCACAGATGAAGAGGCCGCTGAGGGCGCCGAGGCGGAGGCCGGTGAAGAAGCCGCCGAGGCGGAGCCGGACGGCGACGCCGCGGGCGACCAGGGCACGACCGAGGGCTAGCGCCTCATGCGGCTGTTCCGACGCCGGGGCGAGGCTGCCTCGTCGCTCGACCTGCTCGTCGTCGGGCTCGGGAACCCAGGGCGCGACTACGCGCGTCATCGTCACAACCTCGGCTGGCTCGTCGTGGACGAGCTCGCCCGCCGCCACGACGGCTCATGGCGCGGCAAGTTCTCCGGCCAGCTCGCGGAGGTCCGCATCGACGGCCACCGCGTCGCGCTCTTGAAGCCCGAGACGTACATGAACGATTCGGGCCGCTCCGTCCAGGCTGCGCTCCGCTTTTACAAGCTCGAGCCCGAGGGACTCCTTGTCGTGCACGACGAAAGCGATCTCGAGCTCGGCCGTTTGCAGGCGCGTCTCGGTGGCGGACTCGCGGGACACAACGGCCTGCGCTCGATCGCGCAGCATCTGAAGACGCAGGACTTCTTGCGTTTGCGCGTCGGAGTGGGGAGGCCCGGCCGCGGCGACCCGCGTCCGCTCGCGGACTACCTGCTCTCCGACTTCGCGCCGGAGGACGATGTCGATGCGCTCGTCGTGCGCGCAGCCGACGCCGTCGAGACGATCGACGTCGAAGGCCTCGAGCGCGCACAGCAGAAGTTCAACGGTTAGTCCGCGAGCTGCTCGTCCGTACGGAGGGCGACACCGACCACGAACGACCCTCGGATCGGGAGCGGCACCATCACGCGCCAGATAGTCCGGCGGAGCACGTCATGAGATCGAGGTGTGCGTCGTCGTACACACGTAGTGGCGCTTGTAGCCGCGTCGGTCTTGTTGACGAAGAACGTGACGTCGTTCTTCGTGATCTCGCGCGGCGGCACACGCCGCCTTATACACCGACCCAAGTGCCCGGGCGGCGGTGGTGCTACGGCACCGCCGCCCGGGGTCGTCGGGTTATGGGAGGAGAGGTGGCACTGCCAGCTGGGCGAGCTGGAGCGCCTGCGCCGGGAACCATTGTCCGGCGGCCGGGTCGACGATCCCCCATTCGGGATCGACGGTGGTGCCGGCGGGTCCGAGGCCTCGCGTGCACGAGCCGTCGGATTCGCCGGGGATCTTGATCCAGAGGTAGGCGTCGAGTAGCGGAACGCCGGTGTCGGCCGTCGGCCGCAACCCGAGGCCGCGGCCGGGCGGATTGCACCAGTCCTGCGCGTCCGGGTACGACGTGGTGGGCGTCCAGGGACCTTGGCCGTTTCGACTCGTGTCGATTACGAAGCGCGTCGTCGGCTTCGTGGCGCCGAGCATGTCGGCGTAGCGGGTGTTGATGCCAGACGTGTTGAGCTCGGGCTTTGTCGCGGTGTCGCTCCAGATGCCCGACTTGTCGAGCGCGACGCCGGTCCACGGACCGAGGAGCGTCGCGATCATCGTTCCCGGCGGGCCGCCGTTCCAGTATTGGTTCGGACAGTTGCCGTAGTCACCGACGTTCACCGTCGTCGCGTAGGCGATGCACTCGGAAATCCACGTTCCGTACTGCGCGAGGTTCGGCGAGTACTGGTAGTTCGAAACGTTGAGGAAGAAGCCTTGCGCACGCTGGACGCCTGCCGTGACGAGCCGTGTCGAGATGTCGCCGACGTTCAGCCACGCGCTGTGGGTGCCGTCGAGATAGACGATCGCGCGCGGTTGCTGCTCGAGGCGATCGACCGCGTAGTTCAGCTCCTCGTACCGCTGCGCGTCGGTGAACGGATACGACGGATTCGGTCCGCCGCAGTTCGACGGGAGAAGCCCGAGTCCGTCGGGCTCGAGGATCACGACGGCCTTGCTGTTCGCGATGCCATCCGCGAAGCCGTCGATCCACGCTTTGTACTCCGCGGTGGTCGAGGCGCCGCCGGCCGAAAGGCCGCCGCAGTCGCGACCGGGGATGTTGTACGCGACGAGGACCGCAATCGCCTGCTGGCTCGTTGCGCGTGCGACCGCGTGTTGAACCGCCTTCCGCGCGTCGCTCGGCGTCCCCTTCGTCACCCAGACGGCTTGCGGAGTCCCGATCATCTGCGCGATCAGCTCGGCGTCGTGAGCGCGACCGGCTGCGCGTAGGTCGTGAATCTGCGCCTCGGCCCCTGGGTTCGGGTTCGGAACCAGGAAGTTTGCGTTCGTCGGCAGGTTGCGGTCTTCGTGCTGGGCCGAGCCTGCGCTCGCGAACATGGGGAGCGCCGCCGCGGCAGCCAATGCGACCACCGCGACGACGAGCGCTCTCGTTGGACGTCCTTTCATTCCCCCCTCCAATCAAGTCCGAAAACGTTTTCGGTAGCGGAGCTTCCACACTACGACCGGCGGCATCGAAAGTCAACTTCGGCCTTGCTGACGGCATCTACGATGAACGGCCGCGGAACCGCCCCGTTCCGCCTTTCGTCATGGACCGCCCGGTTTTGCACGCGTTCGTCAGAGAGCTCGT
>JBKPRX010000098.1:0-30436 GCA_046734795.1 Actinomycetota bacterium
TCGAATCGAGCGCCGCGGGTTCGCCCTGCGCGCGGGGAAGCTGCTGCGCGCGAGCCGCGACCTCGCGCAGCGCCACTACGAAGAGCACGCGGCCAAGCCGTTCTTCGCCGAGCTCGTCGACTTCCTGACGTGGGGCCCGACGTGGGCGCTCGTCGTCGAAGGCGAGGGCGCGATCGTGGCGATGCGGAAGACGATCGGCGCGACGAATCCAGCCGACGCTGAGCCGGGAACGATCCGCGGCGACCTCGCGACGTCGATGCCGGACAACCTCGTCCACGCCTCGGATGCGCCGGCGACCGCGGAGCGCGAAATTGCGCTCTGGTTCTCAGAAGCCGAGCTTGTCTGACGTCGACGCGAACGTCGCGTATTGGACACGGCGGAACGCCGAATACACGGATGTCTCGGCGGCGCGGGCGTGGGCGAAGGACGAGATCACCTGGGGCGTGTTCGGCGTGCCCGAGGCGTCGCTCGGCGTCCTTGGTGACGTCGGCGGTCTCGACGTCGTCGAGCTCGGCTGCGGGACCGCGTACTTCGCCGCGCGCCTCGCCCGTCGCGGTGCGCGCGTCGTCGGCGTCGATCCAACGCCCGCCCAACTCGCCACCGCGCGTCGACTGATGGCCGAGACCGGCATCGAGTTCCCGCTCGTCGAGGCGCCTGGAGAGTCGGTGCCGCTCCCGGACGCAGCCTTCGACCTTGCGTTCTCGGAGCACGGTGCCGCCGTCTGGGCGGATCCCTATCGCTGGATTCCGGAGGCTGCGCGTCTGCTGCGGCCGGGCGGCCGCCTCGTGTTCCTGCACGGCACGCCGCTTGCACACGTGTGCTTCCCAGACGAGGGGCAAGTGACGACGCAGCTACAGCGTCCGTACTTCGGACTTCATCGCGAGCAGTGGGGCGACAGCGACGGAACCGAGTTCCAGCTCACGCATGGTGACTGGATTGCGGTGTTGCGAGCGAGCGGCTTTAACATCGAGCGCCTCGTCGAGCTGCAAGCGCCCGACGACGCGGTGACGCACCCGTACTACAGCGACACGCCTGCGGAGTGGGGACGTCAGTGGCCTGCCGAGGAGATCTGGGTGGCGCGGAAGCAGTGAGCCGGCCGCCGGCGCCGCCGCTTCTTCTTGCTTCGAGATCGCCGCGTCGCCGCGCGATCCTCGAGCAGCTCGGAATCCCGTTCGACGTCGTCGAGCCCCGCTATGACGAGCACGATCCGCCGGATGCGGATCCCGTCGAGCTCGTGCGGCGACACGCTGCCGGCAAGGCGCGTTCTGTCGCGACAGATGCAGGCGACCGGCCGGTGCTCGGCGTCGACACGACCGTCGCCGTCGGCGGGCGCGTGTACGGCAAAGCCGCGGATGCGACCGAGGCAGAGCGCACGCTCGAGGCGCTTGCCGGGCGCACGCATGCCGTCGTGTCGGGCTTGTGTCTCGTGACCCCGGGGTGGGAGGTCGTCGAAGACGAGACGACGTTCGTCACGTTTCGCGAGCTGACTGCGCGCGATCTCGCCGCGTACGTTGCAAGCGGCGAGTGGCGCGATCGCGCAGGCGCATATGCGATCCAAGGCTCCGGCGCGTCGCTCGTCGAGCGGATCGAAGGCGACTACCTGAACGTCGTCGGTCTGCCGGCCGCACTCCTCGTGCGGCTTCTGGCTGAACGTTTCCCTGGGACGTACGGCTTCGGCTGACCGGCCGCGTCCGATTCGCACCCCAGGGCCCATTCGGCTAGAACTATGGGCTCCCGATGGGCCTCTTCAGCACGATGACCGGCTTCGGCGGCCGCGATATGGCCGTGGACCTTGGCACAGCGAACACGCTCGTGTACGTCCGCGGGCGCGGCATCGTCCTCTCGGAGCCGTCGGTCGTCGCGATCGACTCGCGCACGAACGAGGTGCACGCAGTCGGAATCGAGGCGAAGCGGATGCTCGGCCGCACGCCCGGAACGATCCAGGCGATCCGTCCGCTGAAGGACGGTGTCATCGCCGACTTCGACGTGACGGAGCAGATGCTCCGGCATTTCATCCAGAAGGTGCACCAGCATCGCTTCGCGCATCCGCGCGTCGTCGTCTGCGTGCCGAGCGGAGTCACCGGTGTCGAGAAGCGTGCAGTCGAAGAAGCAACACTCAGCGCGGGCGCGCGTCAGGCATATCTGATCGAGGAGCCGATGGCCGCTGCGATCGGCGCCGGCCTACCCGTCGCCGAACCGACCGGAAACATGATCGTCGACATCGGCGGCGGCACGACCGAGGTTGCAGTGATCTCGCTCGGCGGCATCGTCGTCAGCCAGAGCTTGCGCGTCGGCGGCGACGAGATGGACGAAGGAATCATCAACCACATCAAGCGCGACTACAAACTGCTCGTCGGTCAGCAAACCGCCGAAGAGATCAAGCTCGAAGTCGGCTCCGCGTGGGACATGCGCGACGAAGTCCAGGCCGAGGTTCGCGGTCGCGACATGCTCACCGGCCTGCCGAAGACCGTCGTCCTCACCTCGGAAGAGATTCGGCGGGCGCTCGACGATCCGGTCAGCCAGATCATCGAGGCGATCAAGTCGACGCTCGACAAGACACCGCCCGAGCTCGCGGCCGACATCATGGATCGTGGCATCGTTCTCGCCGGCGGCGGCAGCCTTCTGACCGGCCTGGACGAACGGCTCCGGCACGAGACGCAGATGCCCGTCCACCTCGCGGAGAGCCCGCTCACGTGTGTCGCGGTCGGCTCTGGACGGAGCCTCGAGGAGTTCGAGGCGATCCATCGCTCCGCCAGGGCCCGCGCCCGCAGCCGGAACGGCCGCAGGTACTAGCCGCACGAGCTCGTATCGGCACTTTTCCTGGACCTGAGCCTCCGAAAAGCCCGGTAACCTAGGGCTCGCTCGTGCCTCGCAACCGCATCGCACGCGCGGCGGTCCTGGCCGGCTCCGTCCAGCGTTCCGCCGCCTCGCCATATTCCTCTCGCAATCGCAGCGTCGTTCGGCGGCGCGTCGTGCTCGGCGTGCTCGTGGTTTGCGCGCTCGCCTTGATCACGTTGTCGGTGCGCGAAGGTGGAAACGGTCCGCTGCACAGGGCGCAGGACGTCGGCACGACCGTCCTTCGGCCGTTCCAGGTCGGCGCCGAGCGCGTTGCGCGACCGTTCCGGGACGTCTACGGCTACTTCGCCGGTCTCGTGCATGCGAAGTCGGAGAACGAGAAGCTGCGCCGCGAGGTCGAAGAGCTTCGGCAAGCGCAGATCCAGAACACAGCTGCCGTGCAGGACCTCTCGCAGCTTCGACAGGTTCTTCACTACGAAGAGGGGCCGCAGTTCCCCGTGGACTATCGGCCCGTGAACACGCGCGTGATCGGAGTACCTGCAGGTCCGTTCCAGCAGCGCGTCGTGATTGCAGCCGGCTCGACGCACGGTCTTCGTTTGCACACGCCGGTCGTCTCGATTCGAGGCGAGCTCGTCGGCCAGGTGACGCGCGTCGCTCCGCACACCGCAGTCGTCACGCTCTTGACGGATCCGGACAGCGCCGTCGCGTCGGTTGACGAGAACCCGTTGTCGCGCGCGATCGGCTTGCTGCAGCACGGCCCCGGCGACACGCTCGTGCTCGGCCGCGTGACGAAGGACAAAGTCGTCAGTCGCGGTGACGTCGTCGTGACGGCCGGAACGCAGAACGCCCGCTATCCGGACCTCTATCCGCGCGGGATCCTGATCGGCACCGTCGGCGACGTGAGCCAGACGAACATCGCGCCGTTCAAGCAGATCCAGGTGAACCCGTTCGTCGACTTCTCGTCACTCGACTCCGTCGTCGCACTCGTGGCGAAGAAGCCGGTGCCGCAGCTGCCGTGATTGCCGCCCGCCTTGCCGATCACGCGAAGGTCGCGCTGATCCTCTTCCTCGCGGCGATCGTGCAGGTCTCGATCCTCGACGCCGTGCGCATCTTCGGAGGCACGCCCGACCTTCTGCTCGTCACGCTCGTCGCCGTCGCGCTTCTGCGTGGGTCGCTGGTCGGGGCCGCGGCGGGTTTCTTCGCCGGGCTCGTCGTCGACACGGCGACGCTCGAGACCTTGGGGCTGACGTCGCTCCTTCTGACGCTGTCCGGTTATTGGATCGGCCGCTACGGAGAGACGACCGGGCGCGATCGAACGCACGCGCCGTTCGTCTCCGTCGCCGTCGTCACGTTCGTCTACGCCCTCGGCTCGCTGATCGTCCACTTCATGCTCGGCCGGCACGCGCCGGCCGGAGCAGTGATGACGGATGTGTGGCCGACGATCCTGCTGAACCTCGTGATGACCGCGCCTGTCTACGCACTCGTGCGGCGACTGCTCGGCGGGGCCGATTGGAACGAGCGCGCAGCGGAGGTTCAGCTTCTTGGCTAGCAACGCCGCCACGCCTCCGCGGCGCACGTTCTTGCCGCGTTCGCGGAGCGTCGAAGAGCCGTACCGGGTGACGCCGCGGCTCGCGATGCGCCTGGCGATCCTCGGGGTGATCACGCTCGCGCTCTTCGCCGCGCTCTTCTTCCGGCTGTGGGCGTTGCAAGTGCTGCAGGGAACGCAGTACCGGCAGACCGCGCTCAACAACCAGTACCGCACGGTGCGCCTGCAAGCGCCCCGCGGGCTGATCGTCGACCGGAACAACGTGCCGCTCGTGACCAACGCGACCGCTACGGCGATCGAGATCTGGCCGGCCGACCTGCCGAAGGTCTACGCGGACCGCTACGTGCAGCTCCGCCGGCTCGCGCAGCTCGCACGTGTGCCGCTGTACGAGATCGCAGCGGCGATCAAGAAGCACGAAGGCGACATGCTCACGCCGGTGACGATCAAGACCAACGTCGGCGATGCGCTCGTGCGCTACCTCGCCGAGCATCGCAATGAGTTTCCCGGCGTGCAGCTCGCCGAGACGTGGGTGCGTCACTACCCGTACCAGACCGCTGCTGCACAGCTCGTCGGGTACGTCGGCGAGATCTCGCCGACGCAGCTGAAGGAGCGCGCGCGGTCCGACTATGAGCCCGGAGACGAGATCGGCCAGAGCGGTCTCGAGGGTCATTACGACACGTATCTCCGCGGCCATGCGGGGATCGCGCGGATGCGGGTCGATTCGCTCGGTCATCCACGCAGCGCGCTCACGCACACCCGCTACGCGCAGCAGGGGCGCACGCTGCGCTTGACGATCGACCTGGGCGTTCAGCGAGCTGCGGAGAACGCACTCGACTTCGGCATCCGGCTCGCGCAGAGCGACGGGCACTGGGCAGCGCAGGGCGGCGCGATCGTCGCGCTCGATCCGCGGAACGGCGAGATCCTCGCGATGGCATCCGCGCCGCGATACAAGCCGTCGGTCTTCACTGCCCCGGTGCGGAGGACGGGGCTCGCGGAGCAGGGCCTGCTTCTGAAGACGGCGCAACGGAAAAACTATCCGGCGATCAATCGCGCGGTTCAGGGCACGTATCCGCCGGGCTCGACGTTCAAGCCGGTCACCGCGCTCGCCGCGCTGCAGGAAGGACTCGTCTCGCCGTTCGAGCTCCTGCCGTGCACGTCGTCGTACACCTCGCCGAACGACCGGTCTCATCACAAGTTCAAGAACTGGGATCCGTTCGTGAACGAAGGCATGGACCTGCCGACGGCGCTCGCCGCATCGTGCGACACGTACTTCTACGAGCTCGGGAACCGGTTCTGGGTTCTGCCGTCGGATCGCAAGCAGCCGTTGCAGAAATGGGCGACGCGGTTCGGCTTCGGCGCGCCGACGGGCGTCGACCTCGGTCCGGAATCGAGCGGTCTCGTACCGACGATCGACTGGCGGCATAGCCGCTACACGAAGCAGACAGACCCATGCTGCTGGGAAGTCGATCGCCTCTGGAAGCCAGGTGACTCGATTCAGCTTGCAATCGGCCAGAAGGACCTGCTCGTCACGCCGCTGCAGATGGCGCGCTTCTACGCGCTCATCGCGAACGGCGGCAAGCTCGTGACACCGCACCTGCGCCTCGACGTCGAAAACCCGAACGGCACTGCGGTGCCGATGCCCGGCGTGCCCGCGCCGCGGCCGGTCGTCGGGCTGGACCCGGCCTCGCTCCAGGTCGTTCGCCGCGGGTTGTTCGAGGCGACGCACGTCTCGTTCGGAACGTCGTCCGCGATCTTCAGCAACTTCGAGGTGCCGATCGCCGGCAAGACCGGGACCGCCGAGAAGTTCGTGACGCTCCCCAGCTACGCGGGCCTCCAAGACCAATCGTGGTGGTGTGGCTACGGTCCCTACGACGATCCGACGCTCGTCGTCTGCGCAGTGATCGAGAACGGCGGTCATGGTGGGACAGCGGCGGCGCCCGCGGCGCTGAAGGTGTTCGAGCAGTACTTCCACGTCGCCGCACCGACAACCGGAGACATCCACTCCGACTGATGATCGAGTACGCAGGATCCCAACGAGCCGGAACGCGTGACCGCCGCGGCGACGCCGCTGAGCTCGCGTCGGTGATCCGCCGACTCGACTGGGTCCTTCTCGGCACCGTGCTCGCGATCGTCGGTCTCGGCCTGTGGGCGATCGCCGGCATCACGCGCCATGACATTCCCGGCGCGAGCCATTACTTCGTGAACCGGCAGGCTGCATACGCAGCGATCGGCCTCGGCGGCCTCGTCGTCTTCGCGCTCATCGACCCCGACCTCTACCGGCGGTACTGGCGCTGGATCTTCGGCAGCACAGTCGGCGCGATCATCCTCGTGTATCTCCAGGGCGAAGTGCGCGGCTCGAAGCGCTGGATCGACTTCGGCTTCGGCTTCCGGTTCCAGCCGTCCGAGTTCGGCAAGCTCCTCTTCGTGCTCGCGCTCGCGGGCTTCCTCACGGAGCGTGGGCGCAACATCGGTTCCGCCAGGACGTTCGCACGGACGATCGGCCTCGCATCGATCCCGATCGTGCTCGTCTTCCTGCAGCCGGACATCGGCACGGCGCTCGTCTACACCGCCGCGCTTGCAGCGGTGCTCTTCGTCGCCGGCTCGCGCTGGGTCCACCTCGGTTTCGCGGCTGCTGCGGCGGCAATCGGAATCGTCGCCGTCCTCTGGGCGCTGCCCGCGGCCGGCGTGCACGTGCTGAAGCCGTACCAGGAGTGCCGCCTCACCGGCTTCACGCACCCAAGCTCGAACGACTCGACGTGCTCGACCTACAACATCGAGCAGTCGAAGATCGCGCTCGGCTCGGGTCAGCTCCGCGGCCGCGGAACGCGCGGTGCGACGCAGACGACGCAGGGCTTCCTGCCGGAGCACGCAACGGACTTCGTATTTGCGTCGTACGGCGAGCAGCGGGGCTTCATGGGCGGTGCGCTCTTGCTCGCGCTCTACTTGCTTTTGATCTGGCGCGGCCTGCGCATCGTCGCCGTTGCGCCTGACCACTTCTCCGCGATCGTCGCGGGCGGGATCGTGGTCGCGCTGCTGTTCCAGATCTTCGTCAACGTCGGGATGACGATGGCGATTGCGCCGATCACGGGGATCCCGCTGCCGTTCTTCAGCGTCGGCGGCTCGTCGATGATCGCGAATCTCTGTGCGATGGGCGTGCTGCTCGCGATTCACGCGCGCGGTCGTGGTGCGCGCGCGGGCCGGTCGCGCTGAGGCCGTGGCGCTACCGATTCGCATCTCAGTTCTGCGTGCGCTCGCAAAGGAGCTGTCTGCGTCGACCGGGGATCGCCGACCGATCGCGATCGAGGGTCCTCTCGCCGAGGTCTTGCAGCGTGAGCTGACGCGCGGCGGCGACCCGGCCGCGGTGCGCGTCGGCGACCCGCGCGGCGCTGCGGTCTACATCCAGATCGCCGGTCGGGATGGCGTCGACGAGGAGGCGCTCAAGCGCGCACGGCGCGCACGCGTTCCGATCGTCGCCGTCGCCGAGGAATACGGCCGCCTCCCGTTCGTTCTCGCCACCGACATCGTCTTGCTCGAACGCGGCGCGGGGTTCCCGGTGGAAGCAATCGCCGAGCTGATCGCGAGCAAGCTCGGCGAGGAAGCGACGGGTCTCGCGGCGAGGTTGCCAGTGCTACGCGGCGCGGTCTGCGATCGGCTCGTCGCCGGCTTCGCGCGCAAGAACGCGATCGTCGCCGCCGCCGTCTTCGTGCCCGGCACGGATCTGCCGGTGCTCACGCTCAACCAGCTTCGCCTCGTCCTGCGCATCGCTGCGGCTCACGGCGAGTCGATGGAGGGCGAGCGCATACCCGAGGTCGCGGCCACGATCGGCGCCGGCTACGGCTTTCGCGCCCTCGCGCGGCAACTGCTCGTGCTCGTTCCGTTCGCCGGCTTCGCCGTCAAGGCGGGCGTTGCGTATGCGGGCACGCGCACGGTCGGCGAAGCCGCGAGACAATGGTTCGCGGCCCAGGGCGCTGCGGCTGGGGCTCCAGTTCGCGATCGTCCGACCGCCTAGGCCGCCGCCGGCCTGAGCTTCGCTCTGCGCACCCGGATCGCACGAAGCCGCTGACTGAGCCGCGCCCACGCCCACGGCTCGATCTCGCCGTAGCGCCCGTCCGACTGCCCTCGCGTCGCCTCGAGGTACTCGAACCAGGCATCCGCCTCCTCGATCAGGAGCAACTCTTCCGCCTGACGACTCGCCGGCACCGGATCACCTCCAAGCTCGCTCACGATTGGGCGGATCGTAGGACCGGCGCCGGACGGCAGGGCTACGGCAAAGGCCGAGTTCCGCCGATACAGCTACCCTGGAAGCTCTTGATGGCTTTTGCATCTGACACCCAGCGCGCGCGCCGCCCCCTTCTGGGCGCAGCAGCCGCGCGCTTCACTCAAGGAGATTTCGCTTGCTTTGGTTCCGCCGTCGAAAGACCTCGACGCCGGAGTCGGCGCCTGCAAGGGCTGCCGCTCCCGCACCGGCCCAACCCGTAGACAAACCCGGACGCACGCCAGCCGCGTCGTCCGCCGACACACCCGATAGCTCGAAGCCCAAGCGTCGCCGCGGCAGCCGCGGCGGTGCAGGACGCAAGAAGACCCAGTCCGCGTCCGCGAAGAAGCCGGAAGCGGCCGAGGCCGCCGCGGCTGACACGCAGCCCGCGAAGAAGAAGCCCGAGCGAAAGCAGGAGCGCGCCGTGTCGCAGCGGCAGGAGCGCCGGCGCCAGGAAGGCCGCCGCCGGCAGCCGCAACGGCGTGCGCCGCTGCCAGAGGCGAAGCGCGAGCTGCTCGTCTCGGTCGACATCGGCGAGCAGCGTGTGGCCGTCCTCGAGGACGGCGCGGTCGCGGAGGTCTACCTCGAGCGTCCCGAGCGCCGCTCGATCGCCGGCAACATCTACTTCGGCGTCGTCGACAACGTGCTGCCGGGAATGGAAGCGGCGTTCGTCGAGATCGGGCTCGAGAAGAACGGCTTCCTCTACGTCGACGAGATCGTCGTGCCGGAGCTCGAAGGCCGCCACCACGGCCGGAAGATCCAGGACCTGATCTCGAAGGGCCAGACGATCCTCGTCCAGGCGGTCAAGGATCCGATGAAGTCGAAGGGCGCGCGCCTGACGACGCAGATCTCGCTGCCGGGCCGGTTCGTCGTCTTCGTCCCGCAGGGCGAAGGCCTCGGCGTCTCGCGTCGCTTGAACGACGACGAGCGCCAGCGGCTCAAGGACATCCTCAAGAACCTCAACGTCAAAGAGGGCGGCGTGATCGTGCGCACCGCCGCCGAAGGTGCGTCCGCGGAGGACATCGAGCGAGACCTCGTCTTCCTCCAGCGTCTGTGGAAGTCGATCCAGTCGCGCGCGAAGGAAACGAAGCCGCCGTCACTCGTATACCAAGAGGCCGAGCTGCCGCTTCGCGTCACACGCGATCTCTTCACCGGCGACTTCGAGCACGCGTACGTCGACAACGACCAGGCGTACAAGCGCATCGTCGGCTACTTGAAGAAGACGTCGCCGCACATGGTCGAGCGCGTCACGCGGTACAAGGAAAAGACGCCGATGATGGAGGCCTACGGCGTCGACAAGGAAGTCCGCTCGACGCTCGACCGGCGCGTGGATCTTCCCTCCGGCGGCTACCTGATCTTCGACTACGCCGAAGCATTCACGGTGATCGACGTGAACACCGGTCGCTTCGTCGGCGGGCGTGGCAAGAACTCGAACTCGCGGCTCGAGGACACGATCACGAAGAACAACCTCGAGGCAGTGAAGGAAGTCGTGCGCCAGCTACGGCTGCGCGACATCGGCGGCATCATCGTCATCGACTTCATCGACATGGCGAACCCGAAGAACCGCCAGACCGTTGAGGAGGCCTTGCGCGCGGAGCTCGAGCGCGACCGCACGAAGACCTACGTCGTCGAGATCTCACCGCTCGGGCTCGTCGAGATGACGCGACAAAACGTCACCGACGGACCTCGCGAGGTTATGACGCGCAAGTGCCCGACGTGCGGTGGCGACGGGATCGTCATCTCGGAGCACACGGCGGCGATCGAGATCGAGCGAAAGCTGCGTGCCCTCGCCGCGGGCTCGCGCTGCCAGGCATTCAAGGTCGAGCTGGCTACGAAGACGGCTGCGATTCTGATCGGCGGCGGCGCAGGGCGGCTGACGGAGCTCGAGAAGCAGACGAAGCGCCGCTTTATGCTCGTCGGGCGCGAGGACGTCCATAGCGATCACTTCTTGATGCTCGAAGAAGGCTCGGTCGCGAAGCTCGCTGCGTCGGCGCCTTTCGCCGAGGGCGACGAGGTTCGCGTCGAGCTGGCGGAGGTCGACCGCCACGACGTCAATGCGGCTGTGGGGAAGGCCGACGGTCACGCGATCTCCGTCGGCGACGCAGCCGGACTCGTCGGCAAGAAGGTCAAGGTGCGCATCGAGCGAGTGCTCGACGGCACGGCCTACGCAACGGTCGTCGAGACGGCTGCGGCGAAGAAGGCGCACGGGCTCGCGCCGCTCACCGCCGAAGGGGAGGCCGAGAAGCCGACGCGGAAACCGCCGGTCCGAAAGGGCGCCGGAACCTCTGAGGAAGCGAAGGCGAAACTTGCATCCGACGATCTCGAAGAAATCGCTGCCGTGGCTGACGGCGAACTCGCGGTCGAGGCCGCTGAGGCAGTCGAGGCGCCGGCACCGGAAACCGACGCCGACGCGGCGCCCACGCCGAAGAAGCGGACGCGCCGAGGCTCTCGCGGCGGCCGTAAGCGCAAGAAAGCCGGCGCAACGGCCTCCGGTGAGGTTAGGCCGGATGAGCCAAGCCCGGATGGGGCGACGGCGACTCCGGATGGGGCAGGCCCGGATGGGGCAGGCCCCGAGATCGACCCGGCGTCCCAGTCCTCGGCGTCCCAGTCCTCGGCGTCCGAGTCCCAGCCGTCCCAGGTCCAGGTGTCCCCATCCCACGTGTCCGAGCCCCAGCCTCAGCCAGAGTCGAGCGAGACGCCGGCGGTGCGGATCCACGTGCCGGACGACGCGTTTGGCCGCGACGGGGAACCCGACGACGAACCCGTCGTCGAGTCTGGAGCGCAAACGCAGACGGACCCCTCTGCCGAAGAGAACGCGACGCCGAGCGACGGCCGAGACCCGGTTGCGAAGCCGAAGAAGCGCACGCGCCGCGGATCACGCGGCGGCAAAGGCCGGAACCGCAAGGCCGCTGCGTCACCCTCTGCTGCCGCGAACGGAAAAGCCGTCGAGGCCGAGGCGTCGATGGAACTCGCAGAACCGCCCGCTGCGAACGGTGCCGAGCCGGATGCCGACGAAGGGAGCGATGCGTCGTACGTGCCGATGTCCGAGTGGATCGAAGACTTCGACCGCACCCGCGACCGCTAACGCTTCGCTAGACTGGCCGGCGCTTGCGGCGCTCCCGAGCCCGCATTTCCTCTCAAGCAATGAGCTACGCAATCATCACCCTGGGCGGTAAGCAGTACCGCGTCGAGCCGGGCGAACGACTGCTCGTGGATCGACTCGCGACCGATGCCGGCAAGACCTTCCAGCCGTCGGTGCTCTTCGTCGGTGGCGACGGCAAGGCAGACCTGAGCCCGAAGATCGCCGTGACCGCGCGCGTCGTCGAGCACGTCCGCGGCGACAAGATCCGCATCGGGAAGTACCGGCCGAAGAGCGGCTTCCGAAAGCACACCGGTTTCCGCGCTGCGCTGACTCGCATCGAGATCGAGTCGATCGGGTCATCGAAGGCGAAGGCGGAGAAGGCCGAGCCCAAAGCCGAGCCGAAGACGGAAGCGAAGGAAGCGAAGGCCGCGGCCGCAACGGCCGAGCCGGAGGCGAAGCCGACGCGAGTCGCGCATCCGCCGAAGGGCTACGAAGATCTCACGGTTGCGGAGATCCACGACGCGGCCCCGTCATGGCGGCGGCCGAATCTCGAAGCCGCACTCGAGTACGAGCGCAAGCACGCGAACCGAAAGGGCGCGATCGCAGCACTCGAGCATGCGCTTGAAGCGAAGGAGCACGACTAATGGCGCACAAGAAAGGTCTCGGCTCGTCGCGCAACGGGCGCGACTCGAATCCGAAGATGCTCGGCGTCAAGATCTTTGCCGGGCAAGACGTAACCGCCGGAATGATTCTCGTCCGCCAGCGCGGTACGCGGTTCCGCCCAGGTCCCGGTACGGGCATCGGCAAGGACGACACCATCTTCGCCACGCGCGCCGGCACGGTCGCGTTCCGTCAGTCGGGCGACCGCCGGTTCGTCTCGGTCGTCGACGGCGACTAGCTCGGCTCGCCGAGCAGCTCTTTCGCACGCTCGAGATCGCTCTGCTGCACGAGCACCTCGCACGGGCCGACGTTGGCGCCGAACCCCGAGCCCACACCGACCGCGCGGTAGAAGCACTGGATGCCGTTCGCGCGGAGCAAGCCGCAGGCGACCATCGCCTCGCCTTCGTTCGGAACGACCGTTACAGGTTCGACATCGTGTGCTTCGTCTTCTGCCACTACAGAAGCACCCTACAACCGCGGAGACTCAAAGCTTCCGCAACCGGCTGGTCGCCTTCGAGCGAGTTCCACCGCACGTCGAGCTTCTTCAGCTGCGGCATGCGCGCGAGCCAGCTCGGAAGCGACACGAGGCGGTTCGCACGGAGGTCGAGCTGCTCGAGACGTTCGAGGCCCGCAAGCGCGGGCGGCACGCGGGTGAACGAGTTGCCGCGGAGTGAGAGCTCGCGGAGCGACGTGAGATCGGCGACGGAGTCCGGAAGTGACGTCAGGTGATTGCCGTCGAGCCGAAGCTCCTCCAAGCTCGCGAGCGCTCCGATCTCCTCCGGCAGTGACGTGAGCTCGTTCGCGGCGGCGCCGAGGTAGCGCAGATTGGCGAGCTGCGTGACGACGAGCGGCAGCTCGCCGAGCGGGTTGTCGCTCACGTAGAGAAACTCGAGCCACGCGAGCAGACCGAGCGTGGGGGGCAGCTCGATCAGCTCGTTGTGCCCCAGGTCGAGGACGCGAAGACGTCCGAGCTGCCCGATCTGCTCCGACAGCTCGACGAGGCGGTTCTGCGACACGTTCAACGCCTCGAGCGAGGTGCGCTCCCAGACCCAGTCCGGCACCGTGTCGACGCCGTTGTCGTAGAGGCTCGCGATCTGCGTGCCGTCGCCCTCGCCTGCGAAGTGGAGTTGCATCGTCTCACTGTATTCAGGCTGCCTCTCGGCGTCATCGCTCTACGCTTCGCCTGATGGCCGACCCGAGTCGCGACTCGCCGTTCCACGATCGCGCACGTGTGCGTGTGGTCGCCGGCCGCGGCGGAGACGGTGCGATTCATTTCCGTCGCGAGAAACACGTGCCGCGCGGCGGCCCCGACGGCGGCGACGGCGGCCGTGGCGGCAGCGTCGTCGCTGTCGCCGAGCCGGACCTGCGTGATCTGTCGGAGTTTCGCCGCAGGCGCTATTTCGCCGCGGGGCGGGGCGGCGCAGGCGGCGGTGCGCGGAAGCACGGGGCCGACGGAACGGATGTCGAGCTGCGTGTGCCCATGGGGACTCAGGTTCTCGACTCCGACGGACGCCTCGTCGCAGACCTCGCGCATCCACACGGGCGCGTGACGCTCGCGCACGGAGGCGCCGGCGGGCGAGGAAACGCCGGGTTCGCGAGTGCGACGCGGCAGGTGCCGCGCTTCGCGGAGACAGGCCTCCCCGGCGACGAGGCCGAGCTCGAGCTCCGCCTCAAGCTTCTCGCGGACGCGGCGCTCGCGGGGCTGCCGAACGCCGGCAAGTCGTCGCTGCTCGCGCGCATCTCCAATGCACGCCCGAAGGTCGCCGAGTATCCCTTCACGACCCTTGCGCCGGTGCTCGGAACCGTCGACGCGCCGGATGCGACGAGACAGCTCACCGTCGTCGACGTGCCCGGCTTGATCGAAGGCGCGAGCGAGGGCGTCGGCCTCGGCCACGAGTTCCTCGCGCACCTCGAGCGGGCGCAGCTCCTGCTTCACGTGATCGATGCCTCGCACGGCGACGCTGCTGAGCGCTGGGACACGATCGACGCCGAGCTTGCAGCGTACGGCGCAGGGCTCGACGCACGACCGCAGGCCGTCGTCCTGAACAAGATCGATCTCGTCGTCGACCCGCCGGAGTTCCACGTCGAGGACGAGCGGATCGTCCGCGTCTTCCGCGTCTCCGCAGCAACAGGAGCGGGGATCGAGGAGCTGAAGCGCGCACTCTTCGAGCTCTGCCCGCCGGAGGCTTCGGGTGTGGCGCCGCAACCCGAGAACACGCCGCTCGCCGACTTCCTCGTCTATCGACCGAAGCCGACGCGGCCGGGGTATCGAATCCTGCGGACCGACCGCGGCTTTCGTGTCGCCGGCGAGCCGCCGTCGCCGGACGAGCTCGAAGCCGCGTTGAAGGCAGCAGGCGCGCGCGTGGGCGACGAGATCGAGATCGGTGAGGAGACGCTCGAATGGGCGGAATAGGACTTCTCGGCGGCGCGTTCGATCCGCCGCACGAAGGCCACGTCGCGCTCGGCCGCGCGGCGAAGGAACACTTCGCGCTCGATCGGCTCATCGTGCTCGTTACGGCGCAGCCCGGACACAAGCACGTCGACACGTCCGCGGCCGTCCGGCTCGAGCTTGCGCGCGCCGCCTTCCCGGACGACGAGGTGCGGCTCGACGAGCACGCGCGCACGGTCGACCTGTTGCGGGAAGGCGAATGGGTCGATCCGCTCGTCGTGATCGGCGCCGACCAGTTCCGAGACTTCCCGACCTGGCGAAATCCTGACGAGGTCATCAGACTCGCCCGGCTCGCCGTCGGCACGCGCCCCGGCTATCCACGGGCTGAGCTGGACACGGTGCTGAACGGCCTGGCCCAGCCGGATCGCGTCGCGTTCTTCGCAGTCGAGCCCCACGACGCCTCCTCGAGCGCCGTTCGCCGCCGTGCCGCGGCCGGAGAGCCGCTCGACGGCCTTGTTCCCGAGGCAGTCGCGCGAGTGATCGCCGAGCGGCAGGTCTACCGGCGGTAGCGGCGGGCTACACTCCGGGCGACTTGAGGAAGACCCTGCGGAGGACCACGACTCGATCCTGAGCCCGCTCGAACAAGCACAACGCATCGCCGCTCTCGCCCAGGAGAAGCTGGCCGAGGACGTTCTGATCCTCGACATGCGGCCGGTGTGCACCTACACCGACTTCTTTGTGATCTGCACCGGCCGGAACGCGCGCCAGACGGCCGCGATCTGGGACGAGGTACACGTCAAGCTCAAGCACGAAGAACGACTGCTGCCCAATTCGGTCGACGGCCAGCGAGACGGAACGTGGATCGTTGCGGACTACGTGGATGTCGTCCTCCACGTCTTTACTCCCGAGACGCGCGCGTACTACCGGCTCGACGAGCTGTGGGGCGACGTGCCGTCGATCGAGACCGAAGCCGCGACCGCGTAGACGAGCACGCGCGGGACCGTCGTTTCCGCGAGCGGCTAGACTGGTCGGCGCTGACGGGGCCATAGCTCAGTTGGGAGAGCGTCTGGCTGGCAGCCAGAAGGTCGCCGGTTCGAGCCCGGCTGGCTCCACTTCGAAAAGTCCGGGCCGCGCTGCCGCGGCCATGACGACTTCCGAAGCATCAACTCTTGCTACGAGCGAGTCGTACCAACGAGTCGGGCAATGCCCAAACACGTTGGCGGCAGCGAGATGAACCTGTCCGAGATCGCTGTTTGGGCGGCGCAACGTACGCAACGCAACCTACGCCTTCGCGGGGGCCTGCAGCTCGCGTTCTGCCGGCTCGCCGCGACGGAGCTCGCGGCTTCGTTCCGCTTCGGCGTTGACCTCCGCGCCGAAGAGCAGCGCGACGCCGCTGAGCCAGAACCAGGTCAGCATGATCACGACCGCGGCCAGAGTTCCCCAAGTCTTGTTGTACGAGCCGAACCGCGAGACGTAGAACGAGAACGCCGCCGAGGCGATCAGCCAGATCGCGACAGCGACGACCGCGCCGAACGAGAGGAACTTCCACCGCGGATGCTTGACGTTCGGACCGAGGTACAGGATCCCCGCGAACGCAAAGAGCAGTCCCGCGAGAAGCAGCGGCCATTGACCGGCCCACCAGAGCCACTTCACGAGCGTCGGCTGGCCGGAGGCGTCGCCGATCCAACCGGAAAGCGGTGGACCCAAGACGAGCAGCCCGAATGTGAGGACGAATGCAAGTGCGATGAAACCGAACATTCCCCACGCGGTCAGCCGTCGTTTGACGAAGCCGCGTGTTTCATCGCGGTCGTAGGCGACGTCGAGCGCCCACATGACGTTCTGCATTGCGCCGCCGACCGACCAAAGAGCGAGCAAGCCACCGATGCCGATCAGGGTCGCGCCCGTTGCTTGGTGCTTCGTCAGGTTGCTCAGGTTCTGGTCGAGGAGCGTCGTTGCCTCTCGCGGGAGGATCGTCGCGGACTTATCGATCACCGTCTGGACCGCGTCAGGACCCGCCAGCAAGCTGAAGAGCCCGGCGCCGAGCAACAGCACAGACGGGATCGCGAGGAACGCGTAGTACGCGAGTGCCGCGGCGATGTTCGTGATGTGGTCGTCGAGCGCTTCCTTCCCGGCGCGCTTGACGATCGCGACGTAATCGCGGCGCGACAGATCGGTCGGGCCCGGATCGGCGAGGCGCGGCTCCTCGCGCTCGGGCTGCGGCTCCGGCGCCTCGTCCTCGTGCGGAGCTTCGTCGGGGAGCGGCCGGTCGCTGCGGTCTGACTCTTCGCGCGCGCCCTCGCGTCTCAGGCGGAGACCCATCTTGGTGGAAACGGTCTTCGCGCCTTCGGGGATACGTCCGAGGCGGGTCTGATTGCGGAGGCTTCCGCGAAGCGCATATCCTCAACCGCGTGCGGCGGATCTCTGTCACCGTGAACGGTAAGCCGCGTGAGGCGGAGGTCGAGCCTCGCCAGCTCCTCGTCTACTTCCTGCGCGAGCAGCTCGGGCTCTTGGGGACGAACGTCGGTTGCGACACCACTTCGTGCGGCGCGTGCACGGTCCTCTTGGACGGCCAGTCGGTCAAGTCGTGCACCGTGCTGGCTGTGCAGGCGGACGGCTGCGACGTGACGACGATCGAAGGCCTGGCGAGCGACGGGGATCTGCATCCGGTGCAACGCGCGTTCCAGGAGCAGCACGGCTTGCAGTGTGGCTACTGCACGCCTGGGATGGTCATGGCGGCAGTCGGTCTTCTTCGCGAGCAACCAAACCCGAGCGAAGACGAGATCCGGCGCGCGCTCGAGGGCAACTTGTGCCGCTGCACGGGCTACGTGAACATCGTCCGGGCCGTCAAAGCGGCGGCCGGAACGTGACGCGATGATCCCGGCGCCGTTCGACTATGAAGTCGCAGAGTCGGTCGAGCACGCGCTCGAGCTACTCGGCTCGGGCCGCGACGCGAAGCTCATTGCCGGCGGCCATTCGCTCTTGCCGTTGATGAAGCTCCGCTTCGCGCGGCCGGAAATTCTCGTGGACATCGGGCGGCTGAGCGATCTCGCCGGCGTGCGAGAGCACGACGGCGGACTTGCGATCGGTGCGCTGACGCGCCACCACGATCTTGCGACAAACGATCTCGTGCGCGAGCGCTGCGCCGTGCTTGCCGAGACGGCCGCGCAAGTCGGCGATCCGCAAGTACGTCATCGCGGAACGGTCGGCGGCTCACTCGCACACGGCGATCCGGCGGCAGACCTTGCGACGGTCCTGCTGGCGCTCGATGCTGAGCTCGTCCTTCGCGGCGCGGGCGGCGAGCGGACCGTCCCGGCACGCGACTTCTTCCGTGGCATGTTCGAGACGGCACTCGGAGAACAGGACGTGCTCACGGAGGTCCGTGTGCCTGCTGCGACGGGCGCGTACGTGAAGTTTCACCGCCGCGCGCAGGACTGGGCGACGGTAGGCGTCGCAGCAGTCCGCGTGGGCGACTCGGTCCGGGTCGGTCTCACGAACATGGGGTTGACCCCGCTCCGGGCCGCCGGCGTCGAGGAGGCCCTCGCCGGCGGCGCAGCTCCGGATGAAGCCGCTGGCCGTGCGGCAGAGGACACGGATCCGCCAACGGACGCCGTCGCTACGGCCGACTACCGGAGACATCTCGCCGAGGTCCTGACGAGGCGCGCGCTAGCCGGAATCCGCTAGCCCTCCCGCGAGCCGTTCGTCGGCCGTAGGATTTGGCCCGACCGAAATCGAGACCGAGGAGGAGCCGCATGTCATCGGTCAAACGCGAACGAGTGTCGCGACGAAGGCACGTCCGTGTGGGGGTGTTCGCGATGCTTGTCGTCGCCGTCGCAGTAGCACTGCTCGTGGGAGCTGCGAATTCGCCCGCGAAAGCCCAGGAGGCGACGACGATACCCGGCGTCCACGGGCCGTTTCCGCCGACGGCGCCGCCCGGTGATCCGTCACGCGACTACGTCTTCTACTCGACGCCGATGGACTTGAAGAAAGTCGGCTACGTCGAGCAGGAGTACTTCATCACCGGTGTCGCGCAACGCTTCACCACGACGAACCCGGTTGCTGGATCGCCGATCGGCGAGATGCCGTACGCGACACGCATCGTCGTGCGACGTCCGGCGAACCCGCGTCACTTCAGCGGCGTCGTCGTCGTCGACTGGCAGAACGTCACTGCAGGTCACGACATCGACACCGAGTGGGGCGGCCCCGGTGGGTTCTTCGTCAAGCACGGTTGGATCTGGGTCGGCGCGTCCGTGCAACGTGTTGGCGTCAACGGCGCGACAACCGGCGCCACTGCGGGCCTCGGTCTCAAGCAGTGGAATCCGCAGCGCTACGGATTCCTCGACCTGACGAACGGTGGAACCGTCCTGGACGACTCGCAGTCCTATGACATCTATACGCAGATCGGGCGTCTGTTGAAGTCGGGTCACGCTCCGCTTGCCGGGTTCAACGTCAAGCGTGTTTACGCAGGCGGCGTCTCGCAGTCGGCGACGTTCCTCGCCCGCTACTACAACGGGTTGCAGGCGGCGACGAACGTCTACGACGGATTCGTGATCGGTCTCGGCGGCGGACAGTTGAGCCTCAACGTGCCGACAAAGGCGTTCAAGGTCTATACGGAGACGGACGTGCGCGGACAGTTCCCGCTTCGCGTCCCAGACACCGCGACGACGCACACGTGGGAGATCGCAGGCGGTTCGCACGTGCCCGCCGCTGCGGTGTCGAACGACCCGACGGACTTCCGTGCGACGCTCGGTGCGATTCAGACGCGTGAGTTCGGTCCGGCCCCGCCCGTCGACTGCGTGAACCCGGGGCCGAGCAACGTCGAGGTGTGGGCTGTGTTCGACGCCGCCTACGCAGCTTTCGACAAGTGGGTCACGGAGGGAATCGAGCCGGCGGTCGCGCCGCGCATCCAGATCAATCCGGGTCCTCCTGTGTCGATCGTTCGCGACGCAGATGGGTTCGCGATCGGCGGCTTGCGGCTGCCGAAGGTGACGGTGCCTGTGGCGCTCGTCAACGGTGAGAACGCGCCCGCGAGCCTGACGAATCCGCTCAGCGCGTTCTGCGTGCTCTACGGAACGCTCCGGCCGTTCAGCCACGAGAAGCTCGCCGCGCTGTATCCGACGAAGGACGTCTATGTCTCGAAGGTGACGGCGGCACTCCACAGCCTCGTCGCCGACCGGCTGCTCCTTCCCGAGGACGCGGAGACGTTGCAGAGCGACGCAGAGAACTCCACGATCGGGAACAACTAGACGAACGAGAAGGCGGCGCGGGTTCCGGCCCGCGCCGCCTTCTCCATCCGGCAGGATTGACCGTCTGATGGAGCTTTCGATCAGCCGCGTCATCAGCTGGCACGCCGACCGCGACCCGGACCGGCCGATGGTGACGGCGGACGATCGGTCGCTCACACGCCGCGAGCTCGATCTCCGCACGAACCGGCTGGCGCGTGCGTACGCAGAGGTCGGTGTGGGCGAAGGCGACATGGTCACGGTGGCGCTCAAGAACGGCTCCGAGTTCGTCGAGAGCTGCGTCGCGATCTGGAAGCTCGGCGCGATCCCTCAGCCTGTTTCGTGGCGCGCACCGAAGCGCGAGCGCGACGCGATCGTCGAGCTCGCAAACGCGAAGCTCGTCGTCGGAGTCGACGATGGTTCACATCCCGGTCGCGCGACCTTGGCGCCGCGGTTCGAGCCCGACGCGGCGCTCTCCGACGAGCAGCTTCCGGACGTCGTCTCGCCCCACTGGAAAGCGCCCACGTCCGGCGGAAGCACCGGCCGTCCGAAGCTGATCGTCGCAGGCCAGCCCGGAATGTTCGATCCGTTGGTTGCGCAGTCGCCGACGATGCAGCCCGAGGAGACGCAGCTCGTGCCCGGCCCGCTCTATCACAACGGACCGTTCGTCTACTCGATGCGCGGCTTGATGCTCGGTCACCACCTCGTCGTCATGCCGCGCTTCGACGCGCAGCGCGCGCTCGAGTTGATCGACGAGCATCAAGTCGAGTGGGCGTTGCTCGTCCCGACGATGATGAGCCGCATCTGGCGCCTACCCGACGAGGTGAAGGCGAAAGCGGATCTCTCATCGCTACGCGGGATCGTGCATCTCGCCGCGCCTTGTCCGCCGTGGCTCAAGCAAGCGTGGATCGACTGGATCGGCCCCGAGCGCGTGATCGAGATCTACGCGGGCACCGAAGGACAAGGCGTGACGATCATCGACGGCGTCGAATGGCTGCAGAAGCCCGGGTCAGTCGGCCGCCCGGCGATGGGTTCGCAGGTGCGCGTGCTCGATCCATTGACCTTGGAGGACATGCCGCCGGGCGAGGTGGGTGAGGTCTACATGCTTCCCGAAGGCGGCACCGGGTCGACGTATCACTATGTCGGCGCCGATCCGCGCCGAACGCCGGACGGGTGGGACTCGATCGGCGATCTCGGGTGGCTCGACGAAGACGGCTATTTGTTCCTTGCCGACCGCCACGCCGACTTGATCATCACGGGCGGCTCGAATGTCTTTCCGGCCGAAGTCGAGGCCGCGCTCGACGCTCATCCGGCGGTGCGAACGTCGGTCGTCATCGGCTTGCCGGACGAGGACCTCGGCGAGCGGGTTCACGCGCTCGTCGACGCCGTCGAGCCGGTCGACGAGGAGGCGCTGCGCTTGCACCTCGCGGAAGAGCTCGTGCCGTACAAGATCCCGCGCAGCTTCGAGTTCGTCGACGAGCCGCTTCGCGACGATGCCGGCAAGGTTCGTCGATCCGCGCTCCGCCAGGAGCGGATCGAGCGCGCCGGCGCCGCCGGCTGACGGGTTAGGCCGCGATCAGATGGGGCTCGGCCGCGTCGAGCTCGCCGAGCGCTTCTGCAAGCGCCCACTCGAGCAGCCGGCCGCGGAACGGCTTCATCAGAAACGCCGCTGCGTTCAAGGACTCGCCCACGTCGACGAGATGCTCACTGCTGAGGCAGATCATCGGAAGATGGGCGATCCGCTCGCGCAAGGCGCGAGCGGTCGCGAGCGAAGCCTCGTCGGCTGGTTCGAGAAGGACGAGATCGGGGGCCGGCCAGGACGCTTTCTCGTCTAGCCCTCCGATCTCGCCCTCGAGCTGCACGACCTCATGCCCGAGCTCTCGGAGAAAGCTCTCCAGATACTCGCGCGCCTGCGCTTCCGGTTCGATAACGAGGATCCGTGCCACGCACACATGGTTCGTCCGAGCCGAAGGAACGGCGGGAGGGCTCGGTATGAACGACGTATGACGAAACCTGGCCCATTTGGAGCGCTTTCCTGCGTCAGGAGAAAGCCGCAGGCCGAATCGGCGGGGGCGCCGATGCCCCGCGTCTTCCGTGATGCGAACCTGTCGACGAGAGCAAAAGGAGGCCCTAGATGAAGCCGATCGTCGTCGCCACCGACGGTTCGCCCGGTGCGGAGAAAGCCGTCGAGAACGCCGTGCGCCTCGCCAAGGCGCTGGACGAGCCGCTCACCGTCGTTGCGGTGTGGCAGGTGCCCGTCAGCCACTACGCCTACGGACCAGTCGCTTGGGCGCCGGAGCTCGCCGAAGCCGAGCGCGAGCGAGCCGACCGAGCAGTTTCGGCGGCAGCCGCCGCCGCAGCCGAAGCAGGCGTCGATGTCGACGTCGTCGTCCGCCAAGGGATGCCGGTCGACGAGATACTTCGGCTCGCGGACGAGCGCGATGCCGGGCTCATCGTCCTCGGCTCTCATGGCTGGGGCGCGGTCAAGCGATTGTGGTTCGGAAGCGTCTCGACGCGCGTGTTGCACGAGGCACACCGTCCGGTGCTCGTCGTGCCGAGCGATCCACTCGCCGAGCAAGCGGCGGTCGCCGCGTAGGCGCTACGCGGCGCGGAGGCTCTCGAGCTCGCGCTCGAGCGCGAGTCGCGAAAGCGCTTGCCCTTCGATTTGGCGCACGCGTTCGCGCGTGACGCCGAGGACGCGACTGATCTCCTCGAGCGACTTCGGGTCGGGATCTCCGTCGAGCCCATACCGGAGCTTGATCACGAGCTTTTCCCGATCGGGCAGCATCTCGACCGCTCGGTGCAAAGCGTCCTCGCCGAGGCTCACCGTCACCGCTTCCTCGACGTCTTCCGCGTCGTGTGCGACGAGATCGCCGAGCGCCGTGTCGCCTCCGTCGCCGACCGCTTTGTCGAGGCTCGCAACGGTGCGCGCCGCGCCTCGCACCTCCTTCACCTGCTTCAGAGGCAGCTTCGACTTCTCGGCGATCTCTTCGTCGGTCGGTGGCCGCTCGAGCTGCGCGACGAGCTCACGCTCTGCGCGAGCGATCTTTTGCTCGCGCTCGACGATGTGCACGGGCATGCGGATCGTTCGCGCCTTGTTGGCGACGCCGCGCTGAACGGCTTGCCGGATCCACCACGTCGCGTACGTCGAAAACTTGTAGCCGCGCCGCCAATCGAACTTCTCGACCGCACGAATCAGGCCGATGATGCCCTCCTGAATCAGGTCGAGGAGCGAGAGACCATGACCTTGATAGCGCTTCGCGATCGAGACGACGAGCCGGAGGTTCGAGTTGACCATCAAGTCCTTCGCCTGCTTGTCGCCGCGTTCGATCCGTTTTGCGAGGTCGACCTCCTCCGCCGCGGTGAGAAGTGGATACCGGCCCGCCTCGTTGAGGAAGAGCTGCAGTGAATCGGTCGTCATCGCGGCGAGCTCGTCGTTGACGTAAGTGCTCTCCTCGGCGTCCTCGTGGCTGCAGTCGTCGGTGAGCTCGATGCGCCGCTCGTCGAGCTCGTCGTAGATCGCGGCGACGGCGTCGCTTTCCAGCGCGAGCTCTTGCACGAGCTCCGTGAACGTCGAGAGGTCGATGCACCCGCGCTCTTCGCCGCGGTCGATCAGGGCTTTCAGCTCCTCTTGGCTCATACCCTCGCCTCTCCCCGCCGGGCGGCTGGATCTAACGTCGACGACCCCGTTTTTGGGCGTTCGTTTTGCCCGGAAACTACGGCGGTACACTCCAGCTGTGGCGCCGGACTCGGTCTGGGAGATCGTGTTCTTGATGGTGATCCTGAAGATCCCCATCGTGTACCTCTGCTGGGTCGTCTGGTGGGCCGTCCGCGCGACTCCGCGCCCAGAGGAGGGCGCCGGCGTCACGATCGTTGCGCAGCCGAACCCGCCGGACGGATCGACCGGCCGGCGCCGAGTGCCACGGCGGCTCCGCCCGGGTCCGCACGGCGGCCCGGCGCGGCGGCCGGAACGGTTCGGGCCGATTCCGGCGTCGGCGCGGGCTAAGCTCGATCCGTGAGCGCACAGCCGATCGGGGATCGCGGCACGGCCCACGAGACCGTCTCCGGGCTTCTGTCGGCGCTCGCGGTCTTCTTCGCCGCCATCGGCGTCGTCTGGCATCCGTTGCGGCTGATCCCGGTCTCGATCCTCCTCGCGCTTGTCGGAGTTGCGATGGCGCGTGAATACCGCCGGTTCGCGTTCGTGGCCTTCCTCGTCTGCGCAGCGTGCTTTTTCGTCGGGATGACGGTCGCGGTGGTCGCGCAGCGACCTCTCTGGTAAGGCGCGGTCCCGCCGCGATCAGCGGGCGGTGCTTCAATAGCCGGGATGGACGTCGACGGCCTGAACGCCGGCTACGCCGCGCTTCTCCTCGAGGACTATCTGGACAACCCTGAGGCCGTCCCGCCGGAGTGGCGCGAGATCTTCGAGCGTGCCCCCGCGACGCTCCTCGACACCGCCCCAGGGCTGCGGCGCCTCGTCGAGGCTCTCGCAGCCGCCGACGGGGCCGGCAACGGACATTCGGCCCCGAGCGCGACGGTCGCTGAGGCGCCGCCTGCAGTCGACGACGAGCTCGTCGGCGGTGTCGCGGCCGCGATGGCTCTCGTCAAGGCCTATCGCATGCACGGGCATCTCGCGGCTCATCTCGATCCGCTCGGATCGGAGCCGCCGGGCGATCCGGCGCTCGAGCCGGAGCGGCTGATCCCGTCACTCACTCACGAGCTTCAGAGTCGCATCCGCGCATCCGTGCTGCGGTTGTACGTGCCGGGCGAGACGCTTGCCGACGCGTTGCCGAACCTCCATGCGACGTACTGCGGGACGATGGCGTACGAGCTCGAGCACATCTCCGACCACGAGCAGCGCGTGTGGCTCCGGCAAGCGATCGAATCCAGTGCGTACCGAAAGCCGTTCGACGACAGCGAGAAGCGGCGCATGCTCGCGCGGCTCACCGAGGTGGAGGGCATGGAGCACTACCTCCGCCGCGCGTTCCTCGGGCAGAAGCAGTTCTCGATCGAAGGCCTCGACGTGCTCGTGCCGATGCTCGACGAGGCGATCTCTCTTGCAGCCGAAGCGGGCGCACACAAGGTCGTCCTGGGGATGGCGCATCGTGGCCGGCTCAACGTCGTCGCACACGTCGTCGGTCGACCGTACGAGACAGTTCTGCGCGAGTTCGAGGGCGAGCGCACGATCGAGGCTGTCGTCTCGACCGAAGAGGGCGGCACCGGCGACGTCAAGTATCACCTCGGCGCCGAGGGCACACGCGCGACACGCGCCGGTGAGGTCGTCGTCACACTCGCGCCGAACCCGAGTCACCTCGAGGCCGTCGATCCGATCGTCGAGGGTCGAGCGCGCGCAGCACAGACCGATCGTTCGTCGGGAGCGGGGCGGCATGACCCAACCGTCGCGCTCCCGATCTTGATCCACGGCGACGCCTCGTTCGCAGGTCAGGGCGTCGTGGCCGAGACGCTCAATCTCGAAGGGCTCGACGGCTACTCGACGGGCGGGACGCTCCACATCGTCTCGAACAACCAAGTCGGCTTCACGACCGACCCGGAAGACGGTCGCTCCACGCGCTACTCGAGTGACCTCGCGAAGGGCTTCGACGTTCCAATCATCCACGTGAACGCCGACGATCCGGAGGCCGCGATCGCAGCGATCCGGCTCGCGCTCGCCTACCGCAATCGGTTCCGGCACGACGTCGTCGTCGATCTCGTCGGCTACCGCCGACACGGCCACAACGAACAGGACGAGGCGGCGTACACGCAGCCCCTCGCTGCAAAGGCGATCGAGGAGCACGCGACGGTGCGGGAGCAATTTGCGCGCCGACTCGCCGACGAGGGCGTCGTCTCGGCCGGGGAAGCCGACGAGCTCTACGCGAAGCAGCAGGCCCAGCTGAAGGACGTCCACGAGCGCCTGAAGCAGAGCCTCGCCGTGCAGAGCCTGCCCGACGGCCGGATCCCGCGATCGACAGCGGGCGACCTCGACACCGCCGTGCCGACCGATCGTCTCGGCCAGCTGAACGACGAGCTCCTACGCGTGCCCGACGGGTTCGCCGTTCACCCCAAGCTTCTCCGGCAACTCGAGCGACGCCGGTCGGCTCTCGACGACGGCACGATCGACTGGGGCCATGCCGAAGCCCTCGCATACGCGTCGCTCGTCGTCGACGGCATCCCTGTTCGCGTGACGGGTCAGGACACCGAGCGAGGCACGTTCTCGCACCGGCACGCAGTGCTGCACGACGCCGAGACCGGCGCCGCCTACACGCCGCTCGAGCACCTCGCGGGGGCGCAGGCCTCGTTCGAGATCCACAACTCGCCGCTGTCGGAATACGCAGCGGTCGGCTTCGAATACGGCTACTCGGTCGCCGCGCCCGAGGCGCTCGTGATCTGGGAGGCGCAGTTCGGCGATTTCGTGAATGGCGCGCAGATCGTGATCGACCAGTTCATCTCCGCCGCGCTCGCGAAGTGGAGCGAAACGTCGCGCCTCACGCTGCTCCTGCCGCACGGCTACGAAGGCAATGGGCCAGAGCATTCGAGTGCGCGCCTCGAGCGGTTTCTCCAGCTGGCCGCGCAGGAGAACATCCGGATCGCGAACCCCTCGACAGCGGCGCAGTACTTCCACTTGCTTCGCCGGCAGGCGCTCGATCCGGCTGCGCGGCCGCTGATCGTGATGACGCCGAAGGGCCTCCTACGGTTGCGGCAGGCTGCGTCGACCGTCGAGGAGCTCGCCGACGGGACGTTCTGCCCCCTCTGCGACGAGCACGGCGTCGATCCGGAGCGAGTCCGGCGCGTCGTTCTCTGCTCCGGGAAGCTCTACTACGACATCGTCGGACATCCGGGGCGCGAGCGCGCCGAGGACGTTGCGGTCGTCCGGCTCGAGCAGCTCTACCCGTTCCCGGTCGAGGCCACTCGCCGTGCGCTCGAGCCCTACCCGAGCCTCCAGCTGATCGTGTGGGCTCAAGAAGAGCCGCAGAACATGGGCGCGTTCCGCGCGATCCGCCATCGCCTCGAGGAGGCGAAGCCGTCGCAGGTGCCGCTCGTCTACGTCGGACGGCCCTGGCGGGCGAGTCCGTCGGAGGGCTACCCGACGGCGCACCTTCGAGAGCAGGATCGGATCGTCCGCGAAGCTCTCGGGGTCGGCCGCTAGCGGCGGCGTCGGCGACGCTGGGCGGTGTAGGCGTCGATCGCCCGTGCGGCGATCCTCGGCCCGTGCTTGAAAGCGAGCTCGCGCACCTGCTTCCGCTGCCGCGACGGCAACCGCCTATAGAGCTCGTAGGCGGTGAGGGCGAGTCCGATCGGCGAAGTCCTGAGGCGCGGCACGGAGGCGATAGTAGACGCCCTCCGCGCGTTCTGCGCGGAACCTCTTATCCGTGCCCGTGACCCGGGGGCGGGCCATTCCCGTTCCCGTTCCCGTTCCCGTTGCCGTTCCCGTTGCCGTTCCCGTTGCCGTTCCCGTTCCCGTTCCCGTGGCTCCCGTCCGAGTCGCCGCTTCCGTGGTCGTCCGTCGGAGGCGGCGTCGTGGCCGTGGTCGTCGTCGTGGTCGTCGTGGTCGTGGTGCCCGTCGTCGTGGTTTCCGTCGTCTGCGGGGCGTTGTGGGGCGACGAGCCGTCCGCGCTATGCGGCGCGGTCCGCGTCGTCGGCTTCGCGTGCGGCGGCGTGGCGGGCGTCGCAGGCGTGGCCGGTGTTGCCGGGGTTCCCGAGCCTCCAGGAGTTGCGGGGGTCGCCGGGGTAGCCGGAGTTACGGCCTGCGGCGGCGGCTGGGGGGGCTGCGTTTGCGAGCTCGTGGAGCCGGACGGTCCTGAGGGCGCCGGCGAGGACGGCGACGAGGGCGACGACGGTGGCGACGGCTGTTGGGGGGGCGGCGTCGGCTTCGGGCGCTGTCCCCGACCCTGACCGCCGTCCCGAGTGCCAGGGCTGTCGCCATCGGCGGAGATCGGGAAGCCGCCTGCGCCGGCAACGGCCCCGTCTGTACCCGCACCGCCGCCAGAGCCGCTTCCGCCTGACGACGGCGCCAGGAGAGCCTCCAGGGCCGATTGGCCCGCCGGTCCGCCGGCCGGCGTGCCGGCCAGGGAACCGGGGGGTCCAGAGAGAGGCGGAGCGACGACCTCTGACTGGGCCAGCGGCGGCGGAGCCGCGAAGTCCAAGCGATGCCCACCCCCGCTCGAAAGCGAACGTGGAAGCAAGAACGCCACGGCGGCCGCACCAAGCAACAGGGCGATCGGTGAGATGCGGCTGATAGCCCTAATGATTCCTCTCCCTACTGCCGACGACTATCACTCGATCGAGGTATCGGCAACTAACCGATTTGCCTGGAGACTGAAGGCCGTGCATAGCTTCAAGACCAAGCTCGCGTTCTATTTCCTCTTGTTTTCGCTCGTTCCCATCGCGGCCGCGTTCTGGGGCTTTTCGTCGGTCGCCTCCCATAGTGAAGTACGCCGGGCGGACACCCGGCTGGAAGGGGCCCTCCGGGCCGCCCTCGTCGGCTACGACCGGACGCTCGACCGGCGCCAGGCGGCGGCACAGCGGCTGGCCCAGGATCCGGCCTTCCAGCGTGCGCTCCAGGAGGCCGACCGAGCGGAGATCGCGCGCCTGCTCCGGCGCCTCCAGAACGTGCACGTGTCGACGATCGCCGGACGCGAGTTCGGGCCGACGCCGCCGAAGCTGGCCGCGCGCCGGAGCGTGTCGGTCGTCACGGCCGTGCGTCCGCTCGGAACCGTGACCGCATTCGTTCCTTTCGACTCCGGCCTTGCGCGCGCATTGAAGAGCGCCTCGGGTCTCGGGAGCGCCGACGCACTTGCCGTCGTCGACGGCAGCCGGATCTCCGGGGCATCTCGTGCACTGCACGGCCAGCTGGCGGCGAAGTCGGGCATCGCGACCAGCATCAGCTTGAACGGCGTCCGCTACCGCGCGATCACGTCGAACACGATCGACGAGCTGCACCGTGCGCGGCTTGCCGTCCTCACTCCGCAGGCGACGATCGATTCTTCGAGTCACTCGACGCAGAAGCGTCTGTTGTTCTTCTTCCTCACGGTCCTGCTTCTCGTTGCGGGTGTCGCGTATGTCGAGGGCTGGACGATCGTGCGCCGGCTGCGCGGTCTCGTCGATGCTTCGCGCGGCTTGGCGCAGGGCAGGCTCGAAGAGCGGGCGCCGGTTCATGGACGCGACGAGTTCGCAGAGCTCGGCCACGCGTTCAACGATATGGCAGACCAGCTCCACGAGCGCCTGGCGGAATTGGAGTCGGAGCGCGAACGGTTGCGCGAGGTCTTCGCGCGGTTCGGCGACGCGCTGTCGGCGACGCACGACCCCGACCAGCTCCTGCGCGTCGTGCTCGACGCGACGGTCGAGGCAACCGTTGCTCGCGGTGCCGCGTTGATCGACGATCGTGGGGGTCTCACACAAGTTGGCGATCTCGATGGTGGCCGTGACCGGCTCGAGTTGCCGCTGACGGCTGGTTCTTCGAGCTTCGGCACGCTCGTCCTCGTCGGAGACAAGTTCGGCACGGAGGAACGGCTGACGGCCACGTCGCTCGCGGCGCATGCAGTCGTCGCGCTCGAGAACGCACGTCTGCATCGAATCGTCGAGCGACAGGCGCTCGTCGACGGCCTCACCGGTCTCGCGAACCGGCGCCACTGCGAAGAGGCGCTGAAAGCGGAGCTCTCGCGTGCGCGACGGTTCGGCACGCCGCTCACCGCGGTGCTCGCGGATCTCGACGACTTCAAGGACGTCAACGACGACTTCGGCCACGCAACCGGTGACGTCGTGTTGCGCGAGTTCGCTGCCGTCTTGCGCGAGAACCTTCGAGACGCAGACATTGCCGGCCGTTGGGGCGGGGAGGAGTTCCTCGTGCTGCTACCGGGAACCGACGCCGAAGGCGGCGCACGACTTGCCGAACGCATCCGGGTCGCGCTCGAGGAGCGCACAATCCTCGGCGGAGACGGGGCACCCGTTCGCGTCACTTGCAGTGCGGGTGTCGCGACGCTGCCGCCGGCGCCGGACGTCGAAACACTGGTTGCGTGGGCCGATGGAGCGCTCTATCGGGCCAAACGAGCGGGTAAGAACCGCGTGGAAGTAGCCGACACAGCGGTGCGTCGTCCGTGAAACTTCTTATCCTTTTGCGTCAGGATCTTGCGCTACGACGATGTTACAATCGGCTCCGTTTCGCCCCCAAGGTCGGAGGAAGCTATGCCGGTTGAGGCCCCGTCGTTGTTCTCACAAGTGATTCAGGATCACCTCGCGCTGAAGCAACGCAATCAGTCGCTCGAGCCGCAGATGCCACTCGATCGTTACAAGCACGAGGACCCGTTCGACAATCATCCGCTCTTCAAGACCGAAGAGCAGGCGCGGATCGAGGAGACGATGGACGGCGTCGAGTCTCCGATTGCGTCAGCAGAGCCCGTGTTGGCATGGCCCGGCGAAGAGACCGTCGAGAACAACCGCGAGCCCGAAGAGCTTGGGCTTTGGGGTCGTTCGCGCGACTTCGACTGGGGCGACTAGC
>JBKPRX010000099.1:0-14139 GCA_046734795.1 Actinomycetota bacterium
TGAACGAGTCGTAGAGCTCGGTCACGTCGATGTCGTCGTGCGTGATGCCTGCCTGCTCGAACGCGCGCTTTCCGCTCTCGGCAGCCGGCGTAACGGTGAGGTCCGGCATCCGCGTGATCGACCAGTGCGTCTGCGATTCGCCGAAGCCGCGCACGTAGATCGGTGTGGATCCGTTCGTCCGCGCGTTCTCTTCCGTCGTCAGCACGACGGCGCCCGCGCCGTCGGTGACGAGGCAGCAATCGAGCAAGTGCAGCGGGTCGGCGATCAGCTCGCTCGCGAGCACGTCCTCGACCGTAAGCGGATCGCGGTACATCGCCTCGGGATTCAGTGCGGCCCACGCGCGCGCGGCGACCGCGATCTCGGCGAGCTGCTCGCTCGTCGTCCCGTACTGGTGCATGTGCCGGTGCGCTGCCATCGCGTACGAGCCGACAGGTGTGGGCAACCCGTACGGCGCCTCGTACTGCCCGCCGAGCTCGTTCGTCCGCGGCCCGAGACTTCGTCCGCGGTCGCTGCGCTGCCGCGAGCCGTACACGACGAGGGCGACCTCGCAATCGCCGGCTTCAATCGCTCGCGCGGCATGGCCCACGTGGAGCTCGAACGACGAGCCGCCGACGTTCGTGCCGTCGGAGAAGCGCGGCTGCAGTCCGAGATACTCCGCGAGCATCAGCGTCGGCAGAAAGCCCCACGCACCCGCGGTCAGCAAGCCGTCGACGTCGCCGAGTGCGAGCCCGGCATCCGCGAGCGCCGCGCGTGCGACGTCCGCCTGCGCGGACAGCACCGTGCCGGGACCGAGGCGTCCGTGCTCGAGCGGCGCCTGCGAGACGCCCGCGATCACGGCCGTCCGAGCCGAACTAGCTACCGCCGGGACCGCCCGTGAGGTAGATCGTCTGCCCGGTGATGTAGCTCGACTCGTCCGAGACGAGGAACGCGGCGAGGTTCGCGACGTCCTCCGGCTTCCCGACGCGCTTGATGGGCTGCCGTTCGATCGTGCGTTTCTGCATCTCCGCGTAGTCGACGCCCATGCGTTCCGCGGTCGCCTTCGTCATCGCCGTCTCGATGTGCCCGGGCGCGATCGCGTTCACGTTGATCCCGAAGGGGCCGAGCTCGATCGACACCGCGCGCACCATCCCCTGCAGCGCTGCCTTTGCGGACGAGTAGTTCGTCTGCCCGCGATTGCCGAGTGCGGAGCGCGACGACATCATCACGATCTTTCCGTACTTCTTCTCGACCATGTAGCGCTGCGCGGCACGCGTGCAGAGGAACGCGCCGCGCACGTGAATCCCGAAGACGGTGTCGAAGTCCTCGTCGCTCATCTTGAAGAGCAGGTTGTCGCGCGTCACGCCCGCGTTGTTGACGAGGATGTCGACCGAGCCGAGCTCCGACGCGACGCGATCGATCGCGGTGTCGACCTGCGCGCGGTCGGAGACGTCGCAGGCAAGACCGAGGCCCTTGCCGCCGAGCTCGTCGACGAGCTTCTGCGCACCTTCTTCGTTCAGGTCGAGCGCGGCGACGCGCGCGCCGTCCGCTGCGAAGCGCCGCACGATCGCGGCGCCGATTCCTTGTGCAGCGCCGGTGACGACGGCGACACGTCCATCGAGTGCACCCATGGGCGCGGAGCCTACACCGCTCGCGCAGACAGGGCGGCGCGATCCGTTAGCGCGCGCAGCGTGCGCGCAATGCGACTCGTGCTCGTGTACCACGCGAGCCCGAGCTCGGTGAGGAGCTCGATGCTGCGCCGGTGCGGCCGCGTGTACGAATAGACGAGGAGCGTCTTCCCCGAGGCAGCCACGAGCTCGCGAATCCGGTCCGCCTCGTGCTCGAGCCGACCCGGGCTCGACAGGCTCGAGACGAGGACGACGGCGTCGAGCTCCTCCGCACCGAGCAAGAGGTCGAGGACCGGCGCGACGCCGCCCGCGAGCTCGAGGACCTGCGCGGTTGCGTCGACGGGATTTCCCGGAGCGCCGTACGGCGGGATCAGCGCGCGAATCCGCTCCTGCAAGTCGGCGCCGAGGACGGGCAGCTCGAAGCCCTCCGCAACGAGCGCATCCGCGAGCCACGTGCCGGCGCCGCCGGAGAGCGTCAGGATCCCGACGCGCCGCCCGGCGGGTGTCGGCGCACGAGAGAACGCGAGCGCGAGATCGACGGCTTCCTCGGGATCCTCGGCGCGCACCAAACCGCACTCGCGGAAGAGCTCGGCGTAGGCCGCATCGTCGCCGGCGTCGTGCGCCGTGTGGGCGAGCGCAGCGCGCCGCGCTTCGACGGAGCGGCCCACCTTCGCGACGACGATCGGCTTGCCGGCCGCCTGCGCGCGCGCGGCGAGCTCTGGTACGCGTGCGAGATCGCGCAGCCCCTCCACGAAGAGCAGCACGACTCGCGTCTTTGGATCGTCGACGAGGAACTCGAGCACGTCGAGCGCGTCGAGGTCTGCTTCGTTCCCCGTCGAGATCACATGGCTGAAGCCGAGACCGCGCGTCTGGCCGTCGTTGAAGAGCGAGAAGCCGAGCCCGCCGCTGTGCGAGACGACCGCGACGTCGCCGGCAAGCGGGGGGTCCGCGCCGCGATCGAGGTCGATCGTCGGGCTGAAGCTGAGCGGCACCGGGCCGTGCAGGCTGACGAACCCCTCGGTGTTCGGCCCGAGGATCCGCATCCCGGTCCGGGAAGCGAGCGCCGCCAGCTCGTCCTGGGCGCGTCCGCCCGCCTCGTCCTGCTCCGCGAACCCGGACGCGATCACGACGGCGTAGCGCACGCCTGCGCTCGCGCACGCGTGCGCGAGCTCCGCGACCCGCGCGGCGTTCACGACAAGGAGCGCGACGTCGACCGGCTCGGGGACCGAGGCAAGGTCGGGGTATGAGCGAAGGCCGCACACCTCGTCGTAGTTCGGGTTCACCGGGAAGACCTGCCCGTCGAAGCCGTGTTGCTGAAGGATTCGGAGCGGGCGCCCGGCGATCGAGTCCTCGCGCGGCGATGCGCCGACAACGGCGACCGAACGCGGCGCGAACAACCGCTCGAGCGGTTTCCCGTCGCTCATCCGCAGGTACCCCGACCGCTGTGAGGGCGCGCGTTCTCGGGTCGGCGATCGCGGTCGTGGCGGTGCTCGCGGCGGCACCCGGCGCCGGTGCGCGCGGCCTCGACCCGGGGTCGCGCGTCGAAGCGCTCGCGCTCGCCAAGAACGGCCTCGCGCTCATCGACCGCCACTGGTGGGACCCGAACTACGGCTGGTACGACGAGCGACTGTCGAACCGGTGGAACGCAAGCATGCCGCTCCTCCGTCTGTGGGGCGCGTTCCCGCTCTTCGAGACCGTGAACGCGATTGCGATCGCCGAGCCGACCGCGGCCAACAAAGCGCAGGTCGACCGCATCGCGTCGTACGCGCGGCGTTATTTCAACCGGACGCTGAAACCGGTCGGCGGCTTCGCGTACGACATCGACACCGCGCGGCCGAGCATGCAGACCTACTTCGACGACAACGGCTGGTGGGCGATCGCGTTCCTCGACGCGTATCGCGCGACGGGCAATCGCGCGTATCTCGCCGACGCGGCGCATGCGTTCCGATACATCGTCCGCGCGGGCTGGGAGCCGACCGACGGTGGCATCTGGTGAGAGACGCTCCGTCTGCACAAGACCGCCGAGCCGCTCGCCGCCGCGGTTTACGTCGGCTTTCGCCTCTTTCGCGCGACCGGCAACGGGTACTTCTTGCGCCAGGCGAACAAGCTGCTCGCGTGGGCCGACGAGCGCACGGTCGATCCAACGACCGGGCTCTACGCACGCAGCGACACCGACCCGACGCTCTCGACGAACGTCGAGGGGATGATGATCGGCGCGCAGCTCGAGCTGTGCACGATCCTCGAGCGCCCGACGTGCACGAAGGCGCAGCGGCTTGCGCGCGCGCGTGTCCAGGCGTTCGGCCGCGACCTGAGCTGGATGCCGGCGGCGGACGTCATCTACCTGCGCTTTCTCCTCGATCTGTACCGGCGCGACCACAACCACCGCTGGTACGACATCACGCTCGCGAACGCACGGCGCGCGATCGCGAACGCGCGCGGTCCGGGCGGCCTCTACCTCCGGAAGTGGAGCGGGAAGACGTTGCCCGGCGGGCATCTGCAGACGCACGCGGCGACTCTCAGCCTGTTCGCGTGGCTCGCGACCGTACACCCGCCGCCGCGACGGTAGTCATCGCGTTCGGCCCGTCGCCGCGTCGCCGAGCAGCTCGCGCGCGATCAAGTAGCGATGGATCTCACTCGGCCCTTCGACGACGCGCGAGACGCGGAGCGCGCGGAACCAGCGTTCGAGCGGCATCTCCTTCGCGACGCCCATCCCGCCGAGGATCTGCATCATCGCGTCGACGACGCGGAAGCCCATCTCGGTGCCGTACAGCTTCGCGATCGACGCTTCGGTGCGCGCGTCCTCGCCTTGATCTGCTTTCCACGCGGCCTCCCACGTGAGATGACGCGCGGCGTTGATCTCGATGCGCGCGTCTGCGATCGCGAACTGCACGGCCTGTCGCGTCGCGAGGAGCGCACCGAAGGTCTCGCGCTGCCGAGCCCAGTCGATCGCGAGACGCAGCGCTTCCTCCGCGACGCCCACTGCCTGCGCTGCGTAATGCAAACGGCCGCGCACGAGCCATTCCTGCGCGAGGGCGAACCCCTGGCCTTCCTCGCCGATCAGGTTCTCCGCTGGAACCTCGCAATCCTCGAACCACACCTCGGTCGTCCAGTGGTCGCGCAACACCGGCACCGACGACACGCGCATGCCCGGTGTGTCGGAGTCGACGATGAACGCGCTGATGCCGGCGCGGCCGGCGCTCGTATCGGTGCGCGCATAGACGACGCCGTAGCGTGCCTCGTCCGCGTTCGTTGCCCACATCTTGTGGCCGTTCAAGACGTACGCGTCGCCCTTCCGCACCGCGGTCGCGCGGATGGAACGCGCCGGGTCCGAGCCGCCGGTCGGCTCGCTGATCGCGGTGAACGACGTCCACGCGTTTTCAATCGTCGGCACGACGTACCGCTCGATCTGATCCTTGTTGCCGCGGTAGAGGACAACGGGCGGCGCGTGGCCGAACGCACCTCCGCCCGGTAGCGGAAACGAGAACCGGTGCTTCGCGGCCTGCTCGGTCACGACGACGCCTTCGAAGACCGAGAGGCCGCCGCCGCCGAACTCCTCCGGCGCCTCGAAGCACCACAGGTCGGCGGCGCGCGCCTTCGCCTGGAGCTCGCCGAGCTGCGGTTGCGGGATCTCGCGCGCATCTGCGGGAAGGTCGTCCTCGACCGGGCGAATCTCCTCGCGGACGAAGTCGGCGACGACACCGGAGAGCATCCGCAGCTCGTCGGAGAGCCCGAAGCCGCGAAATGCTACGTCAGCGTCCTTCGTAGACACCCTGCCGCTTCTCCGTAAAGGCTGCGAACGCTTCCTTCGAGTCCTCCGTCGACTGAACCACAGCCATGTGCGACGAGATCAGGTCGAGCGAAGTGCGCAGATCGGTGCGCGCGGACTGGTACGCCGCGCGCTTGATCATCGCGACCGCGATCGGCGGCGAGCTCGCGAGTCGCCGTGCGAGCGCGTAGGTCTCGTCCATCAGCTTGTCGTCGTCGTAGACGTGGTTTGCGATCCCGATGCGCGCCGCTTCTTCCCCGTCGACGAAGTCGCCCGTCAGCAAGAGCTCGAGCGCTTTCGCCGTGCCGACGAGCCGCGGCAGGAAGTAACAGCCGCCGTCACCGGGCACGAGGCCGACGCGGATGTACCCCTCGGAGAAGCGAGCCGACCGCGAAGCGAGCCGGATGTCGCACATGAGCGCCATGTCCATCCCCGCGCCGACCGCAACGCCGTTCACCGCGGCGATCACCGGCTTGTCGAGATCTTCGAGCGCGTAGGCGACGCGGTGGATCCGATCCGTGAGCGTCTGCTTTCGCTCGAGCGGCGTCGGCTGCGGTCCGTCGGGGTTGTACCGCGCCAGGTCGACGCCGGAGCAAAACGCATCGCCCGCGCCCGTGAGCACGACGACGCGCACGTTCGCATCGGTCCGCGCCTCGACGAGCACCTGCGCCCACTCGTCGATCATCTCGAGCGTGAACGCGTTCTTGCGCTCGGGGCGGTTGAGGAGGATCGTGCCGATCCCGTCCTCGACGCTCCACTCCAGATCCGCCATCTCACCTCGCTCTCGGAAGCCGGAGGTGATTCTGACGTGGACGGCTGGGTCGCCGCCGCGGGACCGGGGAGAGCGGGCGCGGCGGCGACGGCCGTGGTCGCGGGTGAGCCGCAGAAAAGCGGCGACGCGCGTCTCGCGCGAAGTGTTCTGAAGGATTCGGCAGTTTCCTGCGCTCGAGCTCTAACAGTTTGCACTCACGCGGCTGCTGGAATGAGCCGCCCAATGCGAGGGCTTTGCGCATGCGCAGCGGTGGCGGCGGTCGCACTCGTCGCAGCGTTTCCGACGCCGGCACGAGATCGGGCGGCCTTCCAGCAGCTTGCGGAACAGGGCCTGACGCAGACGCAATCGCTCTGGTGGAACGGCGACAAGCGGTGGTACCGCGGCGCGCTCACCGGTGAACCGTCGGTCTCGTCCATGTGGTGGTCGTTCCCATTGCTCGAGCTCGCCTCTGCGGTTGCGATCGCAAACCCGACGAAGGCGAACAAGCAACGCGTCGACACGCTCTACACGGGCGCCGAAGGCTATTGGGATCGCTCGCTCGGAAACGGAACCGGCGGCGTCTCGGCCGGATGGCATGTCAGTCCGAGCTACCACGGCTTCTTCGACGATGCGGGATGGTGGGGCGTCGCGTATCTCGACGCTTACCGTGCGACCGGCAACAAGCGCTGGCTCGCGAACGCGTCGAAGGCGCTCGGCTGGATCGACGACTTCGGCTGGGATCGTCAGTCCGGCGGTGTCTGGTGGGACACGTTCCACCAGCACAAGACGTCTGAGCCGCTCGCCGCCGCCGCGCTGATCGCAGCAACGCTCTACCGCATCCAGCACAAGAAGCCGCAACTCGAGATCGCGAAGCGGTACATGGCCTGGGCCGACGCGAAGACGCGGAACGCGAAGCAGGACGGCCTCTACGGACGAAGCGACGTCGACGGAACCGTCATGGACTACGTGCAGGGGATGATGATCGCTGCGAACGTCGAGCTCTGCGTCGGCGCGAAGACGCAGTCGTATTGCACGAAGGCCGAGCAGCTCGCCGACGCGTCGATGAAGCAGTTCCCGTACTACGCAGACTGGGCGCCGGAGACGGACATCGTCTACCTGCGCGGGATGCTTCGGCTGTACGAGCGCGATCACAACCCGCGGTGGTACGCGCTCATCCTCGACAACGCCGAGCGCGCCGCGCGCTTCGCGCGCGACGAGGACGGGCTGTGGTCGCACCGCTGGGACGGTGGCTGGACGCAGCCGGGCGTCCTCTACACCCAGGCCGCGACGCTCGAGCTCTTCGCTTGGGCGTCGATCGCGAAGCCGCCGACCTAGCCGCCGCGATTGCGGTACGGTCGCGCCGTGCGGATCGACGGCGCGGCGTTTCTCGTCACGGGCGGAGGCTCCGGTCTCGGCGCCGCGACCGCGCACGTGCTCGCCGCCGAGGGCGCGAAGATCCTCGTTGCGGACGTGAACGAGGAGACGGGCCAGGAGGTCGCGGGCGCCACCGGAGGACGCTTTCTCAAGACCGATGTCACCGACGAAGCGAGCGTGAAGGCCGCAGTCGCAGCCGCACAAGAGCTCGGCGCTCCGCTCGCAGGCGCCGTCAACTGCGCCGGAATCGGCGGCTCGCGCCTCGTCGTCGGCCGGGACGGCGAGCCGTACGAGCTCGAGCCTTTCCGCCGGATCGTCGAGGTCAACCTCATCGGCACGTTCAACGTGATCCGGCTCGTCGCGGCGGCGATCGCCGCACAAGACGCTCCGGGCGCGGGGGAACGCGGCGTGATCGTCAACACCGCGTCGGTCGCGGCGTTCGACGGGCAGATCGGCCAAGCCGCCTACAGCGCCTCGAAGGGCGGTGTCGTCGGCATGACGCTTCCGATCGCGCGCGAGATCGCGCGGCACGGAATCCGCGTCGTCACGATCGCGCCCGGAATCTTCGATACGCCGATGCTCGGGCAGCTTCCGGAGGAGATCCGCGCAGCGCTCGCTAAGCAGGTTCCGTTCCCTCCGAGGCTCGGCCGGCCGGACGAATACGCGGCGCTCGTCCGCCACATCGTCGAGAACGAGATGCTGAACGGCGAGGTCATCCGCCTCGACGGCGCGATTCGCATGGCGCCGCGATAGCGCGCCGTCACTCGGTTCAGGGATCGACAGCGGCTTTTGTCGCGTCAATAGTGCGTACGAGGCGGCGTCCCGTCTCACTGCGGCTATGCGGCTTGACCCGAACACTCACTCGTTCGTCCTTGCCACGGCGTTCATCACGTCGATCACGTTCATGATCTTCGCGATGAACCTGCTCGCGCTCGTCTTGCAGCGCGTGCTCGGCTAGCGCGTTCCTTCACGCGCCGTCAAAGGACAAGGCCGGCGACGCCGGCCGTTTCGCCGTGGTCCGGGCTACGCGGCTTCGGACTCGAGCTGCAGTTGCGCGCCCGGTCGGAGGCCGCGTCGCTCCGCCTCGCCGGAGGGGAGTTCGAGGACAACGCGCGCGCGGCGATCGGCGACTGTTCGCCACGGAGCGACGTTCGGAGCGACGCGGACGACGCGCAGTTCCTTGTCGAGGAACGCTACGTCGATCGGGAAACGCATGAAGAAGGTGTGCACGGACGCGGCGGGCCTGAGGAGCACGCCCTCACCGGTCGGCAGATCTGATCGGCCGAGCAGGCCCCGCATGCGTGCGAGCGGTGTCGTCGCGAGGACGCACCGCTCGCACACGGGGTCGCCCGTCTCGGTGACTAGCGAGACGAGGCGGGAAGCCACGTGTACCCGACGTGGATGTGGTTGTAGTGGTCGGCAAGCGGGAAGGAGGGCCCGCCGAGACCGAGCAACGAGATGATCTGCGCCGGCTCCATCGACTTCGGGAGGAAGAGCAGCGCACGGATCGCCTTCTCCGTCACGTCGCCGGGCTCCTGGTGTCCCTCGATCGGAACGCCGCCGAGCGCTGCGATGTCGACGGCCTCGCCGTAGACGTGCGCCGAGATGACGCCCGGTCGTGCGTAGAGCCGGTGCCCGCTGACGAGGCACGAGACCTGGACGCTGCCGAACGTATCGGCGAGATATCCGATCACCGCGACGACGCGAACGTCGACCACGCGCGCGGCGAGGTCGGCTCGGCCGGCGCCGTACAGTTCGACATGCGGGTTCTTCAGGAGACGCTGCACGAGGCGGTTCTTGGACGCGGCGAGCCCGCGAACGAGCGTCTCGGTTCCGACTGCGTGGAAGTAGTGCGAGAGCGCAACCGCGCGATCGGCGTCGGCGCTGTCGCCGAGGATCGTCGCTGCGGCGCCCCATGCGTCCTTACCGTCAACCTGAAGCTGCGCGAGCTGACGCGCGACGGCGTCCGCATCGGCGGTCGTCCCGTTCGAAAGCGCCGTGTCGCTGCGCGCTTGGAGTACGCCGAAGAGGAGCGGCCAGTCGACGTTCGCTGCCTGCGCTGCGCCGACGAGCCGGTGAACGAGCGAGCGCTGCATTTGTGCGGTAGACGGCGTGAACGTCGGCAGGTGTCCACTGAGCCAGGTGACCGACGCGTACTGCTGCGGATAGGTGTCCGATGACGCCGCGGGCTCGACGGATCGCTGCACTTTCTTGGCGGTCTTCTGCTTCAGCACGTGCTTCGAGATGCGCTTGGTCACACGAGCCTTCGCCACGGTCTTGTGCGTGCGCGCCGTGGGTGCAGCAGCCGGAGCCGATGCGGAGACGGCGGCTTGCGGATCGGACGAGGGCTGATCCGTCGCCGGAGCTTCCGGAACTTCCGGTGCCGCGTATGAATCGGCGGGCGCGGGGGCAGGCGCGGGCGCGGGGGCCGGTGCCGCCTCGGCCGGCGCAGCTTCAGCGGCCGGAGCAGAGTCGGGCGCCGATGCGTCGACGCCGGGGTCGTAGGCAGCCGCCGGATCGGCGCCTGCGTCTGCCGACGCGTCGTTCGAAGCGGACACTGCGGGCGCAGAAGCTTCGGACGTGAGCTGCTGAACTTCGTCACCGGCGAATGCCGTGAGCGCGGCGCCGCCGAAGAAGACGAGGGTGAAGACCGTTGCCATCACGGCACGGACGCGCAGCGGTCGTGCCTCACGCTCGGGGCGCGTCGTGCGCGTTCGCCCCATCAGCGCGAACACCGGATCGTTGCTTTCGACCGACGGCGGACCCGCGGTCGGCGGATCGGCAAGCGGACCCGTGAGCGCTCGTGCAGCGGCACTCGCCGCCAAGCCCGCGATGAACGCGAACACGATCCTGAAGAAGGACTTGCGGCGGTGCTTCGTCGTGTCAGGCATTCCAGATCTCCTCTTCTGGCGCCTGGGCCGCGCGGCGCGTTGCTTCGATTTCCGCTTGCCGCAGCGGTCGTTCACGGGTATCGCCGTGAGGCCGCGCACTCGCATCCCTCGTTCGGATGATCGTCGAAATGGATCACTCTTTCGGGCGATAGCGCCGCGCTCGCTGCCGACGATGATCGGCCCAGCAAGTAGGAAAGTCGTAAGAAAAATCGGGTGTAGCGGCCCACGCCAGATTCAACGAAGGGAATCCTCAGCGTGGTTGCCATGCCGCCGTACGAATCGAACCTGATTCACCCACCGGTTAGCCGGCTCGCCGCGCACGACTCGCCGGAAGGGAGGTGAATCACACAATGTTGAAGCTCTTCGTCGAGACCCAGAATCGGGTCGCCGCCCTCTGGTCGAAGCTGAATGATGAGGAGAAGGGGCAGACCATGGCCGAGTACGCCGTCGTTCTCGCCGTGATCACCCTGGGAATCCTCGTCGCTCTGACCGCGCTTTCCGGCGGTATCAGCCGCGCACTGACGAACGTCAAGAACATCTTGCCGGTCTCGTAGTTCCGTGGTGGCGGGCCCTCCGCTCCCTCTGTGAGGGCCCGCAACCACACCGTCTTGAAAAGGAGATCTACCTTGCCGCCGCTTCACTCGCGCCTTACGCACGAGCGTGGTCAAACCATGGCCGAATACGCCCTTGTCATGGGCGTGATCTGCCTCGCCGTGTTCGCGGCGATCGGGCTCCTTTCTGGCGCTCTCCAGTCAGCCATCACCGCAGTGGGAGCCCTTCTCCCTTAGCCGTAGCCAAGCGAAAATGAGCCGCAGAATTCACGCCGCCACTTTTTTCCGAGCTCGGAGGAGCGAGGACGGGCAAACGCTCGTCGAGTTCGCACTCGTCCTGCCGTTGATCGCGATCCTGCTCTTCGGTGTCATCCAGTTCGGGATCGTCTTCAACAACTATCTGACGCTCACCGACGCGGTCCGCGCTGGAGCTCGTAGGGCCGCTGTCTCGCGCAATCTCGGCGCCTCTGGCGCCGTCGGCGCGGCAACGCAAGCCGTCGTCGATTCGGGCGCCGATCTCCAGCTCGCCGACAAGGACGTGACCGTCAACTCGAGCTGGAATCCGGGCGACAAGGTCACCGTTCAGGCGAAGTACCCCTACTCGATCAACTTGCTCGGAGTCGTCGTCAAGAGCGGCTTCCTCACGAGCCAGACGACGGAGCGCGTCGAATGATCGCGCGCGCTCGCCGTGAAGCTTGTCGCGACGAGGGGCAAGCGGCAGTTCTCACCGTCATCTTCCTGGTCGTCCTGCTCGGCATGTCGGCGTTGGCGATCGACGTCGGCACCTGGTACCACGAGAAGCGCGCACTGCAAGCAGAGGTCGACGCGGCCGCGCTTGCCGGCGCGCAAGCGCTGCCGGAAGACACTGGCCAGGCGCGGGCGCTCGCGGTGGAGTACGCGAAGGAGAACGGCGGCGATCTCGATCCCGACGCGATCTCGATCACGAGCGACATCGTCCCGAACGACACGATCAACATCCACATGTCGAAGGACGCACCAGGCTTCTTCAGCCGCGTTCTCGGCATCAGCTCCGTCACTGTCGGTGCGAAGGCGTCTGCACGTTCCGACACTCCGGCTCAAGCGCTCGGGGTCGCGCCGATCGCCGTCAACTGGAAGCACCCGAAGCTCCAATGCGGGAGCATCCCGTGCGCCGGGCAGACGACGATCGACCTCATCGACCTGAAGGCGCCTGGCGGAGCCGACGCGGCCGGCGCGTTCGGCCTCATCGAGCTCGACGGCGGCGACGGCAGCGTCGCGGCGAACATCATCGCCGACTGGATCGTCAGCGGCTTCGACGGCTACCTGAAGACCGGCGATTACAACTCCGTCCCCTCGTCGAAGTTCAACGACAGCGCCGTGCGCGATGCCATGGCGGCGAGCATCGGGAAGGAGCTGCTCTTTCCGGTCTACAAGAAGATCACCGGCCCGGGTAGCAACGCCGTCTACCAAGTCATCGGCTGGGTCGGCTTCAGGGTCAGCAGCTTCGACGCGGACGGAAGCAAGGGGAGGGTCTACGGCGAGTTCGTCCGCTTCATCGCCCAGGGGATTCAAGTCACGAAGGCAAACGAGGTCACCGACTTCGGTGTCCGCTCAATCCAGCTCGTCAACTAGCAGAAGGATCGAACATGACCTACCGCGCCCGCAGCATCTTCATAGCCGTCGCACTCGTGGTCGTCGCGACGCTGCTCGTCACGATGTACGTGACGAACTACAAGCGCTCTGTGCAGCGCTCGCAAGAGCACGTCACGGTCTACGTGGCGTCGAAGGAGATCCCAGTCGGCACGCCCGGCGACGAGGTGGCCTCGAGCTACATCAAGCAGGCCGAGGTTCTCCAGGCAAGCGTCGTTCCGGGTTCTGTGACCGACAAGAGCCAGCTCGCCGGGCTCGTCACCGCGCAGGAGATCTTCCCGCGCGAGCAGATCTCGGTGAACAGCTTCAGCACGGTCGCGCAGCACGGACTCCGTGGCTTCCTCCGCGGGAACGTGCGTGCGGTGCAGATCGCCGGCAATGCGAATCAGACGCTGGCGGGCACGCTTCAGACCGGTGATCACGTCGACGTCGTCGTCAATGTCACGCTCGACTCGCAGGACGACGTGTTCGTCGACCGGATCGTCCTTCGCAACCTGAAGGTGCTGAAGGCGCCGACGTTGGACGCGACGGCGTCGAAGCTGTCGTCGGCGTCCAACGACGACATGGCAGTCATGCTCGCCGTCACCGACACCCAGGTGCAGAAGCTCATGTACGCCGTCACGAACGAGGACTGGGCGCTCGCGCTTCGCCCCGTCGTGAAGGCCGAGGACAGCCCCGAGTCGGTCGAGACGAAGCGCACGATGATCACCGACGGTCTCCGCCCTGCCCAGCTCCGAGTTGCGTTTGGAGGTTCCCGATGAGCCGCGACACCGAACACGTTGGCCGCGAGCCCATTCGCGTCTTCGTCACGGGATCTTGTGACGGGTCGGCGCATGTGTGCGAGGCACTCTCGACGGAAGACGATCTCGAGCTCGTCGGCGTAGCCGAGCGGGCGCAGGACGCAGCGGGGGCGCTCGCGGGCGCGCACCTCCAGGTCGTTCTGCACGCGACGACGGCATCGACGCTGCCGATGGACGAGCTGGCAGTGATCCGCGAGCACACGCGGGCGCCGATCATCGTCCTCGCCTCCGGCGAAGCGTCCGAGCTGCTCGACCAGGCGCTGCAGGCGGACGTCGCCGACGTCCTGCTCCTGCCGCAGCTTCCGGAGAACGTCTTCTTCTCGATCCGGAAGGCGACGCATGGAGGGCGCCGGCTTGCAGGCGGTGACGCCACGCCCGGCCAGAGCCGGATCGTGACGGTGTTCTCGCCGAAGGGCGGAACAGGCAAGACCGTGATCGCGACGAGCCTTGCAGTCGCACTCGCGAAGTACGAGGGCAAGCGCACTCTCTTGCTCGATCTCGATCTCCAGTTCGGCGACGCGGCGATCATGCTCGGCGTCGAGCCGGACAAGACGATCTACGACCTCGTGATGGCGCCCGGTGAGCTCGACTCCGAGAAGCTCGCCGGCTACGTCACGCATCACCCGACCGGGCTCGAGATTCTCCCGGCGCCACTACGCCCGGAGGATGCCGAGCTCGTCACCGAGGCGAAGATCGGTGCTCTGCTCGAGGTGGCGCGCGAGTCGTACGACGTGATCGTCGTCGACACGTCGTCCTTCTTCCACGGGCCGATG
>JBKPRX010000100.1:0-10556 GCA_046734795.1 Actinomycetota bacterium
GGCTCGAGTCGCATCCGCGTCTGGAGCGCGGGGTGTGCGACCGGCGAGGAGCCCTACACGCTTGCGATGCTGGCGGTCGAGGCGTTCGCGCCGCACGAGCCGCCGGTCGACATCCTCGGAACCGACATCTCCTCAGCGGCCGTGATGGCTGCACGCCACGGTCTCTACCGCGAGCGCTCGGTGCGCGAGCTCGATCCCGAGCGAAGGAGTCGCTACTTCTCGTCTGAGAACGGCAACTACCTCGTCGGCGACCAGCTGCGACGACACGTCCGGCTCGAACGGCACAACCTCACGCGCGACCCGATTCCGCCGCTCGGCGAGCTCTCGTTCGACCTCGTCGTCTGCCGGAACGTCCTCATCAACTTCGACGTGCACACCGTCGAGCGAATCCTCTCGTCCTTCGAGCGCTGCGTCGTTCAGGGCGGGACGCTCTTGATCGGCCATGCCGACGCGCTCTGCGGCAGTGCGACGCGCCTGACGCGGCGCGCGGTCGAGCGACGCAAGGCGAAGCAGCCGCGGACCACGATCACCCAACGACTGCGCCGGGCGCCGGCGCGGCCGGAGCTCTCCCGCGACGACCTGCTTACGGCCGCGCTCGCGGCCGCCGACTCCGGCAAGACGGGAGAGGCGCTCGAACATTCGACCCGGCTCCTGTCGGTTGATCCGCTCGACGCGGATGCATATTTCGTCCGCGGGCTCGTCGAGCTCGAGAGCGGCGCCGCAGGCGAAGCGGCCGCGACTCTGCGCCGCGCCCTGTACGTCGACCCGACCTTCGCCCTCGCGGCCTTCACGCTCGGGCGCGCACACGACGCTCTCGGCGACATCGACTCGGCCCGCCGTGCCTACGCGCAGGCGCTCCGGTCGATCCAACCGTCCGACGACCGGCACGAGGTGCTGCTCCAGCAGGTCGACCTCAACGACATCGCCGCCGCCTGCCGCGCACGCCTGGCCGTCCTGGGTTGAGATGGCCGTAGCGCAGGCAACAATGGCAGGTGTGACGCCGACGCGAGTGCTCGTCATCGAGGACAGCGACCTCGAACGCGGCATGGCCGCCGACCGCCTCGAGAAGGCGGGCTACGTCGTCTCGACCGCCGCCGACGGCACCGAGGGAATGCGGCGGCTGTACGAGCTCCATCCAGACATCGTTCTGCTCGACATCGTCCTGCCGGGCATGGACGGTTGGAAGCTGCTCGAGCAGATCCGCCAGCTCACCGACGTGCCCGTGATCATGGTCACCGGTCTGAACTCCGAGATCGAGCGCATCCGCGGTCTCCGCGGCGGCGCCGACGACTACATCGGCAAGCCCTACAGCGCCGCCGAGCTCCTCGCGCGCATCGAAGCCGTGCTCCGGCGAACGGCGACGAAGTCCGCACTGAAGGAGATCTGGGAGGACGACGCCGTGCGCATCGACTTCACCGCGAGCGAGGTCACCGTGCGCGGCGAGATCGTCACGTTGACGCCACTCGAGTTCCGGCTCCTCGCCACGCTCGCCGAGCATGCGGGCCAGGTGCTCTCTCGCGATCAACTCCTCGAGCTCGTCTGGGGCGATCCGACGCACCGGACCGGCGACGAGGTGAAGCTCTACATCGGGTATCTCCGCCGCAAGGTCGAGCGCGATCCCGCCAAGCCCGAGCTGATCGAGACGGTGCGCGGCTTCGGGTATCGCTACAAGAAGCGTTAGCCCTCTTACCGCGTTCACACGAAGTGCCGCCTGGCTTCCCCCGCTTCCCAGTCACATTGGATGCGTGGCGAGTGTGTGGGACAACCCAGAGACGGAAGCGCAGACGCTGCTCGGACTGGCGATGCTGCAGGCGGGGCGAGGGCGCCCTGCAGCAGAAGACCTGGCGTCCGATCGCGACGACGAGCGGCCATCGCTCGAGCCGGCTGCCCGCGTGCCTCTTGCGGTGGGCACGTTGAGGCGCCGGCTCGAGCCGCGTTCTTCCGAGTAGGATCCGCCGCCGTGGGGCGGTTCAGGGCTTACTTGGTCGAGCACGTCGACGGCGACGCGCGGCGAGAGTTCCGTGAGTTGTCGGAGGACGACCTCTCTCCCGGCGACGTTGTCGTCAGGGTTGCGTGGTCGAGCGTGAACTACAAGGACGGGCTCGCGGTCGCGCCGGGCAGCCGGGTGGCGCGGGTCTCGCCGCTCGTACCGGGGATTGATCTCGCCGGCGAGGTCGTCTCGTCGGAGTCGCCGGACTTCCAAGCCGGCCAGCAGGTCGTAGCGCACGGCTACGACCTCGGCGTCTCGCACTTCGGCGGCTACGCCGAGCTCGCGCGCATGCCGGCGAACTGGGTCGTGCCGCTTCCCGACACGCTGTCCGTTCGGGACGCCATGGCGATCGGGACGGCCGGCTACACCGCGGCGATGTCCGTGATCGCGCTCGAGGAGAACGGGCTCGCGGCGGAGCAAGGGCCCGTGCTGGTGCTCGGCGCGTCCGGCGGCGTCGGCGCGACGGCGGTGATGCTCCTCGCGCAGCGCGGGTACGAGGTCGTCGCGAGCACGGGCAAGACGGACGAGCACGAGCTGCTCGGGCGCCTTGGCGCAAGCGCAATCCTCTCGCGGGAAGAGACTTCAGGCGAGGGTCGGCCGCTCGAGTCGGAGCGCTGGGCCGGTTGCGTCGATCCAGCGGGCGGCGCATCGACCGCGTATGCGCTTCGCACGGTTCGCTACGGGGGCGCCGTCGCGACGAGCGGCATGGTCGGCGGCGCGGAGTTCACGTCGAGCATCTTTCCGTTCATCCTCCGCGGCATCTCGCTTCTCGGCATCGACAGCGTGCAGACGCCGATCGCCCGACGACGCGAGATCTGGCGGCGGCTCGGCGACGACCTGCGGCCGCAATCCCTCGACGACCTCGTGCGCGAGGTGCCGTTCGAGGGAGTCGACGCGGCGCTCGACACGGCGCTCCGCGGCGAGAGCGTCGGCCGCGTCGTCGTTCGCGTCGGCGGCTAGCGCTCGTCGACGACTAGGCGGGCGCCGGCCGCTTCGCGCGCTCGCGGAGCTCGAACTTCTTGACCTTGCCCGTAGACGTCTTCGGCAGCTCGCCGAACTCGATCTCGCGCGGCATCTTGAAGCCCGCGAGCGACTGCCGCACGAACGCGAGGAGCTCGTCCTCCGTGAGCTCCGCGCCGTCGCGCAGCGTCGCAAACGCCTTCGGGCGCTCACCCCACTTTTCGTCCGGGACCGCGACGACCGCGACCTCGAGCACGTCCGGATGCCGCGAGACGGCTTGCTCCACCTCGATGGTGGAGATGTTCTCGCCGCCGGAGATGATGATGTCCTTCGCACGGTCGCGGATCTCGATGTAGCCGTCGGGGTGCATCACCGCGAGGTCACCCGAGTGGAACCAGCCTCCGCGGAACGCGGTCGCCGTCGCCTCGGGATCGTCGAAGTAGCCCTTCATCGTGATGTTGCCGCGCATCACGACCTCGCCCATCGTCTCGGCGTCCGCAGGAACGTCGCGCATCTCTTCGTCGACGACACGAACCAGCTCCGCCGTCGTGTGGCTGACGCCTTGTCGCGACTTCAAGGTCGCACGCTCGTTGGCAGAGCGCTCGTTCCACTCGGGCTTCCAGTCGCACGTCGTCACCGGGCCGTAGGTCTCGGTCAGCCCGTAGACGTGCGTGATGTCGAAGCCAAGCTGTTCGGTTCGCTCGATCAGCGACGGTGACGGCGGCGCGCCGCCCGTCGCGATTCGAACCAGATGATCCAGCCGGTGCGCTGCAGGATCCTCGGCCACCATCACGAGCACCGTCGGCGCGCCGTTGAAATGCGTGACGCGCTCGCGATCCAGAAGCTCCCAGACGAGCCCCGGGTCGACCTTGCGCAGACACACGTGCCGCCCGCCGGCAGCCGTGACGCCCCACGTGAAGCACCAGCCGTTGCAGTGGAACATCGGCAGCGTCCACAGGAACGTCGAGCTCGGGTCGAGCCGTCCGTGCGCGACCGTCGCGAGCGCGTTCAGATACGCGCCCCGGTGCGTGTACATCACGCCTTTCGGTCGTCCGGTCGTGCCGCTCGTGTAGTTGATCGAGATCGTGTCGAGCTCGTCTTCGAGCCGCCACTCCGGCTCGGAGTCGCCAGCGCCGTCGATGAACTCGTCGTAGTCGCCGTCGCCGCTCTCGCGACAGACGAGCACGCGCTCGACCGGCGGGTCCGGCACGAGGTCGCGCAACGACTCGTCCACGACGAGCATCCGCGAGCCCGAATGCCGGAGGATGTAGTCGATCTCCTCGGCATGCAGCCGCGTGTTGATCGCGACGAGCACGCCGCCTGCCCAGGGCAAGCCAAAGTGCGCCTCGAGAAGCTCGGGCACATTCGGCGCCAGGAAGGCGACGCGCTCGCCATGCCGCAGCCCCCACTCCTGGAGCGCAAGTGCGAGGAGGCGCGTGCGCTCTCGCGTCTCCGCCCACGTAAAGCGACGGTCACCATCGACAACTGCCACACGATCACGGTGGACATACGCCGTCCGCTCGAGGAACGAGACCGGCGTCAGCTTCGAGACGTAGATCTCGTCGCTCATGCGGCCACCAACTCGGCGACGCGCGCGAACCGCTCGAGCTCGGTCGGGATGTCGCCGTGCGGCTGATAGGCGATCTCGGTCACGCCGCGCTCCGCGAGCGCGTCGATTCGCTGCCGAAGCTCGCTTTCGGTTCCGGTCAGCGACAGGTCGCGAAGCGCCTGCCACGAACCCGCCTCCCAACCCGCGTCGTCGTGCTCGTTCATATGGATCAGATGTCCTTTGTGGATCTCGACGTGACGCGTCCGCTCGCCCGCGGCCTCCATCGACTCGCGCCACGCGGTTCCGCCCGGCAGCGCGTCGACCGCGTCAGCGCCGCCGCGCTCGTACTGCGCGTGGTAGACGACCGCGAGCGCCGGACCCGCTGCAGCGCGCACGCGTTCCGAGTCGGCGTCTTCGTCTTCGTCGAGCACGGTGCCGAAGCGCAAGGCCGCCTTCCACTCCGGCCCTCCTTCGAGGGGCGGCCCTGCGGAGAAGATTCCGTCGCCGAGCTCTTCCGCGACCGCGAGCCCTTTCGGCCCTTCGGCGCCGACGAGGATCGGCACCTCGATCGGCCGCTCCGGCGCGAAGCCCTCCGGGTGGCTCATGCGGATTGCCTTTCCCTCCCACTCCACGTCGTCGCCGCGCAGGAGCCCGCGCACAGCCGCGATGTACTCGCGCACGTACGTCCACTTGAGCGGCCGCTGGCCCATCGTGAGCCGACCCGTGAAGCCCGACCCGATGCCGACGGCCACGCGACCCGGCGCGAGGTGAGCGAGTGTCGCGATCGCGGCCGCGTTCACCATCGGGTGCCGCAAGTGCGGGATCAGGACGCCGGGCCCGATGCCGATGCGCGATGTGCGTTCCGCCGCCCGCGCAAGCGTCATCCAGACATCGGGATACAGCGCGGGCGAGTCGTAGCACCACGCGCGCTTGTAGCCGAGCCGCTCGGCGACGACGATGTGCTCCGGCGTGTCGAGCGCCGTCGCGAACGCGCAGGAGATCTGCATCGCGCCAGTTAAGCTGTCACGGTCTCGGCCACGGCTGAGGTTCGCCCACGTACGAGATCGGCACCACGCTCCGCGACCATGATCGTCGGCGCGTTTGTGTTGCCGCGCGGGACGGTCGGCATCACCGACGCGTCGATCACGCGCAGCCCCTCGATCCCGAGCAAGCGCAGCTCGTCGTCGACGACCCCGCCCATCGAGCACGTGCCGACCGGGTGGTAGAGCGTCTGCATCTTCGCCCGGATGTACGCGGCGATGTCCTCGTCCGACGAGGAGGCCGGCGGCTCGTAGCCCCGGCGGCGATACCGCTCGAGCGGCGCTTGGTCGCCGATCTCAACCGCGAGCCGTACGCCTGCGACGAGCGCTTCGAGATCGCCCGGCGCGGAGAGGTAGTTGTGCCGAATCGCCGGCTTCGCGGTGGGATCCTTCGAGACGAGCTTCAGGTCGCCGACGCTCTGCGGCGCCACGAGACAGGGCCCAAATGTGTAGCCGTGACCGGGCGGCTCGACGAGGCCTTCCTCGATGAACATCGCCGGCGCTGCGTGGAACTGGATGTCCGGCGCCGGCAAGTCGTCGCGTGAGCGCCAGAAGAGCCCGCCCTCGGCGATGTTGGACGTCAACGGCCCCTGCCCTTGCATGAAGAGCGCGAGGTTCTCCTCCGTCTCGACCTCGAAGAGCGCGATCGGCTCGTCCGTCGTCCACGTGAGGCCCGCAGCCGGATGGTCCTGCAGGTTCTCGCCGACCGGGAGGTCGGCAACGACCTCGATCCCGAGCGCACGAAGGTGTTCCGCCGGGCCGATGCCCGACAGCATCAGAAGCTGCGGCGAGTTGTACGCGCCCGCGCTCAAAATCACTTCGTTGTGCGCCTTGAACGTCCGCGTCTCGCCCTCGACGATTGCTTCGACGCCTGCGGCGCGTCCGTTCTCCACGAGGACACGCGTCGCAAGCGCGCCGACGACGATCTCGAGGTTCTCGCGGTCCCGCGCCGGCGCGAGGTAACCGGCCGCCGCGCTACAGCGCATGCCGTTTCGGCACGTCACCTGGTAGTAACCGACTCCGTCCTGCTTCGCGCCGTTGAAGTCGTCATTCGGCTCGATGCCGGCCTCTCGCGCAGCAGCGACGAAAGCGTCGACGAGCGGATTCTTCGACCGTCCCTCCGAGACCGCGAGCGGCCCGTCGACGCCGTGGTATTCGTCCTCTCCGCGCTCGTTGTCCTCGGCGCGCTTGAAGTACGGCAGGACGTCGTCGTAGCCCCAGCCGCGCAGGCCGCGGTCGGCCCACCCGTCGTAGTCGACGCGGTTGCCGCGGATGTAGACCATCGCGTTCATCGACGAGCTGCCGCCGAGCATGCGCCCGCGCGGCAAGTAGATCTGGCGGTCGTCGGCGTGCGGCTCGGGCTCGGTCGCGTAGTCCCAGTCGAGTGGCGTGCGGAAGAGCTTCGAGAACGCAGCCGGCACGAAGATTGCTTCCTCGGTGTCGAGCGGGCCCGCTTCGAGCAGAAGCACGCTCACGTTGGGGTCGTCTGTCAGACGGCGCGCGAGCACACACCCCGCGGATCCGCCGCCGACGATCACGTAGTCGAACATGTCGACCCTCCTCTCGGTGGGTTCACACTTCCGCGATCAGATCGGCGACCTCGGCCGGCTCGGCCTCGGCTTCGATGTCCGCGAGCGTGCGGCCCCGTGCACGCTCGATGCGGCTGTATCGCTTCTGGAACTGGCTTTGCGCGTACTCCGCGAACTCGTCGACGCGCAGACCGAACGGAGAGATCCCGTTCGGGTAGAGCGCGTAGCCGGCGCGGATGATGTCGTCGACGATCGGTTGCAGCTCGTGCATGCGGTCCTCGATCACGTCCCAGATCGAAGGGTCGTCCGCAACCAACCGACTCAGCAGGTAAACGCCGTAGGCGATGTGTCGCGACTCGTCTCGCTTCACGTGGACGAGCCCCGCGCACAAGCCCGGCATGAGGTCGTTCACGGCGAGCGAGCGGTGGTAGCTCTGGTAGCCGGTCTCCGCGAGTACGCCCTCGACGATCATGTTGTACGTCACAGACGCGCGCGCAACGGCTTCGGGCGACGGATCGTCGAGCAGTGCGTTCATCGAGTTCGGCAGCTCCTCGTCGAAGAGGCGTTGGTATGGCTCGGGTGCCGCCGGCAACTCAGGCGAGCCTGCGACTTCCTCGAGCCAGCGGCTGAAGAACTCCGTGTGCTTTCCCTCTTCGAAGAGGAACGTCGTCAGGAAGAGCTCTTCTTCGAGCCGCCCTTCCTTCGCAATCGTCATCACGAGCGGCAGAAGGTCGATCGTGACCGCCTCTTCTCCCGTGACGAAACGCGTCGTCGTCCGTAGTGTCGCGAGCTTTCGGTCGTCGCTGAGCTCTTGCCAGTCGACGACGTCTTGCGTGAAGTCGAGCTCGAACGGATCCCAGACCCCGAGCCGCTTCGCCTTCTGGTAGAGCCGCATCGGGTAGGAGTCGAAGTTCAAGCCCCTGCTCATGGTCGTGTATGGGTCGCGCATGCCAGAACTCTCCCATAGACGCAGGGGACTGTCGAGACCAGGAACCTCGTAAGCTTCCGGCATGGGCGTGGAAGCAACGACGCGAACCGGCGCGACCGCTCGGCTCGCATCAGCAGCGCGATCGGTCACGTTCGACGAGCTTCCCGAGGACGCCGTCGAGCTCGCTAAGCACTGCCTGCTCGACTGGCTAGGCGTCAGTCTCGCCGGCGCGCGTGAGCCGCTCGCGCAGATCCTCGCCGACGAGCTTGTCGGCGGCTCCAGCCAAGGCGAAGCCACCCTCGTCGGCCGGCCCGAACGTGCGACCGCGCATGTCGCCGCGCTCGTGAACGGCGCGGCTGGACACGCGCTCGATTTCGACGACACGCACCTCGGGATGATGGGTCACCCGACCGCACCGGTCGCTCCTGCCGTGCTCGCGCTCGGCGAGCGGCTCGACGCATCCGGCGCCGACGCGCTGACCGCACTCGTTTCCGGGATCGAGCTCGAGTGCAAGCTCGGCGCGTTGATCGGACCGAGCCACTACGCCACGGGCTTCCATGCGACCGCGACGCTTGGGACGTTCGGCGCGGCGGCCGCTGCGGCGCGGCTGCTCGACCTCGGCGAAGAGGAATGGCTGAACGCGCTCGGGATCGCAGGCACGCAGGCGGCGGGGCTCAAGGCCGTGTTCGGAACGATGTGCAAGCCGCTGCACGCCGGCAACGCGGCGGCGAATGGTCTCCTCGCGGCGACGCTCGCGCAGCGCGGCTTCACGAGCAGCGAGTCGATCGTCGAGTCGCACCAGGGTTTCGGGCCGACGCACTCGACGCAGCTCGGCGAGCTTCCGGATCTGAACGAGCTCGAGATCCGCCGAACGCTCTTCAAGTACCACGCAGCTTGCTACCTGACGCACGCCGCGATCGAGGCGGCGCTCGGGCTCGACGTGCAGCCGGACGACGTCGACGAGGTCGAGGTTCGCGTCGACCCCGGTGTCCTCGACGTCGCGAACATCCACGAGCCGCGCACGGGGCTCGAAGGCAAGTTCAGCCTCCGCGCGACCGTCGCGCTCGCGCTCCTCGGAGACGACACGATGGATCCGGCGACCTACACGGACGCACGCATGGCTGACCAGGATCTCGTCGCGCTACGCGACCGCGTGCGCGTCGTCGCAGACGAGAGCTTGCGCCGCGCAACGGCGTCGCTTCGCGCGCGGAGGCACGACGGAGGCGAGCTGCACGCCGAGCACGACTCGACCGTTCCGGAAACAGACCTCGACCGGCAGCGCGAGCGACTCGAAGCGAAGTTCCGCGGGCTCGCCACTCCGCTTGTCGGCGGCGAGCGCACCGAGGCGATCGTCGACGCTGTCGGCAGGCTCGACGAGCTCGAGTCCGTCCGAGACCTCGCCCGCCTCTGCCCAGCGTGAGCGAGCGCGAGCTCGAGCTCGAGTCGTTCCGTCTCTGGCCGAAAGGCCGCACGTTCGAGGACTTCGCCGTCGGCCAGGTGTTCGACCACCACTGGGGCCGAACGATCACGGAGACCGACAACGTGCTCTTCACGACTGCGACGCTCGCTTACAACCCGCTCTACACGAATGCCGAGTTCGCCCGTGCGCACGATCATCCGGGCGTCGTCGTCAATCCGCTGCTCGTCTTCACGACCGTCTTCGGGCTCAGCGTCGAGGACCTGAGCGAAGGCGGCGGCCCGTTCCTCGGCGTCGAGGCGCTCACCTATCACCGGCCCGTCTACGTCGGCGAGACGCTCACCGCGCGCAGCAAAGTGATGGACTTGCGCGAGTCCGAGAGCCGCCCGACCGCCGGCATCGTCACGTGGCACACCGAAGGCTTCGCCGGCGACGAGCGCGTGCTCGACTACCGACGCACGAACCTCGTCTACAAGCGCGGCGCCGAGCGATGAGCGGTCACGGCTACCTCACGGACGAGCGCCTGCGTCTGCAACAGGAAGCTCGCGCGTTCGCGCTCGAGGAGGTGCTGCCGCTCGCGAACGAGCTCGATCCGAAGCGCGAGGACATTCCGCGCAGCTTCCTCGCACGGCTCGCTGAGCGCGGATACACCGGGATCATGATCGCGGCCGAGCACGGCGGCCTCGGCCTGGGCGTCTTCGAGTACTGCCTGATCACGGAGGAGCTTGCGCGCGGGTGGATGAGCGTCGCGAGCATCATCGGCCGCGCAAACGGACTCGGCTGTGCGACGGTCGAGCACTTCGAGGCGAGCGCGCGCGGAGATCGCTTCGCTGCGTTCGCACTGTCGGAGCCGAACGCGGGCTCGGACGTCGCCGGGATCGAATGCCGCGCGACACGCGCGGGCGACGAGTGGGTGTTGAACGGCCGGAAGCGCTGGTGCGGCATCGCAAAGATGGCCGACTGCATCGTCGTCTTCGCCCGCACACAGGATCCGGAGCCGGACAAGCGGCACCTCGGGATCGAGACGTTCCTCGTCGAGAAGGCGCGCGACTCGTTTCCGGAGGGTCTGACGGGCGAGCCGATCGACAAGATCGGCTACTTCGGGATGACGACGTGGAACCTCGTGTTCGACGACCTGCGCAT
>JBKPRX010000101.1:0-29111 GCA_046734795.1 Actinomycetota bacterium
CGAAGAGCCCGGACCTCGACAGCCGGAACGTCACGGCTGCTGGACGAGCTCGAAGCTGATGGTGATGCAAGCGTGGACATGCTGCTCCTTCACAAACGAGGTGGGTCGAGAAAACGAGAGACCGCCGGCAACGGCGGGGCGCGGCCCTAACGGTGGCCGCACACGCCGGCGAGGCGGTTGCAACCGCCCACCGGCATTCGTTCTTCGACTCCGTGCAACATGGCTCGAGCACGATAGATGTCGGCCTTCGCAACGTCAAATCTCGCGGCCGCTCCCCGGTTGAGACCGGCCGCCGCAGTCGCTACGCTTCGCACAGGTCGCAGCAAGCGACCGGGGCGACGAAGCCTCAGGACTCAGCCGAGTTCTGGGGCTCTTTCCATTTAAGGCGGCTGTTCGAAGGAGGGACCGGTGTCGGAGATCGAGAAAGAGCTCAAGCACTATCTGGAAGGAGAGGCCGAGCCGCGCGCCGCGATCGAATGGGCGACGCGCACGCAAGCGGCCATGGTCGACCTGAAGTTCTGCGATCTGCTCGGCACGTGGCAGCACGTGACCCTGCCGATCGGGTCGTTCGACGAAGAAGCCTTCGACGAAGGCCTCGGTTTCGACGGATCGTCGATCCGAGGCTGGCAGGCCATCTCGGAGTCGGACATGTTGCTGATGCCGGATCCGGCGAGCGCGATCCTCGATCCGTTCGCGACGGCGCCGACGCTCTCGCTCGTGTGCGAGATCCAGGATCCGATCACGCGTGAGCCGTACGCAAAGGATCCGCGGCGTGTCGCGAGGAACGCGGAGGAATACCTGCGCTCGACCGGGATCGCCGATACGTGCTACCTCGGCCCCGAGTGCGAGTTCTTCGTCTTCGACGAAGTCTCGTACGCGCTCGGGCCGAACGAGGCGCGGTATCTCGTCGATTCGTGCGAGGGCCACTGGAACTCTGGCAAGCCGGGCGGGCTCGGCTACACGGTGCGCGAGAAGGAGGGCTACTTCCCGCCGGCGCCGCACGACACGCTCTCCGATCTGCGGACCGAGATGGTGCTCGCGCTCGAACGCGTCGGCATCCAGTGCGAGTTCCACCACCACGAGGTCGCGTCCGGCGGTCAGTGCGAGATCGACCTTCGGTTCCGATCACTCGTGCGAATGGCGGACCAGGTGATGCTCTACAAGTACATCGTCAAGAACGTCGCGCGCGCTGTCGGCAAGAGCGCAACGTTCATGCCGAAGCCGATCTTCGGCGACAACGGGTCGGGCATGCACACGCACCAGTCGCTCTGGAAGGAAGGCACGCCGCTCTTTGCCGACAAGAGCGGACCGGCCGGCCTGTCGAAGCTCGCGCGCAACTACATCGCGGGCATCCTCGCGCACGCACCCGCGCTACTTGCATTCTGCGCGCCGACGACGAACTCGTATCGGCGCCTCGTGCCCGGTTACGAGGCCCCGGTCAACCTCGCGTACTCCTCGCGCAACCGCTCGGCGTGCATCCGCATCCCGATGTATTCGGACTCGCCGAAGGCAAAGCGCATCGAATTCCGCTGCCCGGATCCGACTGCGAACCCGTACCTCGCGTTCGCGGCGATGTTGATGGCCGGCCTCGACGGGATCGAGCGCGATCTCGACCCGGGCGAGCCGTGCGACTTCGACCTCTTCGAAGGAGAGCACGACGTGGCGGTCGCGCAGGTGCCCGGCTCGCTCGCCGAGGCACTGGACGCGCTCGAGGCCGACCACGACTTCCTCTTGAAAGGCGACGTCTTCTCGGAGGAGCTCGTGACGACTTGGATCGGGTACAAGCGCGAGAACGAGGTCGATCCGGTTCGGTTGCGGCCGCACCCGCTCGAGTTCTCGCTGTACTACGACGCCTAGCGGCGGTGGCGCCTACGCGCTCCGCCATCGAGATCCGCGACCTCCGGCCGGACGACTGGCCGGAGGTCGCAACGATCTACGAGGCGGGGATCGCCACTCGGAACGCGACGTTCGAGATCGAGACGCCCACGTGGGAGACGTGGGACGCGTCGCACTCTCAGCACCGGCTCGTTGCCGTCGAGAGCGGCTGGCTTGTCGGCTGGGCTGCCCTGTCGCCCGTGTCCGATCGTTGCTGTTACGCGGGCGTCGCCGAAAACTCGGTGTACGTCCATCCGCAAGCGCAGGGGCGCGGCGTGGGCTACGCGTTGCTCGAGCGGCTCGTCGCGAACGCCGAAGCCGACGGCATCTGGACGATCCAGACCGGGATCTTTCCGGAGAACAGCGCGAGCCTGAAGCTGCACACGCGCTGCGGCTTTCGCATCGTCGGTGTTCGCGAGCGACTCGGCCAGCTCGACGGCGTTTGGCGTGACGTCGTCTTCCTCGAGCGACGCTCGCACCGGCTCTAGCCGATGTAGATGGGCGTGCCGAGGGGGACGAGGTCGTAGAGCTCTTCGACGTCCGGAATCGCCATGCGGATGCAGCCGTGCGATGCCGCGCTGCCGAGTGAGTAGACCGCGTCCGTTCCGTGGATGCCCGCGCCGTTGTAGAACCCGAGCCAGCGCGACTTGATCGGATCGTCGGGACCGGGCGGGATTACGCGGCCCGCGAGCTCGCCCGCCCACGCGCTGTTCGGAACGTGCCACGACGGGTTCACTTGCTTGTCGTTGATCGTGTACGTCCCCGACGGCGTCTCGAGTCCGGCTTGGCCGACGGCGATCGTGTACGTCTTGAACCGCTTCAGGTGGCGCCAGAGGATCAGCTTGAACGTGCCGCGACTGACCGTGATGTAGATCTCGTACTTGCGCCAGAGACCGCGGGTCGTCAACGCCGGCTTGACCGCGCGAGTCGGTACGGCAAGCGTGCGAGACGCGTGTGGATCGAGCAAGCGCGTTCGGAGTTCCTGGGCAAGAGTTGCGCGTCGGACGGAGAGACCCCAGCGCGCGGGCACGGCTTCGAGCTTCGTCGCCGCCGGCACCACGCGTGCCGAGCGCGGACGGCGATCGACCTTCGCAGCGACGTCTCTGACGAAGCGGCGAAGGCTGCTCTGCGTGTAGACGGCGCGGATCCCGATCTTCGCCATCACCGGCGTGCCCCGGACCTGACGAACGACGCGCTCGAAGAGGCTGCCGTTCCGGCTGACCTCGACGGCCTCGTCGACCATGCGGTTGACGTCTACGGTGAGCCGCGCGCGCCTCGGATCGATCGAGAACCGCCGCCCTTCGTAGACGAGCTGCACCGGCTCTTCGAGGCGTGGAACGAGCACCGTCGCGAGCCGCTGCCGCGCCGCGTCCGCCGACAGGCCGCCGACGTCGATCCCTCCGACTGTGACGCCGTTGGCGATCGTCTCCGAGTGCGCCGAGTCGTAGAAGTACGCGACGGCTGCGGTCGCGTTGGCCGCGGCGACGACGACCCCGAGGGTCACCGCTCCCGTTATCGCCCACTGTCGTCTCGTCATCGTTTTCCTAAGACGGAGAAATCGTAGAAGGAGATACTCCTCGAGTGCGCTATCAGTTCGTGGACTGTCGCTGGGAGCTCGGACGGCCTGGCCACGGCCGCGAGCTCTACCTCGAGGGTCATATCCCGGGCGCGTCGTTTCTCGACGTCGACGACGACCTGTCGGACACGTCGATTCCCGACGCAGGTCGACATCCGCTCCCCGCGGCCGAACGGTTTGCGGCGGCGGCGGGCCGCGCCGGCATCGGCGACGGCGTCTTCATCGTCGCCTACGGAAACGGTGGCGGGCCCGAGCGCCTCTGGTGGCTCCTGCGCCATTTCGGCTTCGACAGCTGCGCCGTGCTCGTCGGCGGGATCGACGCATGGGCCGGCGAGCTGTGGAGCGGCGAAGAGGACGCGGAGGCGCTCGAGTTCGTCGTGCGGGAGCGTCACGACGACACCGTCGCCGCAGCCGAGCTCACGCAACGGCTCGGTGATCCGCGTCTCGTTCTCGTCGACGCGCGCATTGCATCGCGATGGCGCGGCGAGCCGAATCCGATCGACGCGATCCCGGGCCGCATCCCCGGCGCACTCAACGCGCCGTGGAACGAGGAGCCGGCCGAGCTTCCGGACGGCGACCTCGTCGTCTATTGCGGCTCGGGCGTCACTTCGTGCGTCGTCCTCCATCGCGCGCATCTCGCCGGACGCGAGGGGAAGCTCTACCCGGGTTCGTGGAGCGACTGGTCTTCGCGCGGGCTGCCGGTCGAATCAGGCTGAGCCCGATGCTCAGCGGTGCAGGTTGAGCTCGATCAGCTCGAGAAGCCGCTCGACCGAGATTCCCGAGCGCTGCTCTTCGACGAGCGGGTGGTCCGCATCGCGCAGCACGAAGCGCGGTCGCAAGTCGAGGTCGTCGGTGACGACGTTCAGCGGCAGGTTGAGCGTCGTGGCGGGATACCCGGGAATCTTGTTCGAAAGCCAGCCGAAGTACGGCGGCTCCTCGACCCGGCTCGGCTCGTCCCAGAGCTCTCGCACCCGCTCGTACGACTGCAGGCTGAGCGAAGACCAGACGCCGTAGCGGAACGTGTCGTCGATCTCCGGGACCGGGATGTAGATCACGCCGCGGATGAAGTAGTTCAGGCGCCCGTCGTCGTCGGTCCAGGTGCAGAGGTCGCTGCCGAGGTGGTCGTCGCCCGTTCGAGCGCCTGCCCAGTACGTCGGCTCGTCGTGGGCCCAGTCGAGCGGAAGCCCCTCGTGCTCGACGCCACACGTTTGGCAGACCCAGAGCACGGCACTACGCAGCGCTGGCGGCGAGCTCTCCGAGATACGGCGCCCAGCCCTTCGGCACGCGCGGCGCCGCGAGCTTGATGAAGAGAACGGGCTGAGGAGCCTTCGGCAGATGTCGCAGCTGGAGTCCGGATTCCTCGAGCGTGCGATCGCCCTTCTTGTGGTTGCACGGCGCGCACGCCGTGACGACGTTTTCCCACACCGACTCACCGCCGCGTGAGCGCGGCAGAACGTGGTCGAGCGTCAGCCGGCCCGCCGACGTGCCGCAGTAGACGCAGCGCCAGCCGTCACGCGCGAAGAGCGCGCGACGCGAGATCTTCCGTTGCACCGCGCGCGGCACGCGCACGTAATGCACGAGCCTGATCACGTGCGGCCAGTTGAAGGTCGAGCTTGCACTTCGAAGCGGCTGATCGAGCCGCTCGACGATCTCCGCCTTGCCCTTGAACACGAGCACATGCGCCCGCCGAACCGTGCAGACGTTCAACGGCTCGTAACTCGCGTTCAGAACCAGGACATGTTGCAAGTCCGGACAAGCCTAGCGTCCGCCCCCCGCTATCGGGCCATCGCGCGCTCGACGGCTTCGAGCTCTTCGGGCGAGAGGGCGACGGCGGCTCTACCGCGGTCGAGCTCCTTCAAGTAGATCCTGGCGTAGTCGCGGCCTTGGATCGCGCTGAGGACGAGGCCGGAGCGGTTCGAGTCGAGGAGCGCGAGCGAGACGGACTGCTGGCCGCCGGCGTCTTGGTACGCGTCGTAGCGAACGAGCCCGGTCTTCGAGACCGACGTGTCCGTCCGCCGATCGACCCGTGAGAGGCCGGCCGCGATCTCGTCGACGGCGCCGTGCAAGTCGTCGATGCGGCCCTGGAGTGACACCGCGAAGTCGACGAGGTCGCCCGTGCCACCGCCGAGGAGAACGCCTTGCGCCTGACGCACTCTGCGGAGCTTCACGAAGAGAATCGCTGCGAGCGCGAGCGCGACGATCGCCGCCGCCGCGGCACCGATGGCGATCCAGCCGGCTGTGGAGCTCGAGAGGCTCACTCGCCCTAGAGCGAGAAGAAGACGGGGTAGAAGGAGGTGTTGTTCCCCAAGAACACCTCGCCCGGAACCGGCGCCACCTGCACCTTGATCTTGACCTCGGGGCCGAACGGCAAGTTCGCGAAGTTGTCGAACGTCACGGTCTTCTGCTCGCCCGGGCTGATCAGGTCGATTGTCTTCTGCTTGACGATCGGCGTCGAGCCCTGGATCGTCAACGTCACCGGAACGTTGATTTCCTGCGAGTCGCCGGAGTTTTCGACCGTCACCTGGAACGCGAGCTCCGTCGACGACTTGATCGTCGTCGGCGAGCTCGTCGAGAGCTCCGTCCCTGCGGGCAGGACCTTCGTCGTGACGATCCCGTTGCCGTGCTTACCGGGTGAGACGCTGCTGCCGCTCGCGCCGTGCAGTGCCTGGAAGAGCCGCACCATCGAGTCTGGGCCCACGAGCTCGGCGTTCGAAAGGAACCGCGAACGCGGAACGGTCACGCCGGTCACGTTCTGGCTCTTCAGCGTCTGGACAGCGGTCTCGCGGAACCAGTAGTCCCAGTCGACGTCACTCGCCGACAGCAGCTGTCCCTGCGAGACGAGCAACGACGCGGCGGGTGATGCGTCGCGTGATCTTGCGGTTTGCTCGAGTGCGTCGGCGAAGCGCGCGAGCCCGCTCGCGCGCAGCACGAGCGTGTCGACCATCCGCTGGTGCGCTGCGCGAAGCGGCCCGGGCGGCGACAACTCTCGCGCGTCCGCGGCTTGACCTTGCGCCTGTCCTGCGTAGTCGCGCACCTTGGCGGCGAGCGCGAGCGACTTCGTGCCGGGGGTCGCGATCGCGCCCGCGAACTGCTGGCCGAGTCGTTGCGAGCCCTGCGCGATCGGCGTTAGGTGCTCCATGTAGTGCTGGTAGCTCGCTCGCTTGCTCGCGCCTTGGCAGCTCTGCACCCAGAAGACGAGCACGACGACCACGAAGATCATCAGCGCGACGAGGCCGACGAGCCGAAGGAGCGGCGTGAACCCGGAGATCGAGGTCGTCGGCGGCCGCGGAGGCCGGTCGCCGCCGCCGGGCTGCTCGTCGCGGTCCGGGCGCGTTCGCTCGAAGCGAGGTAACCGGCGGCGCTGCGTGGCCTGCTCGGTATCGGCTTCGTCGAAGAAGTCGAACTCGATGTCGTCGTCGTCGAACGTGCTCATCGCGCAGTCGCCGCATGGCGCAGGACGTGGGAAATCTACTTCGCTGGCCGGTTGGAGAGGATTTCCCTGCGCTGTCGCCAACCCTGCGAGCACCGATGGCGCACGCCCTCGCAGCATCCTCCGCCCCGCAGCTCGTCCTCGGACGGTACCGGCCGATCCGCCCGCTTGGGAGCGGGGGCTCGGGATCCGTCTGGCTCGTCCGCGACGAGCAGTCCGGCCTGGACGTCGCGCTGAAGATCATTCCGCGCGAGGGGAAGGCGGCCGCACGCGCCGAGCGTGAGGCGGCGGCGGCAGCGCGGCTCAGGCATCCGCGCTGCATCCGCGCCTACGCCTTCTCGCGCGACGCCGACCACGTCTACATCGTCTACGAGTACGTTCCCGGCCGCACGCTCCGCGAGGCGCTCCGGGCCGGTGCGGTCGACGACGCGACCGCGATCGAGGTCGCCGCGCAGGTCTGCGACGGCATCGCCCACGCGCATGCGGCCGGAATTCTCCACCGTGATGTCAAGCCGTCGAACGTGCTGCTCGCCGAGGAAGAGCGCGAGCCCGTGTCGGTGCGCATCCTCGACTTCGGTCTCGCGCGGATGCAGGAGGCAGAGACGTTGACGGCGCAGGGCGACGTTCCCGGGACGCTCGCGTACATCGCGCCGGAACGCCTCGCCGGTGACGACGCCGGCGAGCCTGCCGACGTGTGGTCGATCGGCGTCCTGCTCTGGGAAGCGCTCGCGGGTCAGCACCCGTTTTGGACGTCTTCGATGATGGACACCGCCCGCGCGATCGAGGCGGGTGCGCCTTCGCTCGCGACGCTCCGGCCGGAGCTGCCGAAGCCTCTCCTCGCCGCCGTCGATCGCGCACTCTCGATCGACCCGGCGCGGCGACCGTCAGCGGCGCAACTCGCGATGGTGCTGCGGGACGCCAAGCCACGGCCACGCGCGCCGCGCGGCGGCCGTCCTCACGCTCGCGCACACGTGCACAAGCTGCCTCTTCGTCCGCGCCCGCTCGCGCTGCCGAGGGTCGCGGCGCCACCGGCCGCGGTTGCACGGGCCGCGCTGGCGGCGGTCTTCGCAGGCTGGGCTGCGTACACGCTCCCGTTCTTTCCCGCGCATTGGTGGCTCGCGCTCGCTGCGATCTGCGCCGCCGTTGCGGTCGTTCGGCCGCGGCTCGGACTCGTGGTGGCCTTCGCGGTGCCCGTGCTGCCGCTCGGGAACATCTCGCTCGGTCTCGCACTCCTCTACTGCGCGGTCGCGGTCGCGTGGCTCGTCCTCGCCTGGGGCGAGCCGACGAGCGGGTTGGCGCCCGCTCTCGGCGTCGCGCTTGGGCCGCTCGCCGCGCTCGGAGTGCTTCCGGTGCTCGTGTGGTCTGTCCGGTCTCCGATCCGGCGCGCGCTCCAAGTCGCGCTGGCCGTGCTGGTCGCCGCGCTTGCGGCCGGCCTACGAGGAGTCGGGCTTCCCTTCACGGGCGCGCCTCCTCCGCTCGGGCTCGGCGTCGCCGGCGCCGGCGGCATCCTCGACGTCGCTGGCTCGCTCGGCCGCGCGATCGCAGCGCAGCCGCAGCTCCTGACGGAAGCCGCCGTGCTCGCGGTCGCGGCTGCGGCCTTGCCATATGCGCGCAGATACGGCCGCTGGGGTGTGGCGCTCCTGACGGCGTGGCTCCTCGTCGGCACGATCGCGCTCGTTCCGGGCGCACATGTTCTGCCGCTCGTGCTGGCGGCCTGGGGGGTCGGGATCGTCGTCGCGCTGACTGCGAAGACCGCGACTTAGAATCGTGCGCGGAGGGAACCCTCCGCTCGCCACATGGTCCTACGTTCGCTCGAGCACAAGATCGAAGCTCTCTTCGAGGGCCTCTTTGGCCGTGCCTTCAGAACGAACGTGCAGCCGGTCGAGCTCGCGCGGAAGCTCTCGAAGGAGATGGACGACCATCGGACCGTGTCCGTGTCGCGCGTGTACGTGCCGAACGAGTACACGATCTATCTCTCGCCTGGTGATCGCGAGCAGTTCGAGAGCTACGAGTCGTCGTTGCTCGGCGAGCTCGCGGAGTTCCTCGCCGAGCACGCAAAGCGCGAGAGCTACGCGCTGCTGACGCCGCCGACGGTGTTGATGGAGACCGACTCGGATCTCGCGCTCGGCGAGTTCGGGATCGCGACGCGGATGGTGCAGCCGCGAGGCCGGCCTGCAAGCGCGGCCGAGCCGGCCGGGGAAGTCTCGCCCGGCGCGACGATGATCTACCGACCGAGCGCGGACGAGGTTCCGCCCGAGTCTGCTGCCGAGCCGCAAGTCACTCCGAGCGCCGCGCTCCTCGCCTGGGACGGACAGGAGCAGACGATCGCGAAGGCGCGGGTCGTGCTCGGCCGCTCGCGCGACTGCGACATCCAGCTCACGGACCCGAACGTCTCTCGACGCCACGCGGAGGTTCGCCAAGAGGGGTCGAGCTACTGGGTCGTCGACCTCGACTCGACGAACGGCATCGAGGTGAACGGGAAACGTGTGAAGCGCGCGAAGCTCGCCGACGGCGACACCTTCACCCTCGGCACGACCGACGTCACGTTCTCGCGGGAGAGCAGTGGGTGACCCTCGCGTCGACCTCGGTTGAGGGCGCGCTCGTTGTCCTCAAGATCGCGTTCCTCGTTCTTCTCTACCTCTTCATCTGGCGGATCGTCCGCACGGCAAGCCGCGAGCTTCGCCTGCCGCAGGACACGATGATGCTGAGCGCGAGCGCTTCGGGTCTCAACGTCTCGGCGCCGAAGGTCGGCCGCCTGATCGTGCAAGAGAGCCCGACGCTCGACAACGGCCAGGAGCTGGAGCTCGATTCGCGCGCGCTCACGATCGGCAGGTCGCGGCAAAACGATGTCGCGCTCGAGCACGACGATTACGCTTCGTCGCGGCACGCGCGGATCGAGCCGCGCGTCGACGGCATCTGGGTGCACGACGTCGGCTCGACCAACGGCACCTTCGTGAACGGCGCACAGATCGACCGGCCGCGGCGGCTGGCGCCCGGCGACATCGTTCGAGTCGGCTCAACCGATCTGAGGTTCGAGCCGTGAAGCTCGGGCGCTCCGCAGGCCGCACCGATCCGGGCCGCAAGCGGCTTCGCAACGAGGATGCCTTCGTGCTCGCGCCACCGCTCTTTGCGGTTGCCGACGGAATGGGCGGCGCGCAGGCGGGCGAGGTCGCGTCGAAGCTCGCTGCGGCTGCCCTCGAGGAAACCGATCCGGGTGCGCTGAACGGCGAGGAACGGCTCGTCTCGCTCATCAACGAGGCGAACCGGCGAGTACACGAGCGCTCGAACAGCGACCCGGCAACCTCGGGGATGGGCACGACGATGACCGTCGCGCTCGTGGAGGGCTCGCACGTCTCGTTCGGTCACGTCGGCGACTCACGCGCGTACCTCTTCCGCGACGGCAGCATCGAGCAGCTCACCGAGGACCACTCGCTCGTGAACGAGCTCCTGAAGACCGGCAAGCTCGCGCCGAACGAAGCGGGCCGGCATCCGCAGCGGTCGGTGATCACGCGCGCGGTCGGCACCGATCCCGACGTGGACGTCGACACATTCACGATCGAGGCGAAGGATCACGACGTCTATCTGCTCTGCTCCGACGGCCTGACCGACATGGTCGACGACGAGTCGATCCACGCGGCGCTCGAGCAGGATCGCGGCGACCTGGAGCGGGCGGTCCGGTCGCTCGTCGAGGCGGCCAACCGCGGCGGCGGCGAGGACAACATCACCGTCGTTGCCTTCGAGATGGCACCCGGCGACGAGGACGCTGACGAGACCGTGCAGATGCCCGCCGCGGACGCCGGCGACGACGCCGACGAGGAAGACACCCTGAGCGGGATCGAGTCCGTGCCGGCAGTCGACACGATGGTCGTGCCCGCCGACGAGATTCCCGAGGTCGCGGAACACCGAAAGCGCGCGCGCGGCGCGAGGCTGCGGCTCGTGACGACGATGCTGCTCTTGCTCGCGGTGGCTGCAGTCCTCGTCGTCTGGGGGTTGTTGCGCTGAGATTTCTTGCCGGGCCGAGGAACCGCGAGCTCCTGACGCTGATCGTCGTCGGCGTGATCACGGCAATCGGGTTCGCGAGCGTCTACATCGCTCGGCAGTCCGTCGTCTCGACCGCGTCGCTCTCGTACGCGATCTTCTTCTTCGCGCTCTTCCTCGCCGCGCACTTCGTCGCGCGCGTCGCGGTGCCGAACGCGGATCCGTATCTGTTACCACTCAGCGCGCTGCTCGCGGCGATCGGACTGACGGAGATCTACCGGCTCGGGCCGAGTGACGCATTTCACCAAGGCGTCTGGGTCGTGATCGGTGTCGGCATCTACGCGGCCGCGCTGCTCGGGCTGCGCCGCGACTATCGCGTGCTCGAGAACTACCGCTACCTCTTCGGTGTCGGCGCGCTCGCGCTCCTCTTCTTGCCGCTCTTGCCGAAGATCGGGACGACGGTGAACGGTGCACGTCTTTGGGTGCACGTCGGCGGCTTGCAGTTCCAGCCCGGCGAGCTCGGGAAGATCGCGCTGATCGTCTTCCTCGCCGGTTACCTCCGCGAGAAGCGTGAGGTGCTCGCGCAGGGCCGCCTCAAGGACTGGGGTCCGCTACTCGTGATCTGGGGCACCGCGATGCTCGTCTTGCTCGCGACGCGCGATCTCGGCAGCGGGCTCCTCTACTACGGGATCTTCCTCGGGATGCTCTACGTCGCGACGGCTCGTGTCGCGTTCGTCGCCGGGTTCCTCGGGCTCTTCGTGATCGGCGCGATCGGCGTGTACCAGCTGACGCCGCACGTTCGCGAGCGCGTGACCATCTGGCTGCACCCGTGGACGACGACGAAGGTGCCGTGCGCGCTCACGGGCCAGCCCGCGCTCCGGCAGGACTGCGCGAGCTACCAACTCGTCAAGTCGCTCTATTCGATCGGGCACGGTGGCTATCCGGGCACCGGCCTCGGCAACGGGACCTTCTACTCCGTCGAGGCTGCCGGGCGGAAGCCGACGCCGTTGATCCCGTACGTCAACACCGACTTCATCTACTCGGCCCTTGCGCAGGAGCTCGGGCTGATCGGGGCGGCCGCGCTCCTGCTCGTGTACATGCTCTTCGTCCTACGCGGCTTCCGGACGGCGGTCTTCGCCGGTGATGGCTTCTCGAAGTTGCTCGCAGGCGGGCTGACGTTCGGCTTCGCGTTGCAGACGTTCATCATCGTCGGCGGAATTCTGCGCTTGATCCCGCTGACCGGGATCACGCTGCCGCTGGTCTCGTACGGAGGCTCGAGCGTCGTCGCGAACTTCGTGCTGCTCGCCGGGCTCATGCTCGTTTCCGATCGCGCGAACAGGGACCGCGCGTGAACGCGCAACTCAACCGGCTCGCGATCGTCGCGCTCGTGTTGCTGGCCGCGCTCGTTGCGGCGACGACGTACTGGCAGACGTGGGCGGCCGCAGGCTTGGCCGACCGGCAGGACAACGCGATTCAGCGGGTCGCGCAGCTCGAGATCCGGCGCGGCCTGATCTACTCGCCGGGTCGAGGCCCGCGGTTCGCACGGAACAACGCGCGGCGTTTGCGCGGGCAGACGCTCTACTTCCGTCGCTATCCGACGCGCGGGCTCGTCGCGCAGACGGTCGGCTACTCGACTCCGGGGCACGCCCAAGCCGGGCTCGAGCGATCCGAGAATGCCTACCTCACTGGCTCGAACAAGGACTTGCGGACGCTTTTGGACAAGACGGTCGACTCGCTGAAGGGCGCGACCGTGACGGGCAACGATCTCGTCCTGACGGTGAATCAGCGCGCGCAACGGCTTGCGCTCTCCCTCCTCGGCGGGCGTTGCGGTGCAGTGGCGGCACTCGATCCACGGACCGGGCGAACGCTTGTCCTCGCGTCGAGCCCGACCTACGACCCGAACAAGATCGACGAGCCGAACTACCTCGCTCGGCTCGGTCGCCCGAATCCGAACTGCGTGGGTATCTCGCCCTCACCGCTTCTTAACCGCGGCACCGCCGGCCTCTTCACTCCGGGGTCGACGTTCAAGCTCGTCACGGCGGCGGCCGCGCTCGAGAGCGGTCGCTTCACGCCCCAGTCGCGCTTCTTCGACCCCGGCTACTGCATCGAGTACGGCAAGCAAGTCTCGAACGCGGGCAACCCGGATCAGCAAGGCGCGGAACAGTTCGGCAACGTCGATCTCGTCCAGGGCCTCGAGCACTCGATCAACTCGGTGTTCTGCAACATCGGGAAGCAGCTCGGCGCGCTCCGCATCCTCGGTCAGGCGCGGAAGTTCGGCTTCTACGACTTGCCGCCCCTCGAGACACCGCCGAACGAGCGGCGCGCGAGCGGGCTCTACAAGGGGGGCAAGCTCTACCTGCCGCGTGAGGAGAGCTCGGTCGATCCGGGCCGCCTCGCTTTCGGCCAGGAGCGTCTGCTCGTGACGCCGATTCAGATGGCGATGGTCGCCTCGGCGATCGCAAACCGCGGCATCGTCATGCGGCCTTTCGTGGTCGGGCGCGTCGTGGACAAGAACGGCGATACCGTTTCCAAGACGAAGCCGAGCGTCTACAGCCGTGCGATCAGCACCCGGACCGCAGGCGATCTCACGGCGATGATGGTGGCGGCAGTTCAGGGCGGCACCGGCACGCAAGCGCAGATTCCCGGAGTGACCGTCGCGGGCAAGACCGGCACGGCCGAGACCGGCATTGCGGGCACGAACACGGTCTGGTTCGTCTGCTTCGCGCCCGCCGAGAACCCGAGGGTTGCGATTGCCGTCGTGGTCGAGCGCCAGCATGGTTTCGGTGGCTCGATCGCCGCTCCCATCGCCAAGCAGGTCATGGAGGCACTGCTCCAGCGAGGTTGAACCTACGCTTAACGGCACATGGCAGTTTCCGACGCGCTGATCGGCACCCTCTTCGACGACCGCTACAAGGTGGAGCGTCGCCTCGGATCGGGCGGGATGGCGACCGTCTACTGCGCCGAAGACCAAGAGCTCGGCCGGCGGATCGCGATCAAGATCTTGAACGACCGCCACGCGCACGACGAGCAGTTCATCGAGCGCTTCCGGCGTGAGGCGAAGAACGCGGCGAGCCTCTCGCACCCGAACATCGTCTCGATCTACGACCGCGGCGAGGCGCAGGGCACCTACTACATCGCGATGGAGTACCTCGACGGTCGCTCTTTGAAGGAGCTGATCGTCTCGCGCGGACCTGCGCCGATCCCGGTCGCGATCGACTACGCGCGGCAGACGCTCGCCGCGTTGCGGTTCGCGCATCGAAACGGCATCGTCCATCGCGACATCAAGCCGCACAACGTGCTCGTCGATGCCGACGGCAGGATCAAGGTCACGGACTTCGGGATCGCGCGCGCGGGCGCCGCGAGCCAGATGACCGAGGTCGGCTCGATCGTCGGAACCGCGCAATACCTGTCACCCGAGCAGGCGCGCGGCACCGTTGTCGACCAGCGCTCCGACATCTACTCGCTCGGGATCGTGCTCTACGAGTTGCTGACTGGCTCGGTTCCGTTCACGGGCGACACTCCCGTCGAGATCGCGATGAAGCACATCTCCGAGACGCCGCCGGTTCCTTCCGCGAAGCGTCCCGAGGTCACGCACGACCTCGATCTCGTCGTCACGCGTGCGCTCGCGAAGGATCCGGCCGACCGCTACCAGAGCGCCGAGGAGATGGATGCCGACCTCGAACGCGTCTCACGCGGTCTCGCGGTCGCACCCGAGACGGAAGAGTCCGCAACGCAGATCCTCTCCGCGCCGACGACGGTGATGGCCGCGGCGACGGCAGCGACGGCGTTGCAGGCGCGGCCGCAGGCGCCGCCGCCTCCACCGCCGGTCTTCTACGACTACGACGAGCCGATGACGCGCCGGCCCATCTGGCCGTGGTTGCTCGCGCTCCTGTTCATCATCGGCGCCGGCGTCGGCGGTTTCTTCCTCTACAACCAGATCAACGAGAAGATCGGGTCGAACTCCGGTGTCGCTGTCGACAACTACCAAGGGCTGACGCAACAGCAGGCCGTCGAGAAGGTGCACAACAAGGGCCTCGGCGCCGTGATCAAGCATCAGGATTCCTCGCCGGCAGACATCGGGATCGTCGTCGGCCAGGATCCGCAGCCGGGCGTTCGGATCGACAAGGGCAAGAGCGTCACGCTGTTCGTCGGCACGGGTCCGCCGAAGACCGAGGTGCCGAACGTGATCGGCAAGTCCGAGACCGACGCCGTCGCTGCTCTGAAAGATGCGCATCTCGACTACGACCGGCTCGAGGTCCCATCCGACGAGGACGCAGGAACCGTCGTCGCGCAGGATCCAGCGGCGGGCAAGAAGGTGACGCAGGGCACCGTCGTCCACTTCAACGTGTCGAAGGGGCCGCAGCCGGTTGCAGTGCCGAACGTGATCGGCCTCACGGCCGACAGCGCGTCGTCGACGCTGCAGGCGCAGGGCTTCAGCGTCCGCAGGGTCGACATCGAGTCGAACGGGACTGCGGGGACGGTCGTGAAGCAGGATCCGGCTGGGAACACGTCGACTGCGAAGGGCGCGACCGTGACGATCTCCGTCTCGAAGGGTCCGACGACGAAGCTCGTGCCCGACGTGACGAGCGAGGACAAAGACCAGGCAGCTGGGGATCTTCGCAGCGCAGGCTTCAGGGCCCGCACGACCTTCGAGGACACGGCCGACCCGTCGCTCGACGGGATCGTGCTGCGCCAGGATCCGGCCGGCGGCGCCCAGGCCCGCCCGGGAACGACCGTGACGATCGTGGTCGGACGCCTGGTGGAGCAGCAGCCGACCGAGACGACGCCGACGACCGCCACGACGACGCCGTGAGCCGCCGCCTCCGCGTCGCGCTGATCGCGGGGGGTCGCTCGAGCGAGCACGACATCTCGCTCGCGTCCGCGCGTTCGGTGCTCGAGGCGCTCGATCCCGAGCGCTACGACGTGGTGGGCGTCGCGATCGGGCGCGACGGTCGCTGGTCCCTCGACGGCGGGGCACCCCGTGAGCTTCCGGCGACAGACGCCGAGGCGCGCCTTGCCGACACGCTGCCCGTTCCGGCCGCGACGGGCACGCTCGAGGCGCTGGGCGCAGTCGACGTCGTGCTTCCGATCCTCCATGGGCCCTTCGGCGAGGACGGGACGGTGCAGGGCCTCCTCGAGCTCGCGGACATCCCGTACGTCGGTGCAGGAGTTGCGGCCTCCGCGCTCGCGATGGACAAAGACCTGTTCAAGAAAGTGATGCGCGACAGTGGCATCCCGGTCGCGCAGCACCGCGCGATCCGCGAAGGCGACGCGGTCGAGAACCCGTTCGGCTATCCGGTCTTCGTGAAACCGGCGCGGCTCGGCTCGTCCGTCGGCATCACGAAGGTGCGAAGCGAAGACGAGCTTGCGCGCGCGATCGAGCTTGCGCGCCGGCACGACGACAAGGTGCTCGTCGAGGAGTTCGTGTCCGGAATGGAAGTCGAGTGCAGCGTCCTCGGCAACCGTCAGCCGCCGCCGATCGCGTCGCTCCCCGGACGCATCGACACCCGCGGCCATGAGTGGTACGACTTCGCGTCGAAGTACGACGAGGGCGGCATGGAGCTTGTCATTCCGCCCGAGCTACCGCAGGAGACGATCGAGCTCGTTCAGCAGCGTGCGATCGACGCGTTCGTCGCCGGCGAGTGCGAGGGCATGGCACGCGTCGACTTCTTCGTCCGCGAATCGGACGGCGAGGTCGTCGTCAACGAGCTGAACACGATTCCCGGCTTCACCGCAACGAGCGTCTACGCGAAGCTCTTCGAAGCGTCGGGCATTGCGTATCCGGAGCTGCTGTCGCGCCTGATCGACCTGGCGCTCGAGCGCGCCGAGCGGAAGCGCAAGCTCGTCTACTGATGTTCCGCGCGGCCTGTGACCTCGTTCACGTCTGCGTGATCTGCGTCCGGCGGTAGGAGCGTGATCCAGAGGACGTAGTAACGCGCGGTTCGTCCGTCGAGCGTGAACGTCGTCAGTCGGTTCACGGTGCGCGAGCTCGAGACGTTCGCGAACGGCCCTGACGACGTGCTTCCCGCTCGTACCTGCGCCGTGTAGCCCGGCGTGTCTGTTGCGACCGTTAGCTGCTTCAGCGCAGTGGGGCGGCCCGCATCGACGAGCAGCCCGACGCCCTTTTTGAGGCCGCCGAACTGCTGGCTGTCGTAGTGCTCCGTGTCCCAGGCCGTCGAAGCGTCTCCGTCAGTCGCATAGCGCGCATCGCCGTCGTGCTCGACGCCACTCCCGGGTGGCGGGTCGTAGCCGGAGAGCGCCGTCAGCGGCACGGGCTTCGTCGCCGTCGGACCTCCGGACGCTTTGCCGCCGGAGTCACGGAGCGCCAGCACGGCGCCGACCACCACGGCGGCCAGGATCACGCCGAGGATCGCGAACCAGAGCGGCAACCGGCTTCGCGTCCGCGAGTGACGCGGCTTGCTGGCGCGGACGACCGGCGCTCGCACGATCGCGGTCGCCGCAGAGTCGGGTGCGTCGAGCTCCGAGAGGCACGCCTCGAGCTCGCTCGCGAACTCGGCCATGCTCGCGAAACGCTCGGCCGGATCCTTCGCGAGCGCGCGATCCACCGCGACCGCGAGGCGCGCCGGTGCGTCGGGGCGCCGCTCGAGGAGGCTCGGCGGCGGCTCGTTGATGTGCTTCATCGCCACCGTGACGAAGTTGTCGCCCGGGAACGGCACGTCGCCGGTCAAGAGTTCGTAGAGAACGACGCCGAGCGAATAGACGTCGGTCTGCTCGGTGACGCGCTGACCGCTCGCCTGCTCGGGCGCGATGTAGTTCGACGTGCCGAGGACGGTGCCGGTCTGCGTCATCCCGTGCTCGACGTCGAGCGAGCGGGCGATGCCGAAGTCGGTCACCTTCGGTTCGCCGTCTCCGTTCAAGAGCACGTTCTGCGGCTTCACGTCACGGTGGACGAGACCGTTTTGGTGCGCGAATGCGAGGGCGCGGGCGATCTCGACGCTAAGCTCGAGCGCGCGCCGCACCGGCAGCGGACCAGTCCGGTTGACGAGATCCTTGAGGTTCTCGCCGTGGACGTACTCGAAGACGATGAACTGCCGGCCCGCGTCCTCGCCGCGGTCGATGACGGTGACGATGTTCGGGTGCGAGAGCCTCGCGACCGCGCGCGCCTCGCGTCGGAAGCGTTCGACGTACTCGTCGTCGCCGGTGTACTGCGCGTGGAGGATCTTCAGCGCGACGTGTCGTTCGAGCAGCGTGTCACGAGCGCGATAGACGCTCGACATGCCTCCGCTGCCGACGAGCTCCTCGAGCTCGTACCGGTCCGCAACCAGCTCACCGGCCACGGAGCGCCCGTTCCCGAGGACGTCGGTACCCACACCGTCTCAACGGTGCGGTGAGGCTAGCGGTTACCCGAGAACCGTCTCGAACGCGGATTCCCAGACGCCCAAGCCCTCGTCGAGCTCGGCATCGGAGATCACGAGCGGCAACAGGACGCGGATGCAGTTGCCGTGGACGCCCGCTTTCAGGAGCAGCAATCCGCGGCGCGCAGCCTCGTTGACGATCGTCGTCGCCGTCTCGGGATCGGGTTCTTTCGAAGCCGGGTCGCGGACGAGCTCGAGCGCGAGCATGGCGCCGAGACCGCGCACGTCGCCGATCCGCGGCCAGCGCTCCTGCCACGAAATCATTCGCGCGCGGATCACTCGGCCGATCTCCTCGGCCCTCGCGACGAGGTGCTCCTCTTCGATCACGTCGAGAACGGCAAGTGCGGCGGCCTGCGCGACGGGGTTGCCGACGTACGTTCCGCCGACGGCACCTTCGCCGGGCGCGTCCATGATCGCGGCCTTGCCGAGGACGCCGGAGAGCGGGAGGCCGGCGCCGATCGACTTCGCCACGGTGATGAGGTCAGGCTCGACGTCGTAGTGCTCGATCGCGAACATGCGGCCCGTCCGGCCGTAACCCGTCTGCACCTCGTCGGCGACAAGGACGATGCCATGCTCGTCGCAGATCCGGCGGATCCCGCGCATGAAGTCTTTCGGCGCCGGAACGAAGCCCCCCTCGCCGAGCACCGGCTCGATCACGATCGCGGCCACCGTCTCGGCGGCAACGACGGTATGGAACGCACGCTCCAAAGCAGCGAGCGCCTCATCGGACGAGGGGCCGCGGTAGTCGCTGGCGAACGGGACGCGGTAGACCTCCGGCGCGAACGGTCCGAGCCCGGCCTTGTACGGATGCGTCTTCGACGTCAAGGTCAGCGACAGCAGCGTGCGGCCGTGGAAACCGCCTTCGAACGCGATCACGGCCGGCCGCTTCGTGTATGCGCGCGCGAACTTGACGGCGTTCTCGACTGCCTCGGTGCCGGCGTTGAAGAATGCGGCCTTCGCGGGTCCGCGGAACGGTGCGAGCGCGAGCAGCCGCTCGGCGAGCGTCACGTAGACCTCGTACGGAACGATCGTGAAGTCGGTGTGCAAGAACCGCTCGGCTTGCTCCTGAACGGCCGCAGTCACGTGCGGATGCGCGTGACCGACCGCGAGACATCCGACTCCCGTCGTGAAGTCGATGAACGTGTTGCCGTCGACGTCGGTGAGGAGGGCACCGTGGCCCTCGTGCGCGACGACCGGCAAATAGACCGCGAGCGGGTTGGCGACGACGGCCTCCTTGCGCGCGAGCACCTCACGCGAGCGCGGTCCCGGTACTTCCGTCTTCAGCTCGATCGCCCGCGTGATCGCCACGATCTGAAGATAGCGGAGCAACGCGCCGCCCTGAATACTGAATAACGAACTTACAGCTGCGGGGTCTCGAGCGGCTCGAGCGGCCGCGGCCCGGCGCCGAGCGCCTCGGCCGTGTAGAGGCCGACCGGGTTCCAGAGCATGAAGCCGCTGGAGAGTGCGGCGCGCGCGGCGCTGATCTGCGCCTGCACGTCCTCGAGCTCGTACGTCCGTCCGAGCGAAAAGTCCTGGAGCCATGGAACGACGAGCGCGCGACCATGGCGAGTGGCTCGGCGGAAGTCGCGCAGCGAGTAGGCGACGGTCGTGCCGGGTGCGGCGTTCGGGTCGTCGAGGTTGTACTCGCCGGAGTTGAAGTGAGACGGATAGACCATGGGATAGATCGCGTCGAGCGTCCCCACGAGTGCGCGCGGCCGCTGGCCGATTCCGAGATCGCGCGTCGCGGACAGTCCGAAGACGTCAGCCGACACTCGAGCACCGAGCGGATGAAGCCGGCTCACCGCGTAGCGCAGGTACGCCGGGACGGTCGCGCTCATCGACTGCGCGTGTTTCCCCGGGTAGCGGATGATCGAGAGGTCGCCGTCGCTCGGGAATCTGACGTAGTCGAACTGGATCTCGTCGAAGCCGGCGCGTGCGGCCGCCGCTGCGACGTCGACGTTGTACTTCCATGCGCGCCGGTCGTAGGGGTTGAGCCAGCCGAGTCCGCCGTTCGTGTGCCAGATCGACCCGTCGCTGCGGCGAATCGCGAGCTGCGGCGCGCGCTCGGCGGCGATCGGATCCTCGAACGAGACGACGCGGCCGATCACGTACAGCCCGGCCGCATGCATGCGTCGCACGACGTCACGGGGTCGGTAGTACGGCTTCGCCGCGCCGAGCTTTCGCGCGAGTGGCACCGACGACGGCACAAACCCGATCTCGCCGTTCTCGTCCTTGATGTCGAGCTCGATCGTGTTGAGGCCGTACTTCTTGAGCGCGATGTAAGACGCAAGCTTTCCGGGAATGCTTGCCAGCGCCATCGTCACGTGCACCCCGCGGATCTCGTCGGGAGGCGTCGCCAGCGCTTGTTGTGTCGGCACGTGTGCGGTCGGCAGCGGCGCGGCGACGCGCACGGCCGGCTGCGTCGTTGCATGGCGCCGACCTCCAAGCTCGATTCCTGCGAAGAGGCCCGCGACTGCGGCGGCGAGGATCGCGAGCGCGGTCAACCGTCGCCGACGGATTTGACGCCTCCGAGCGTGTTGACGTCGCAGCCGAGACTGGGCGTTCGGATCGACCGGTGTGAGCACACCGCTCAAGGGTCCGCGATCCTAGCCGGAAAGCGCCCGCTCAGCCACTAGAATCCGCGCTCCGAATGGTCCTCTCCGACCGTACGATCGCGCGCCTCCTCGCCGACGGGCGGATCGAGATCGACCCGTACGAGGCATCCCTGCTGCAACCGTCGAGCGTCGACGTCCGCGTCGATCGCTTCTTTCGGGTCTTTCACAACAATCGCTATCCGTTCATCGACGTGAAAGTCGAGCAAGAAGAGCTCACCGAGCTCGTGGAGGTCGACGATGAACATCCGTTCGTGCTGCATCCGGGCGAGTTCGTGCTCGGCTCCACGCTGGAGCGGATCAAGCTGCCGGACGACCTCGTCGCGCGGCTCGAAGGCAAGAGCTCGCTCGGGAGGCTGGGTTTGCTGATCCACTCGACGGCGGGCTTCATCGACCCAGGATGGGACGGCCATGTGACGCTCGAGCTCTCGAACGTCGCGAACCTCCCGATCACGATCTACCCGGCGATGAAGATCGGGCAGATCTCCTTCATGCAGATGACCGAGCCCGCCGAGACGCCATATGGATCGGCGGCGATCGGCTCGAAGTACAAAGGCCAGCGCGGACCGACGGCCAGCCGCTACTACAAGAACTTCGAGGCCGGCGGGTGACCGTCCTCGTCACGGGCGCGACCGGCTTCGTGGGCGGACACGTCGTGCATGCGTTGCGCGCTCGCGACGTGCCGGTGCGCGCGCTCGTCCGTGACCGTCGCAAGGCGTCGCGCTTGGAGGCGTGGGGTGTCGAGCTGCACGAAGGCGACGTCACCGATCCCAGCGCGCTGCGCGCCGCAGTGGCCGGTTGCGACGCGGTCGTCCATCTCGTCGCGATCATTCGCGGCCGGCCGCAGGATTTCGAGCGCGTGATGGCGCAAGGCACGAGAGATCTCGTCGCCGCCGCGGCCGAGAGCGGCACGCGTCGATTCGTGCTCGCGAGCGCGCTCGGTCTCGACGAGCACACGAAGGATTCGGTTCCGTACTACCGGGCGAAGTGGGCGATGGAAGAGGCGGTCCGCGAGTCGAGCCTCGAGCACGTGATCTTCAGACCGAGCTTCGTGTTCGCACGCGACGGAGGTGTGCTGCCGACGTTCGTGCGCACGGCGCGCTGGTTACCGCTCACGCCTGTCATCGGATCGGGCACGCGGCGCCTGCAACCGATCTGGATCGACGACGTCGCCGAGTACTTCGCCGAGGGCGTGCAACGGCTCGACGTCGCGAACCGAACGTTCGAGATCGGCGGTCCCGACGCGCCGACGTGGAACGAGTTCTGGGACCGGTTGAAGCGAGTGCTCGGGCTGCGACGCGCGTCCGTCCACGTGCCAACGTCGTTCATCCGAGCGCAGGCGGCGCTGACCGAGAATCTTCCGGGGGCGCCGGTCACGCGCGATCAGCTGACCATGCTCGAGCTCGGCGACAACGTCGTCAACGACCCGGCCGCCGTGGAAACGTTCGGACTGCCGCTCGTCGGCCTCGACGAGCAGCTGCGACGCGCGGCCTAGCTTCGCGTCAGCTCTTGCCGAACGAGGCGCGGCGCTCCGCGTCCTCGGCGTTCAGCAAGTGCCCGTCACGCTCGACGTAGCCGCCCTTGCCGCCGACGATGTAGACGATCGCCTCCTCGTCGAAGGGGTTCGAGACCGTTCGCGGCGTCGTCGACTCTGCGTGGAAGAGGCCGCCTTCGCCGAGCTCGCGCGTCTCGTCTCCGACCTCGACGCGGACGCGTCCGCGATGGACGAAGTAGAGCTCGTCCTGCGTCTCGTGGTAGTGCGGGAAGCCCGGATACTGCGGCGGCAAGACGAGCGCGTTCACGCCGAACGCAGTCACACCGAGGGGCGCGCGGATCTTCCGGAACCCCGGCCCGTCACCGAGCTCGTCCAGCGAACCGAATGCGTAGCCCATGCGCTCGATCCTACTCCTCCCACTTCGACCACCGACTCGGTTCCTTCGTGCCATCGCCACTGCGCGCCCGGACCGACGAGGTGCACGCCGCCGATCCAGCGGTCGATGCCGTTCAGCTCGACGTGGTCGGCGGCGCCCGCGACGACGCGTTCGCCCGCTTCGGTCAGCCCGACCTGCGTCTGCCGGTCGACGCTCCGATCGACGACCTGGAGGAGCGGCACGCGTGCCGTCGCGAGCCGCTGCATCGTCCGGTAACAGAAGGAGTCGCCGAGGAACGGCCGAGCCTCGCGCCGACTGGTTGCAACGAACGCCTCGCCGGCGGTTGAGGCGCCCTCGGCGACTGCGGCGAGGATCCGGCGCTCCGTCAGCGAAAGGCCGTCGCGTGTCGACGGATACTCGCGACTCAGACGATCGAATGCCTCGCCGACGAAGCGAAGCTCGGGCGATTGCGCTCGTTTGATCGCGCCGAGCTCGCGCGGAGTCCCGAGTCGAAGCGCGTGCCATGCCGCGCGTGCGAGCACGAGAGCCTCGCCGGTGAGCGAGACCGCCGCACTGGCTGCAACGCGCTCGAGCTGCGCCGCCGTCAGCTCGCCGAGTCCACCGAAGTGGGCGATCCCGAGATGCTCGCCGATGCAGATGAGCGTGATTCGCGCCGGCGCTACGCCGAGCGCGGCAAGTCGGGCGAGGATCTCGACGAGCTGCAACTGGTCGTAGAGGTCGGCCTCGAACCAGAGGACATAGTCGCCGTCGCGAGCGGCCTCGAGCTCACGATCGCGCTCGGCGAGCGAGCGCTCGATCGGCGCGGGGTCGCTCGATGAGTCCTCGGCGAGGAACGCGGCGCGTATACGGCGCAACTCCGCGTCCTCGACAGCGGGAACGGGTCCCTCGTGCAATGCGTCGCGCCATGCGAGCACGCGCTCGACGTACGTCGTTTCTCGAAGCGTGTGCGCCGCGCTGTCGCCGTTTGTCACGTGCAACGCCTCACCGAACTGCGGCTCGCCGCTTGCGATTCCCGCGAGCAGCTGCGAGCGGGCGGTCGTGTACGACTCGCCCGTCTTCGCCATCCGTTGCCGGACGCGGCGCTTGAAGTCGGCCTGCTTGGTCATGATCGCCTCCTGCAGCCGTACCTCAGGTCCCCCAGCGATCGACGAGGTCGGTGCGGATCGACGATCGGTTCGCATCCTTCGAGAGGTCAACCTCCCTTTGCCTCCTCTGAGACTCGGCTGGGGCGAGCCTGCGGAGGTTCGGCGCGAAGGCGCGCCGACGCGAATGTAGCGAACACGACCCGCTTTCCCCAAAGAAAGGGGGCCGCTTTCGCGGCCCCCGATCCGGTTACCAGCGTCGTAGTGGCAGAGGCGCTTCCGGCTCAGCAGCGGCCTGTGGCTCGCGGCTGGCGGCGCGGTTCGCGTCGTCCCCCACGCTGGCTAGGCGATTTCCCAGTGGTCCCAGGGACACGCCCCTACCCGCTGGTACCTCCGCTGCCCGTACTGTCTGAAATCACTCTCGGACCACCTCCTTTCCGCGTTAGCCCAAACTGTAGCGAACGCCTCGGCAGCGGCTAGCTCAGGATCACGGTGAGCTCGAGGCCGCGGTCGAGAGGCACGGTGACGCTCTCGAGCGTGGGGTCCGACTGGCGCGCGGCAGAGTAGGCGCCGAGCGTTTCGACGTGTGAGAGGACGTTGTCGGCAACGACGAGCGCGCCCGGTTCGAGCTTTCCGCGCGCGAGCTGGAAGAGCTGCTCGTAGTCGTCCTTCTCCGCATCGATGAAGACGACGTCGAAGACGTCGTCGATCTGCGGCAAGAGCTCGAGCGCGTCGCCCTCCAGCACCTCGGCCCATTCGGAGAGGCCTGCGTCGTCGACGTTGCTGCGCCAAGCCGCGACTCGCTCCGGCTCGATCTCGGTCGAGAGCACGCGGCCCCCGAGGTGGCGAACGCCTGCGGCGAGCCAGATCGCGGAGTACCCGCGCGAGCCGCCGAGCTCGAGCACCTCGCAATCGGCTTGCGGGGCGACGAGCGAGAACAGGAACCGGCCTGTCGTAGGCTGGACCTGGCGCGCGCGCTCCTCGGGCGGCAAGCTGGCTGCGCGCTCGGCTGCGTCTGCCTCCTCGAGTCGGCCGAGCACCGTGCGGACCCGTTCGTCGAGCATCAGTCGACGTCCACTTTGATCACGCCGTCCTCGATTCTGACCGGATACGTATCGACGGGCTCGTAGGCCGGAAGTGTGATCGGGCGCCCGCTTCGCAGGTCGAAGTTCGCGCCATGGCGTGGACAGACGACGACGCATCGGTCCGGATCCCAGTCGCCTTCGCAGAGCGGGCCGTCGTCGTGCGAGCAGCGGTCTTCGATCGCGAAGTACTCGCCGTCGCAGTTGTAGACGCCGACCTCGTACCCGCCTGCATCGACAAGTTTCATCTCGCCCGGCTTCAGCTCTTCGACCGGGCCGACGTCGATCTCTGGCACGCGCGCGAGCTTAGTTCAGATCGAGCTCTTCGAGACCGGCGAGGCCTTCCGGCAGCGGCGTGCCCTTCGCCTTGTGGAGCGCAACCTTCAGCGTCGTCAGCCCGAGCATGGCGCACTTGAGCCGCATCGGGTTGAGCGGGATGCCGATTTCCTCCAGGAGCTCGTCCTTGTCCAGCGTGCCGACCTCGGTTGCCGTACGTCCTTGCACCATCTCGGTCAGCATCGACGTCGCCGCCTGCGAGATCGCGCAGCCGCGGCCGGCGAACTTGATCTCGTCGATCGTTTCGCCGTCCTCGCCGAACGCGACGTAGATCGAGACCTCGTCACCGCAGAGCGGGTTCTTGCCCTCGGCCTCTGCGTCGGCGTCCGCGAGCACGCCGTGGCCGCGCGGGTTCTTGTAGTGGTCGAGGATGATTTCGCGGTAGAAGGTCTCGTCGGTCATCCGAAGATCTTCTGCGCTTTCTGCACGCCTTCGACGAGCTGGTCGATCTCGTCGCGCACGGTGTAGAGGTAGAAGCTCGCGCGGTTTGTCGCAGCGACCCGAAGCTTTGCCATCAACGGTTGGCAGCAGTGGTGACCCGCGCGGATGCAGACGCCTTCGCCGTCGAGCACTTGCGCGACGTCGTGCGGATGGACACCGTCGACGTTGAACGAGACGATCCCTGCGCGGCGCTCTGCCGGCGGCCCGTAGAGGCGAACGCCCTCGAGCTCGCCGAGGCGCTCGAGCGCGTACCCGGCAAGCTCGTGCTCGTGGCGCTCGATCGCGTCCAGGCCGATCGCCTGCAGGTAGTCGATCGCGGCGCCGAGACCGACAGCCTCCGCCATCGGTGAGGTTCCCGCTTCGAACTTCGCGGGCAGCTCGCCCCACGTCGTCCGGTCGATTTCGACGTTCGAGATCATGTGTCCGCCCATCAAGAAGGGCTCCATCGACTGCAGCAGCTCGGTGCGCCCCCACAGCACGCCGATCCCGCTCGGCCCGCACATCTTGTGGCCCGAGATCGCGATGAAGTCGACGTCGAGCGCTTGCACGTCGAGTGCGACATGCGGTGCGGCCTGCGCGCCGTCGCAGACGAAGATCGCACCTTGCTCGTGGGCCCAGCCGACGAGCTTCCGCAGGTCGTTGATCGTCCCGAGCGAGTTCGAGACGAGGTTCGTCGCCACGACCTTGACGTTGCCGACGCTCGCGAGGTGGTCGAGAACGGAGAGGTCGAGCTCGCCGTTGTCGTCGATCGGAATCATCTGGAAGTCGGCGCCGTTTCGACGCGCCATGTATTGCCACGGCACGAAGTTCGAGTGGTGCTCCAGCTCGGTGACGAGGACGACGTCGCCGGGCCCGAGATTGTTCAGGCCCCACGAGTACGCGACGAGGTTGAGCGCCTCCGTCGCGTTTCGGACGAAGATGATCTCTCGTGCCGAGGCGGCGTTCACGAAGCGCGCGACTTTGTCACGAGCGCCTTCGAGCGCCGCCGTCGCGAGCTCGCCGAGCTCGTAGACCGCGCGATGGACATTCGAGTACGAGGTCTCGTAGAACTCGTCCATCGCCTCGAGCACCTGCCGCGGCTTCTGCGAGCTCACCGCCGAATCGAGGTACGCAAGCGGCTTTCCGTGCGGTCGCACGCGCTCGAAGATCGGGAAGTCAGCGCGGATCTTCGCCGCGTCGAGCGGCTTCGTTACCGGTGTCACGGCCACGAAGCCATCGTACCCACGTCGGTCCTGTCCACTCCGCCGCGGTACGCTCGCACGAATGCGGTTCCTCCTCGCGTTCATCCTCGCGCTCGTCGTGTGCGGGGCTGCAGCCGGGGCGATCGGGATTGCCGAGGACGCAAAGGCGCCGTCGCTTCGACTCGACGCCCTGGGCAATGGCGAGGTCAGCTGGACGCAGGGCGGCGCTCGGCACACGTTGCTCGTGCCGAAGACGGGTCGCGTGCTTCCGGGCGGGCATCTGCCGGGCGCAGATGCGAGCAAGCCCGCGTCGCTTCCCATCCCCTTCAAGCGTGTGGTGCGCCGCGCACCTGACGGTTGGCTGTGGTCGCTTCAAAGGTGGCCGGTCGTACCCGGCGGACCCGATGAGCTGCGGATTGCGCGTTGGCGTGGGCCGCTCCCGAAGCTGACGCTTGTGCTCGAGGACGGCAACACGCTCACCGGCACGGCGACGCAGGACGGCCGACCCGTGAGCCGTTACTCGCGCTCCTTCGCCGGTCAGCGTCCGCGCGTGTTCGTCTACCTCGATGCGCTCGTCGCCGGAAAGTGGCAACGGATCGGCGGTGTTCCGCCTGCGCCCGACGGCAGCTTTCGGCGCTTCGTTCCGCAGGAGCTCCAAACGGCGTCGCGGTTCCGCGCGATCCTCACGGGACCCGCGGTCGGTCGCGCAATCGCGCCCGACGTGCTCGCGACTGCGACGCCGTGAGCTAGGCGGCGGCGCGCCCGCCGCGGAAGGTTCTGCGATACGCGGTCGGCGTTGTGCCGACAAGCCGCCGGAAGTGGAGCCGCAGCGTGACCGCGGCTCCGAAGCCGACCTCGCGCGCAATCTCGTCGACGGAGAGGTCGGTCGTCTCCAGAAGCCGTCGCGCGAGCAAGACACGTTGCGCGAGGAGCCATTGGAGCGGCGTCGCTCCCGTCTCGGCGCGGAAGTGACGCGCGAAGCTGCGTTCGCTGTAGCCGGCGTGGCGCGCCATCTCCGCAACCGTCAACGGCGCCGCGAGACGCTCGAGCATCCAGTCGCGCGTTCGTTCGAGGCGTCGTTGCGGAAGAGCCACGACGGGCCGCTCGACGAACTGCGCTTGGCCGCCCTCGCGGTGCGGGGGCACGACGAGATGGCGAGCGACGACGTTCGCGACCTCCGCGCCGCGGTCCGTTCGCACGATATGAAGACAGAGGTCGATTCCGGCCGCGAGACCCGCCGACGTAAGCACGTCGCCTTCGTCGACGTAGAGCACGTTTGGATCGACGGTCACGGACGGGAACGCTTGCGCCAGTCGGTCCGCGTGAGCCCAGTGTGTCGTCGCACGCCGACCGTCGAGAAGTCCGGCTGCTGCGAGCACGAAGGCGCCCGTGCAGATCGACGCGACACGCGCGCCGCGACCGTGCGCCGCGCGCAACGCGCGAAGCGCGGCGCGGTCGAACGGAAACGCGTCCTCGCCGACACCGGGAACGATCACCGTGTCCGCGCGCTCGAGCGCGTCGAGTCCATAGTCGACCGCGATCGCGTAGCCGGTGTCGGTCGCGACACGCCGGCGCGGGCCGCACACCTCGAACTCATAGCCCGGCGCCGTCACGCCGAAGATCTGCGCCGCGATTGCGAGATCGAACGCAACGACTTCCGGAAGCGCCAGGGCAACCATACGGTCCATTGGCCGGATCATAGCGGAGAGCGTCGTTCCTGCCACTCGCGCAGCGATCGTCCGCGCACGACGATCCCACCATGGACATCGACATGCTTCTTTTCGACAGCGTCGACGAGATCGACGTGATCGGCCCGTGGGAGATCTTCTCGGGGCTCTCGCGCTTCCTCGACGACATCCACGTTCGACAGGTGACGCTCGAGCCGGCGAAGACCGTGGTGGCCGGAAACGGGACGGTCTTCGTGCCGCACGGGACGCTCGCCGACCGCCCGGACTTGCTCGTCGTACCGGGTATCAGCCAGGAGGACCACATTCCAGGCGTTGTTGCCGGTCCGCTGCCTGCCGCGATTGCGGCTCGCCACGCAGCCGGATCCACCGTTGCCGCGGTTTGCAACGCCGCACAACTCCTCCTCGCGGCCGGACTTCTGACAGGCCGCCCGGCGACCGCGAACCGCGGCTCGCTCGACAAGCTGCGCGCCGCGGGCGTCGACGTAGTCGATGCGCGCGTCGTCGACGACGGAGACATCGTCACCGCGGGCGGGGTCACCTCATCGCTCGACCTCGGCCTGCA
>JBKPRX010000102.1:0-9286 GCA_046734795.1 Actinomycetota bacterium
GAGCTTCTTCTCGGCGGCAGTGAGGATGCGGCGCGACTGGCCCAGGTAGGCCGGTGAATCCCGGCCGGGCATCCACGGCGGCATCTTGCCCTGCTGGGTCATGGCGAGGATCGCGCCCGCGTGCGCGGCCGCTGACCGCGCGGTTGTGAGCGAGAACGGGGCGATCCCGCCCTTCGTGTGACAGCCGGCGCACTTCTCCGCGAAGATCGGCGCGACGTCCGCCCAGGCGGGCGGCGCCGAGGCTGCGTGTCGAGAGGTGTCGCGCGAGCCGGCGGCGATCGCAGCGACGACGCCGACCACGGCCGCCGCAGCGAGCGCGAGCGCAAGCCACCGCTTCACGATGCCAACGCTAGCGCGCGGGCGCCGTCAGCCGAACGGACGCCCGCCGACGAGCCGAGAGACCGCCTCGGCGAACTCGCCGAACGGCCCGCTGTCGTCCAGATCGGCCGAGCCCGGCCCGCGGCTGTCGCCGGAGGATTGGACGCTCCGCTCGCCGCGCGCCAGCGTGAGCGACCAGTGGGTGCCGTCGCGGACCTGCTTCGCCGGTTCGAACCGCTTACTCGGCTCGTAGCGCCTGTCCCAGGCCCAGACGTCGATGCGGTCGATCGTCTGCCAGAAGCGGCGCCACTGCGCCGGCGACGGCATGAGCACGACCTGGCGTCGCTCCTCGTAACCGGACAGGAAGCTCTCGTAGACGAGGCGGCTTCCGTCCCACCAGACGCCGTAGGAAGAGCCGGCGAAGCTGCCGACGTAGACCTCGAGGGCACGAGGTCTCTGTACGTCCATCAGTGACGCGACATCGTGTGCGTGCGAGCCCGCCCCGGCTCGACCGCGCCGCGCTCGATCTCGACGATCCTCTGGGCGCTCAGCCGGGAGACGCCATTGTCGACGAGGCGCTCGACGACCATGGCATTGCTGAGCGCGTGCATCTCCTTGACCGCAAGTTGGATCTCCTCGGCTTTCACAGGGACGGCGCCCCTCTCGGATCGGGTTGGCAGCGAGCGCGTCATGCGAAAGGCATGACGCGCTCTGCTGGTGTCGGCTAGGCGCCGATTTGGACGACGTTCCGCGCCTCGGGGCCCTTGCTGCCCTCGGCGGCCTCGAACTCGACGGTCGCGCCTTCCGCGAGCGACTTGTAGCCCTCGCCTGCGACGTTGCTGTGGTGGACGAACAGGTCCTTCCCACCCTCGGCCGGGGTGATGAAGCCGTAGCCCTTCGAGTCGTTGAACCATTTCACGGTTCCGGTAGCCATAAAAAAACACCTCCCTTACCAGTTCACGAACGGGTAAGGAGGCGAAGAGGCCGCCCGAACTCGCTCTTTGTACTCCCACAGTAGCAACGCCGGCGCAAAAGTGGCTCTGGCGGTCCATCGCGCGATCCGAGAAGATGCTCGGGACAACGGGGGGAAGCGCGGGAGGCACCCCCTCGGCCCTGACGGCTGCGACGGCTACCTCGTGCCGGAGCAGATTTGGGACCGCTCGACGATCGGCTGCTTCGGCTACCTGCGGCCCACCGGGAGCGCCTCGCCACTGTCATGTGGGCGGAGGGCCAGTACCTGCGGCTCGCGCAGGCGATGAGCGCCGGGTTCAACGGCGACACGCCGTCGGTCGTGCGCGCCCCCTACGGCGGCCAGGTCACCGGACCGATCGTCGCGGACTGCAACGGCACCGCCGCGCAGGTGTGGCGCCTGCCGTGAGCGGTTAGCTCTCCCAGCCCACCTCGTCGTGCGTGTCGAGCTTGCGCCAGAAGGTGATCTCCGGCTCGCCCGTCACGCCGGCTGCCTGCATCATCGGCTCAATCTCCGGCCGCATCTGCTCGAAGAAGCGCTGGAAGCTCTCGGCATCCGGCCACTCGTCGACGACCAGGATCTGACCGTCGGCGCCGTAGAAGCGGTGCGCGATGAGCCCCTGCTCCTTCGCGCGGTCGGCGATGGAGCGCATCGCCTCGGGATTCTCGGCGGCGCGCCGCTCGAGCTCGTCCGGATCGCCTGCCGCACGCAAGGTCATGATCACCGACATCTCCAAGCCTCCTTGGATCGGACTCCGAAGCAGGCGCAAGTAATAACCGATCCCGGCAGCCGGAGTTCGGTTAGCCCCACCGAAAGAGGCGGGACAGCTGCCTTTCGCGTCGACGCCGCTGCCGTCAGCGTATTCGGCAGATGGGAGGGACTGTCACACGCATCGGAGGGCGCATCACGCCGTCGGTCGGAGTGGCCGTCGTCGGCGCCGGCCCGGCCGGCCTGGCGGCGAGCAGCAGGCTGGCCGATTGTGGGTGCTCGCACGTCGTGCTCGAGCGGGAGCGGGTCGCCTGGAGCTGGCGGTCCCAGCGCTGGGACTCCTTCCGGCTGAACACGCCGCGGTGGGCGAACCGCGTGCCGGGCGAGCACCTCGACGGAGAGCCGGGCAGCTTTGCCTCGGCGCCGACGCTGGTCGCCGCTCTCGAGCGACTCGCCGAGGGGCTTCCGGTGGTCGAGGGCGCCGAGGTGCTCAGCGCGCGGCCGACCGGACGAGGCTGGCGGCTCGACACCTCCTACGGGGCGCTGACGGCCGGAGCGGTGGTCGTCGCGAGCGGCTTCCAGAACGTCCCGCGCAGGCCGTTCTACGCCGACATGCTTCCTGCCGAGATCACGCAGCTCCACGTGGCCGACTACCGCCGTCCGGACGACCTCGACGACGGCGTGCTCGTGGTGGGAGGCGGTCAGTCCGGCATCCAGATCGCGGACGACCTGCTCGCGGCCGGCAAGCGGGTGTACCTGTCGACGAGTCGCGTCGGCCGCCTGCCGCGCCGCTATCGCGGCCGCGACGCCTTCGAGTGGATGCGCGAGACCGGCCAGCTCGAACTTCCGGCCGACGAGGCGGACCCCGCCGCCATCCGGGCGACCCCGCCCCAGATCTCGGGCGCGGGCGGCGGGCGCACGCTGAGCTACCAGCACCTCGCGAGCCGCGGCGCGACGCTGCTGGGACGCGCCGCCGGCTGGGACGGGCGGCGTCTGGCGCTCGCACCCGATCTCGGTGAGAACGTCCGCTTCGCCGACGAGGTCTCGACCTTCTTCCGCGCGACCTGGGAGAGGCGCGCGCAGGTGAGCAGCCGCACCCTCGGCGGCGCCGTCGAGCCCGAGCCCGCGGACGCGCCGGCGCCGAGCCTCCACCAGGTTCCCGGCCCCGAGTCGCTCGATTTCGCAGCCGCCGGAGTCTCGACCGTGATCTGGGCGACGGGCTTCGATCCGAGCACCGGGTGGCTACCAGCGGGCGCGCTGGAGGACCGCCGTCCGCAGCTCCCCGGTCTGCACGTGATCGGCGTGCCGTGGCTGACTCACCGTGCCTCGGGAAGCTTGTACGGAATGGTCAGCGACGCGGACCGGCTCGCCGCCTCCCTCGCCGGCGTCTGCAGCCGCGCCGCGGCGTAGTCACTTCTCTTCGCTGGGCGGTGTCGTTCACGATTCGCCCTCCGCGTCTTCGATCGCCGGAAGCGGCTCCGTCCAGCCGAGGAGACGCAACGCTCCGTAGACGGCTTCGGTGATACCGATCGCGAGCAGCTCGCCGAACGTCGCGGCCACACGCAGCGCGAGCGCAACTGCCGTCGCCGGGCCGGCGCCGATACGGCTTGCGAGCAGCGCGATGAGCGCGCCGTCGCGCAAGCCGAGCCCGCCCGGCAGCACCGGCACGACGAATCCCACCAGCCACGCGAACGAGTAGACGGCCGTCAGCCAAACCGGCGACACGTTCACGTGCGTGAGAAGAGCCCTCATGAGCAGATAGGCCGCGCCGCCGGTCGTCAGCCAGCCGAACGTGTTGATCAGGATCACCAGCGCGAGCTCGCGTCCGCGCAGAAGCGACGGGAGCTCGAGGCCGCGCCGCTCGAGCAAAGCCCGTGCCCAGCGCCGGAAGAAGGCGGGACGCGCCGCGACTGCCAGAGCAAGCGCGACGCCCGCGATCACCATCGCGAGCAGCGGCGGCCAGCCCCCGGCGAGCGCGAAGGCGGCGACGCAGACGAAGGCGCCGGCGCAGAGAGTCGCCAGGTTCTCGTAGCCACTGACGAGCCAGACATCCCGTGTGGAGGCGGAGAGACGCCGGCGCTCGCGGATCCGGATGACGAGCTGAAGCGCCCCGGAGGGCGCGTAGCGGAGCAGGAAGGAGCGCATCCAGAGCAGGAGCGCCTCTTCGAGGCGCGCGCCGAGGCCGAGCAGGCGCAGCATCAGCCAGAAGGACACGGCTTGCACGAACGGCGCGACCGCGAAAAGCAGGATCGCGGCGACGAACGACGCGGGGGCGAGACGCCAGTCGAAGTCGAGGAGCGCCTTGCGCTCGCTCCACAGTGCACCGGCGATGCCGGCCGCGGTCGCGATCGCAGCGAGCTCCCGGAAACGGCGAGAGGCGAGCGACCAGAGCCGCCGGAAGAAACTCTTCACACCCGGCGAAACTAGGGTGCGAACCGGATGAACGTGCGCGTGCTGATCGTCTCGGCGAGCGGCTACGGCCGCGGTCACGAGGCGCTCGCCGATGCTCTGGTCGAAGAGCTCGGCGTCACGATGCCGGCGGCATCAGTCGTCGTCGTCGACGGCATGCAGGAGACGTTCGGCCGCCTGAACCGCCGCGGGAGAGACGCGTATGCCCGGCAGATCGCCCAGGATCCCGCCGGCTACGGTCGCGGGTACGAGCTGAGCGCTCGGCCTGCACCGGCGAGGACACTCGGCCGAGCGTTCTGGCTGGTTGCGACGCGCGCGCTCGCCGACGAGGCGCAGCAGCACCGTCCGGACGTCGTCGTCTCCACGCATCCCTTCATGACCAACGCACTGGGCCGGATACGCCGCCACGGCGAGCTGGCGGCACCAGTCGTCGTTCCTCTGCACAACCTCGACCCGCATCCATCCTGGATGGCTCCCGGAGTCGACCTCCACGTCGCGAACGTTCCCGAGGACGTACCGCGGATCGAGCGCAACTTCCGCCGCGCCTATCAGCGCGCCGAGCTGCGAGTCGCGACGGCAACCCCGCCTGTCGATCTACGTCTCCATGCGCTTTTCTCGACCGAGCAGCGCGCCGCAGCGCGACGTCGCTTCGGGCTGCCCGAGGAGGCCGCCGTCCTGCTCGTATCGGGCGGCTCGCTCGACTACCGCCTGCCCGACGAGGACTTCCAGGCGCTGCTCGACTGCCGCCCCGACCTGCACGTTGCCGTCACCACCGGCAGGAGCGAAGAGTTCGCAGCGACGCTCCGCAGCACCTTTCCCGGCGGGCGGCTGCACCCGATCCCGTTCACGACCGACATGCCCGATCTGCTGCGGGCAAGCGACGGCGTCGTGCTCAAGGACACCGGCATGACGACGTACGAGGCGTTGCGGGCGGGGACTTCGGTGATCCTCTACCGGCCGCTCCCGGGCCAAGGCGTCGCCGGCGCGGAGGCGCTTGCAGAAGACGGCTACGGAACGCTCGCTCGCGATCGAGACGAGCTCGTCGGCCTCGCGCGGCGGCTGGCGACGAGCGAGGCGGAGCTTGCACGGCGGGTCGCAAAGGGTCGCGCGCTCTACCGGCAACCGCACTCGACGAGTCAGCTGATCGTGGCGCTCGCCGAAGGTCGTCCGACCGGAGCGGAGCCAGCCGCGCCGAAACAGCCGCCCGAGGGAGCGCCACAGCGCGCCGACGCCGAGCCGTAGCCCCTGCCCGGGCGCGGCCCCGCGGCGACGGCGGGGACCTTCCCCACACAGCGGTGACTCGAGTGCCGTGCGGGTTTTCCGGCGCTGGTGACAGCGCTTCTTCTCCTCGCTGGCTGCGGCTCGACCCAGGAGGCGGTGACGACCGCGACTGCGGCCGAACCGGAAGCGGCCGACACGGCGGCGCCCGGGGGAACGACAACGCGGCCGGAGACTGCGAGGGAACCGCAGAAGCCCGGGACGACGAGCGAGACGACGGCGCCGCAGACTTGGCACGGTCAAGTGGTTCAGCAACGAGAAGGGGTACGGCTCCATCGAGCCCGGCGGCGGCGGTCCGGACGTCTTCGTCCACCACAGCGCGGTCGAAGGCGGTTTTCTCGACGAAGGAGACCGGGTGGTGTTCGAAGTCGAGGAAGGGCCGACGGACCTCGGGCCAAGAACGTCCGTCTGGCCTCTGCTCAGTAACCGAGCTGCACCCACCACAGCTGTCGGCCTGTCTAAGCTCGCCGCCATGCGAAAGGGCCTCAGCCCCGACGACCTCGACGGGCTGCTCCAGCGTCCCCTCGTCGCCGTCCTCGCGACCTACCGCGCCGACGGCGACGTCCTCCTCTCGCCGGTCTGGCACCGCTGGCGAGACGGCGGCTTCGACGTCGTGACGCGCGGCGACGACGTGAAGGTGAGCCACCTCGGGGGAGACCCCAGGGCGAGCATTCTCGTCTACGAGCACAACCCGCCCTATCGCGGCATCGAGGTCCGAGGCCGCGCGGTGCTCGGTCGGGCCGACGGCGACGTCGTCCGCGACATCGCTGTCCGGTACCTCGGCGCGGAGGAGGGCGGGGCCTACGCGGACCGCGGCGAGGACGACACCCTGATCCGGCTCGAGCCCGGCCGCCTGCGCGCCTGGGACTTCGCCGACGACGTCTAAACCTCACGAAGCCGGAACACGGCTTCGTTCCGTTGCTTCTTCGGCTCCCGCAAAACGGGCGAGGCGCAGGAAACCGATCTCGTGCCGCGTCTCGCCGGTGAGCACGAGCTCGGCAATGATCTCACCGACGACCGAGCAAAACTTGAAGCCGTGGCCCGAGAAGCCGGCGGCGATCACCGCCTGCGGACAGTCGGGGTGTAGGTCGAGGAGAAAGTGCTCGTCGGGGCTGTTTTCGAACAGGCAGGTCTTGAGCGCCGCGGTCGGCCCGGCGCCGGCCGGCAGGTAACGCTCGACGAAGACGCGGAGGAGCAGCTCGTCCTCGCGGTTCGGCTCGCGGTCGAAGGAGTCGGGCTCGACGACCTCGCCGCGGTGGTGGTAGCGGCCGAGCTTCACCCCGGGCACGCCGAAGACCGGGAAGCCGTACCAACGGCCCTCCGGGACGACGACGTTGAACACCGGAAAGCGTTCCGGCTGGAAGAGCTCCGGTTCCAGCGGCTCGAACCAAGCAAGGACCTGCCGCTCGGCCAGAACGAGCCCAGCAGGGAGCCGGCCCACCGACTGCGACCAGGCCCCCGCGCAGAGGACGAGCCGGTCCGCCTCGTAGAGCCCCTGGTCGCTCCGCACGCGCACGCCGTCACGGGTGGACTCCCAATCCAGCACATGCTCGCCCGTCCGAACGACCGCGCCCATTGCCTCGGCCTCGCGCGCGTACGCGACGATGCAGCGCTCCGGGAGGAGAAATCCACCCTCCGGCTGGAGCAGCACCTCGGTTGAGTCCGGCAGGCGATAGCCCGGGTAACGCCGCCCGAGCTCCGAGCCCGACAGCACCTCGTGCGCGAGCTCATGCTCCTTGCACGAGCGAAGCGAGCCCTCGAACACCTCCGGGCCCGCGTCGATCGACCCGGTGATGTACAGGAGGCGCTCTCGAGCCCGCCCCTCCAGCTCGCGCCACAGCTCATACGCCCGCCGCAGCAGCGGCACATACGCGGGATCTTCGTAGTAGGCGAGGCGGATGATCCGCGTCACGCCGTGGGACGATCCGAGCTCGTGCGGAACCGAGAAACGCTCCAGGCCGAGCACGCGCCGACCGCGGCGGGCGAGTTCGAACACGGCCGCACTCCCCATCCCGCCGACGCCGACGACGATCGCATCGAAGCGCTCGCGACGCACCCAGCCAGCGTAACGCCGCCCGCCCCACAACCCCGCAAGCCTCGAGGCAGTCGCCGAGGCTCGGACGGCCTAGGCGACGCCGATTCGCGCCGGCCGGCCGCGGCTTCGTGACGCGCGACCGTCGCGGGCTACCCTAGGCCTCGGCCCCCGTAGCTCAGTGGATAGAGCAGCGGTTTCCTAAACCGCGTGCGCTGGTTCGATTCCGGCCGGGGGCATCGCAACGTCCGCGTCATATGTGTGGCTGCAGCGCGTAGCCGAACCCTCCGATCCGATACCAGCGATAGGCATATGACTCGAGGACGAGCTTGTGAACGCCTTGCGCGTCGGCAACGCTGTCGTCCCGGTCGATCAGGTTGGAGAGGACCTGTCCCTGCGCGTCCGGGATCCTCAGAGAGACGTTATGCGGCCGATCGTCGAGGTTGTGCACGCAGGCGATCGCGTTTCCCCGCCACCGATAGACGATTGCGAGGACGTGCGGGCTCCGTGTCGGTAGCAACGACCACTCGCCCCAGCCGATCTCCGGACACTCCTTGCGGAGCCGGATCATCCGCATCAGCCAACGGAGGAGCGAGCCGGGGTCGCGGCGCTGGGCCTCGACGTTGACGCTCTCGAAGCTGTACGGACCGCTGCTCAGCATCGGTCGAACCAGCTGGTCGGCGGTCGAGAACCCGCCGTTCCGCTCGTGTGACCATTGCATCGGCGTCCGGATCGCGGCGCGATCTCTCAGCGCCAGGTTGTCGCCCATCCCGATCTCGTCGCCGTACCGGATGACCGGCGTTCCCGGCAGCGAGAAGAGCAGGCTGTAGGCCAGCTCGATCCGTGCTCGCTCGCCGAGCATCGGTGCGAGCCGCCTGCGGATGCCACGCCCGTACAGCTGCATCCGGGGGTCAGGGCCGAACGCCGCGAATGTCGCTTCACGCTCGCCGGCGGCGAGCCGGCCGAGATCGAGCTCGTCGTGGTTGCGGAGGAAATGCGCCCACTGCGCGCCGCGCGGAAGAGCGCGAGTCGCGCGCAGGGCCCTCGAGAGCGGACGCGCGTCACCGGTCGCGAGCGCATAGAACAGGTGCTGGTTGACCCAGAAGTTGAACATCATGTGGAGCCCGTCGCCGCCGGCGAAGTATTTCGAGGACTCCTGCGGCTCGACATTCGCCTCGCCGAGCAGCACCGCCTCGCTGGCGCGCCACTGCAGGAAGTCGCGGAACTCGTGCAGCCAATCGAAACAGGTCTGCGACGCGCCGCGGTCGAGTGACGGCTTCTCGAGCACGAAGGGGACGGCGTCCATCCGGAAGCCTGCGACGCCGAGCTGAAGCCAAAAGCCGACGATCCGCCGAACCTCCTCGCGCACGCGCGGGTTCGCCATGTTCAGGTCGGGCTGGAAGTCGTAGAACCGATGGAAGTAGTAGCGCCTGACCTCCCGGGCGAACGTCCAGGTGTCCTTCTGGACGCCGGGGAACACCATCCCGCTCTCCCAGTTGGGCGGTCGCTTGTCGGCCCAGACGTACCAGTCGTGGAACGGCGAGGATCGGTCCCCTCGCGCCTCGACGAAC
>JBKPRX010000103.1:0-10348 GCA_046734795.1 Actinomycetota bacterium
GCGCCGTCGGATGCCTCTCGCACGTCGACGTTTGTCGAGACGTCTTCCGGCTCCTCGACGCCTCGGCCGAACTTCATCCAGCCGTAGCCGCCATCGAAGCCGCGCGCCTTGAGGCGTCGGGCAAGATCGCCACGCGAAAGCGGGCTCGCGGCGACGGCGTACTGCGTGCCGACTTCGTCGAAGAACGCGGCGATCTCGTCGAGGATCGCGTCACTTGGCTCGCCGTCGAGCCCGAGTCCCGTCACGCGGTTGAACATCGTGTTCCCGGGCGCCGCAGGCGCTGCGATGCAGACGGCCTCGCCGATGCGCATCGTCGGCCAACCGCCGAGACGGGCGATCGATTCGAACGCCGCTGCCTCGGCACGTTCGAGCTGCGCGCCGTTCACGCCGCCTGACGTCGCCGGTCGGCCCAGCGCTTCAAACCGTGGTACGACGAGTTGAAAGGGATCGCCTGGCCATAGTCCTCGGGATTCGGCACGTTCGCGTCCTCGAGCTCGCGTTGCGCATCGCGCACGAACTCTTCCTCCGTTGCGCCGCCGAGAACGAGCGCCGCCCAATCGTCGAGCCGCAGGCGCAGACTCACGATGTGAGGCTCCACGTCAGTCGCGATACCGAAGTGGATGAGCGCGAGTCGCTTCGGCGCGCGTCGCTCGATCTCGTCGAGTGATTCGTGCCAGGTCTCGACGTCGATGTCGGGCGGCGGTGTCGGTGGCAGGACGAAGTCGCTCGGCTGGATTCGCACGCCGGCCGCGTCACCCGCGTACAGCGTTCCGTCTTCGTGCAGGTAGCACACGTGGTGCGTCGCGTGTCCGGGGGACGGAAAGCATTCGAGCCCGAGAACCTCGTCGCCGACGATGCGGACGTTTTCTTCCGGCACAGGCGCAAGCTCGCCCCAAAGCTCGTCGAAGCTGTCGCCGTAGATCCTGCGCGCGCTTTGCTCCAGCCGCGACGGGTCGATGAGATGCGGGGCGCCGATCGCGGACACATGCACCTGCAGCTCCGGGTGCTTGCGGACGAGCACGCCCGTCGCGCCCGCGTGGTCGAGATGAATGTGGCTGAGCAGCAAGTGACGGATGTCCGTCAACGCAAGGCCGCGCTCGCGCAGGCCGGCTTCGAGATTCTCGACCGTCGAGGCCGGACCGCAGTCGAAGAGCGCCGGGCCGTCGGTTGTCTCCACGAGGTACGACGCGATCACGTGCGGCGCGCCGAGCTGGAAGAGATCGATCGGCTCGAGCGCGCTCACGTGCGGATTTTACGAGCCGAGCGCGCTCGCGAGGTCCGCAACAAGGTCGTCGGGCGCTTCGATGCCGACCGACAGTCGCACGAGGTTCGACGGCGCCGCAAACGGCGCGTCGGCGGTCGACGCGTGTGTCATCCGCGCCGGATGCTCGATGAGGCTCTCGACTCCGCCGAGGGATTCCGCGAGCCAGAAGACCTTCGTTCGCGCGACGAGCTCGACGGCTTCGGCCTCCGACTCGGCGAGGAACGAAACCATCCCGCCGAAGTCGCGCATCTGGCGCGCAGCGATCTCGTGGCCTGGATGTGACACGAGGCCGGGGTAGAGGACGCGCTCGACGCGCGGATGCTCCTCGAGAAAGGCTGCGACGACGTGCGCGTTCGCGCAGTGCCGCTCCATCCGCAGCGCGAGCGTCCGGACTCCGCGCAGTACGAGCCAGCAGTCGAACGGCCCGGGCACTGCGCCGAGCGACTTCTGCAGGAACCGAAGCTGGTCGGCGAGCGCGTCGTCGTTCGTCGCGACGAAGCCACCGATCACGTCCGAGTGCCCGCCCAAGTACTTCGTCGTCGAATGCACGACTGCGTCGGCGCCGAGCTCGAGCGGTCGCTGGAGATACGGGCTTGCGAACGTGTTGTCCACGACGAGCAGCGCGCCGACTGCGTGCGCGGCGTCGGCGGCGGCGCGGATGTCCACGATGTTGAGAAGCGGGTTCGACGGCGTCTCGACCCAGACGAGCTTCGTCCGCTCGTCGAGGTGCGCGGCGAGATTCGTGTTGATCTCCTCCGCGGGCACGTACGCGAACTCGTAGCCCTTCGGCTCGTAGACCTGGGAGGTCATGCGATACACACCGCCGTAGACGTCTGCGATGAGGACGACGCGTTCGGACGGATGGACGAGATGCATCAATGTCGTCGTCGCACCGAGGCCCGACGAGTATGCGACGCCATGCTTTGCGCCCTCGAGCGACGCGACGCACGCTTGGAGCGCATCGCGCGTCGGGTTCGCGACGCGCGCGTAGTCGTAGCCGCGGTTCTCGCCGACCGCGTCTTGCACGAACGTCGAGGTCTGGTAGATCGGAACGATGATCGCGCCGGTCGCGGGGTCGGGCTCCTGCCCGACGTGGATCGCGCGGGTCTCGAACTCCACGAGAGCGATTCTACGGCTGCCTAGGCGGCGACCCGCTCCACAGCCGGTACCGCGACGATGCGCGCGAGCCGCGCGAGCGCGCGCTCGAACGCCTCGTCGAGTGCCGCGCTCGCTCGCACGCCGGATTCCCGGTGGAACGCCTTCACGCGCAGCACGCCTTCGCTCCGGTCAGCCTTGAGATCTGCGCGGCCCACGAGGCGATCGCGCCAGAGGAACGGCAAGACGTAGTACCCGTAGACGCGCTCGTGCTCGCGCTTGTAGACCTCGATCACGTGCTGGAACCCGAAGAGACGCTCGAGGAACTCGCGCTTCCAAACGAGGTTGTCGAACGGCGAGAGCAAAACGGCCGCGCTCGGGGCGCGGGGAGCCTTTCGTCCCGCAGGAAGCAAGACCGGCGGCCCGCCGTCGTCGACCGCGACGCGTTCGAGCACGCCGTCGTCGACGAGCGCATCCGCATGCGGCCGCACGCGCGCGACACCGCCGCGCAGCCGCCACATCTCCGCGACCGCGGACTCCGTCAGCGCGCCGCGGGCCTCGACGCCGCGCTTCGTCGCCCAGCGAATGAACTCGTCGTCCGTGGGTGTGCGACCGTCGAGCAGCTCGGCCGGGATGACGCGCTCGGGTAAGTCGTACAGGCGCTGGAACGACGAGCGGCCGGCGATCGCGAGCCGGCCTGCCGAGTACAGCGCCTCGAGCACGATCTTCGCCGGCTTCCAGTTCCACATGCCGCCGGAGCCGCGGCCGTCGAAGTCGCGCGAGGCAAGCGGGCCACGCTCGCGAATCGCTTCGAGTACCCGCTTGGTCAGCTCCGGCTCGCGGCCAAGGACGTCGCCGCGCCACGGATGCGAGTCCGCGTACTTCGCCATCCGCCAGCGATGCATCGGGTAGTCCTCGATCGGCAGCAAGCACGCCTCGTGCGCCCAGTACTCGAAGATCCGGCCCTCTCGCATCAGATGCGACACGGCCGCTTCGGGAAACGCGCCGATCCGCGCGCCGAGCGCGAGCCGGTGGCTGCGGTCGACGGTCGAGATCGAATCGAGCTGGACGCAGCCGAGGCGCTTCACGGTCGCGACGATCTCCGCCGCGTTGCCGTTCCGCGCACGTGATGCATAGCCCTGCGCGGCGACGACGCGGCGGCGCAGCTCTGCGAGAGTGACGGTTCGCATGGTTGCCTTCAACGAGTTCGTACTCTCCCAGCTTCCCCCGCCGCCCGGCCGCGTCCTCGAGCTCGGCTGCGGCGACCGCGGCGGCGTGGTCGCGGAGCTCGAGGCCGCAGGTTACGACCCGCTCGGGATCGACCCGCACGCTCCGGAAGGTCCGCGCTTCCGGCAGATCGAGCTCGACGAGCTCGACGACGGCGGTCCGTTCGTCGCGGTCCTCGCCTCACGCGTGCTGCACCACGTCGAGCCGCTTGCGCCCGCTCTCGCGAAGCTCGCCGCTCTAGCACCTCTGATCGTCGTCGACGATTTCGGCCGGGAGCGCGTCGACGAGGCCGCACAGGAGTGGTACGAGGGCCAGCACCGCGCGCTTCGCATCGCAGGACAGGAGCCGACAGGGCCGGCGAGCCTCGACGAGTGGCGGACACGTCATCCGGATCTTCACCCTGCGTACGTCGTCGTCGACGCGTTGCGCGAGCGCTACGACGAGACGTTCTTCGAGTGGCGGCCCTATCTCTACCGCTGGCTCGGAGGTGTCGCGACCGAGCGGCTCGAAGAGACGCTCGTCTCGACTGGTGCGATCCCAGCGATCGGCTTTCGATTCGTCGGCCGTCGCCGCGACTAGTGGCCGCGTTTCCCTATGTAACCGTCTCGGCGCAACGCGTCGACTAGATCGCCGAAAGCCCAATCCACCGCCTAGCCTTGCGGACCGGCCAGGTAGCTCCATCCGCAAGCGCGTTCCTCACGTGCGACCCAACGATCGACCGCCTGCGGTCTGCGATGCGATCGTCTCGAGTCCGTGCGTGAGTGCGCGTATGTACGAGCTGATGTAGCTCGGTAGCTCGGTCACAGCTCGCAGCGCTACGTCGCGATCAGGATCGCGTGAGACCGGCGATAACGTCGACAGTCTTCTCCGGCGCGCTCGTGCGGTAGTCGCCGCCGAGCGCCTCGGCGAGTTTCCGCTCGAGCTCGCCCGAGTCGTGCAGCTCCTCGGTGATGTCGGCGCCGCCGATCAGTTCGCCCTTCACGAACACCTGCGGAATCGTCGGCCAGCCGGACAGCTCCTGCAGCTCTTGGCGGATTGAGGGGTCCGGTAGGACGTCGACCGTCGTGACCGGTGCGCCCGCCTCGCGCAGAGCGCGGAGCGCGCGGTCGGAGTTTCCGCACATCACGAACTGCGGCGTTCCCTTCATGAAGAGCGCCACCGGCTCGTTGTCGATCACGTTCTTGATTCGATCTCGTACGTCGCTCATGCGGTCTCCTTCGTCGTCGCTCGCGTCTTGATTCGCAGCTCGTGGATCGTTCCGTCGCGGAGCGGCTCGGCGAGCGCCTCGTTCACGAGGCGATGCTGCTCGAGGAGCGACAGCCCGTCGAAGCGTGCACTCGCGATCGTGACCTGGAAATGATCGCCGCCGCCGGTGCGGTCGTCGACCCGAAGCTCTTCTGCATCTGGGAATGCCGCCTGAAGAAGGTCGCTCAACCGCTCGGCCGCCACGACGTCATGCTAGCCCGGCGTAGTCTGGATACGTGAGAGAGCTCGGGCTGTTCCCGCTGGAGATGGTGCTCCTGCCGACCGAGCGAGTGCCGCTGCACATCTTCGAGCCGCGCTATCAGGAGCTGATCGCTGAGTGCCTTGCGAACGATGTTCCGTTCGTGCTCGTCTACGCGGACGGCGGAGGTACGCGCGACGTCGGCACCGAGGCGCGCGTCGTGGCGGTGCTGGAGCGATTCCCTGACGGCCGGCTGAACATCGTCGTCGAGGGCGGCGATCGCGTGCAGCTCGTCGAGCTCACGGAAGGCCGGTCGTTCCGCACGGGCCGCGTCGAGCGCCTCGACGACGATGACCCGGTCTCGCCGGCCGAGAGCGACACCGCCGTGGCGGTCGGGGCCTTCCGAGCGCTCGCGCTCGTGGCTGAGTCGGATCCGGGCGAGATCGATCCGCGGTCGCCGAGACTCTCGTTCGAGCTCGCCGCTCGCGTCGAGCTTCCGACTGACGCGAAGCAGCAGCTGCTCGAGCTCCGGTCGGAACGTGCGCGCCTTCGTCTCGTCGCGGAACTGATCGACGCGGCCGGGAGGATGCTGACCGCGCAGAAGGAGCTCGCCGACCGAGCGAGCCGAAACGGCTCGCGTCTGCACAGCTGACGCGCTAGACGCCGCGCGCGTGCGCCAGGTAGTCGAGAAGGTCCGAGCGTGTCAGCACGCCGATCGGTTTTCCGTCGCGCGCGACGACGACTGCGTTCGTGCCTCCGGTGACCGTGCCGAAGACGTCGTCGAGCGATTGCGACACGTCCACGGCGGGAAGCGGCGGCTGCATCGCGACGACCACGTCTTCGTGCAGAGCGTCCGGGTTACGAAAGACGCGCTCGAGCAGGTCGCGGTCCTGGAGCGCGCCGATCACGTCGGTGATCGACTGCGGTTCGCCGTCGCGGACGACCGGTAGCTGCGAGATGGAGAAGCGCTGCATCACGTCGATCGCCTCGCCGACCTTCTGGTGGGAGCCGATCGTGACGAACGCGGGGATGTGCTCGTCCACGGCCTTCGCGGCGAGGACAGCGTCGAGCGTCGGCAGCGGCGCCGCGCGGTCTGCAAATCCGTGCTCGCGCATCCACTTGTCGTCGAAGAAGCGCGTGAGGTAGTTGCGCCCGGAGTCGGGAATCATCGTCAGCACGCGCGCGCCGCTTCCGAGCCGCTCGGCGACGCGCATCGCGGCCCACACCGACGTGCCGCCGGAGCCGCCGGCGAGGATGCCCTCCTCGCGGGCGAGCCGGCGTGCGGTGAGGAACGAGTCGCGGTCCGAGACGCGGATCCACTCGTCGACGACGCTCGGGTCCATCGTCTCCGGCCAGCTGTCCTTGCCGATTCCTTCGACGAGGTACGGATGGACGCCGTCGGAGCCCTTCGCCGTGTACACGGAGCCTTCGGGATCCGCCCCGACGATCAGGACCTCGGGCTTTCGCTCCTTGAAGTAGCGGCCGACGCCGGAGATCGTTCCGCCCGTGCCGACGGAGATGACGATCGCGTCGAGCTCGCCGTTCGTTTGCTCCCAGATCTCGGGGCCCGTCTGCTCGTAGTGCGCGTCCGGATTCGCGTCGTTTGAGTACTGGTCGGGCTTGAACCCGCCCGGGATCTCCTCGGCAAGACGGTCGGAGACGGAGTAGTAGCTCTCGGGCGAGTCGGGAGCGACGGCCGTCGGGGTGATCACGACCTCCGCGCCGTACGCGCGGAGGAGGGCGACCTTCTCGAGGCTCATCTTGTCCGGCATCACGAAGACGCAGCGGTAGCCCTTGATCGCGGCCGCGATCGCGAGGCCGACACCCGTGTTGCCGGACGTCGGCTCGACGATCGTGCCGCCGGGGCGAAGCTTTCCCTCGCGTTCGGCGCGCTCGATCATCGGTAGGCCGATGCGATCCTTCAGCGAGCCGCCGGGATTCAGGTACTCGAGCTTCGCGAGCAGCTCGGCTCCGCCGGAGCGCGACAGCTTCGGGAGCCGCACGATCGGAGTGGCGCCGACGAGCTCGAGGACGGACGGATAATCGCGAGCCACCGCCGAAGCCTAGACCGCCGCACCCGCGCGGATCACCGCGGCACGAATCGAGCGGAGATTGCTCTGTCGTTCGAGGTTGCGATCGTGCACGTTCGAGTGCGACCGCAAGGTGCGCTCCAGCCGCGGAATCGCCAACGACCGACGGCCGTCGCGGTCAGCTTCACGCGAGCCTTCGCGCGGAAGAGCGCCGAGCAGCGCCGCGGGCACGCGATGCCGGCCGGCGTGCTTGCGACGCGACCGCGTCCCAAGATGCGAACTCGAAGCGTGACGGGCTCTGGCTCGAAGACTGCCTCGACCATGCGGTCCGCCGTCATCGTGACAGTGCAGCGTGCGGACGTGACGCCGGCGCACGCACCGGTCCAGCGAGAGAACACAGAACGCGGGCCGGGAGTTGCGAGCACGTCGACGGGCAACGCGTCGTCGAGCTGCAGCGCGCAGGCCACTCCACAGTCGAAACGCTGACCGCCGATGGCCGTTGTGAGCGAACCACTTCCGTCTGCGACGCGAAGCGCGAGCTGACGCTGTGGCAAGTGCTCGAGCCAGCGAGAATCCTGCAGGTCGAACCACGTCCGCGAGTGTGCGTAGTAGTCGTCGTGGTTCGCGTCGAGGAGTTCCAGGTCGAGGGCACGGCCGAGCGGGATGACGGGCCAAAGGACGTCGAGCGGACTGTCGCACGGATGCTCAGGATCCCCAGGACAAGGATGCGCCGCTCCGTCGGGAAGCGCGCCGAAGCTGTGGATCAGCTCGTGGGCGCCGACGATCGCCGTCGTTCCACCGTTCGGTCGACCGCCGCAGATCGAACGCAGGAACACGAAGGCGATTCCTTGGCGGCCGCCCGATTCCGGTGCGCGAAACTCGGTGTCGCCGCATTCCTCGTCGTCGCGAAGCGGGCCGTCGTAGTACACGAGCGTCTTCTGGGTCGTCGGGAACGTCGGCAGGTCTGCGCTCAACCGCTGACTGACGTTCTCGTCCTGGAGGTAAGACGCGCCGGTGTTCGGTAGCCGGACGAACCCGATGTCGAGCGCACCGAAGATCGACGGGCAGCTCGGGAACGGATAGCGGTCGAAGCGCGGCGTGCGCGTCGAGTCCTGATTGCGCCACCACTGGTCGATCGTCGCGATGTCGGTCGCGATCCCCGAGACGTACGCGCCGAAGTTGTCGACCGCATCAGACGGGATGACGTACAGCACGCGAATCTGCGCGGCGGAGCTGACCTCGACCTCCGGCACCCGGTTCGCCGTCACCTCGTCGGTGCCGCACCACGCCACCGGAGAGACCGCAGCGTGAGTTGCAGATGTGAGAGCGGCCGCCGCAAGCACGATGAGCGGGAGCACGCGCAGCATGCGAGTCGTCAGTGCCGGAAGTGGCGCCGGTGCGTGAACACCATCGTTGCTCCTTGGGCTTCGACCGCCTCGACCACTTCGGCGTCGCGCTTCGAGCCGCCCGGCTGCACGATCGCGGTGACGCCCGCCTCGAGCGCAAGCTCGGGGCCGTCAGCGAACGGGAAGTAGGCGTCGGATGCGAGCGCGGCACCCTTGAGATCGTGACCGTGCTCGCGCGCCTTCTCGATTGCGATGCGCACGGCGTCGACGCGGCTCATCTGTCCTGCGCCGATTCCGATCGTTGCGAGATCCTTCGCAAGCACGATCGCGTTCGAGCCGACGTGCTTGCACACGCGCCAAGCGAACACGAGGTCGCCCCATTGCGCCTCGCTCGGCCGGCCACAAACGCCGTCCCAGTTCTCGCGGTCGTCGATCTCGAGGTCCCCGTCCTGGACGAGCAGGCCGCCGAGCACGCGCTTGTAGTGGCGCTCGACGGGATTGCCCGCGCGTCGTTCGCGGTCGACGAGGATCCGGATCGCCGGCTTCTCGCGCAACAGCGCGAGCGCCTCGTCCTCGTAGTCCGGTGCGAACAGCACTTCGACGAACTGCGCGGCCAGCCGCTCGGCGAGCTCGACGTCTACGGGACGCGTCAGCACGACGACGCCGCCGTACGCAGACACGGGATCCGACGCGAGCGCGCGGTCGTACGCGGCGTCGATCGTCTGCGCGACCGCGACACCGCAGGGATTCGCGTGCTTGACGATCACGCACGTCGGAAGCGCGAACTCGCGCGCGACGAGGCGCGCGCCGTTCAGGTCGTTGAGGTTGTTGAACGACAGCGGCTTTCCGTGCAGTTGCTCGACGCGCGAGAGCAGGTGACGGCGCGTGCCGACGTCGGCGTAGTACGCGGCGCGTTGATGCGGGTTCTCGCCGTACGAGAGGTCGGCGACCTTCGCGAGCGGTAGGACGAGCGTCTCCGGGAACGCCTCGCGCTCGCCGAACCACGAGGCGATCGTGGCCTCGTAGACCGCGGTCGTCGCAAAGGCCTCTGCGGCGAGCTCGCGCCGGGTCTCGTGCGAGATCTCGCCGCGCTCGCGCAGCTCGTCGAGGATGAAGCCGTACTGGTCGGGTCGCGAAACGGGCGTTACGTGCGCGAAGTTCTTGGCGGCGCCGCGAAGCATCGAGGGGCCGCCGATGTCGATCATCTCGACCGCATCCTCTTCGCGGACTCCGTGCCGTCCGGCGACCTCCGCGAACGGGTAGAGGTTCACGCAGACAAGGTCGAATGGCTCGATTGCGTGCTCGGTAAGCGTGTCGAGATCCTCGCTCCGGTCGCGACGCGCGAGGATCGCTGCGTGAATCCGCGGGTGGAGGGTCTTCACGCGGCCGCCGAGCAGCTCGGGCGAGTCCGTCAGCACTTCGACGCGCTCGACCTCGAGGCCGAGCTCTTCGAGATAGGCAGCGGTGCCGCCGCTCGCAACCAGCTCGACGCCGTGCTCCGAGAGCCCGCGCGCGAAGACGGCGAGTCCCGTCTTGTCGTAGACCGAGATGAGCGCGCGGCGAATCATGCGGCGACCTGCTCCAGAAGCGTGCGGACTGCTGCGGGCAAGAGCCGATGCTCGACGGCGTGGATTCGTTCCTCGAGCGTTGCGCGCGGTTCGATTGCGACCGGCTCCTGGCTGATGATCGGTCCGGAGTCGACGCCGTCGTCGACGAGATGCACGGTGACGCCGGTCGTCTCGACGCCCGCGGCGACCGCGTCCTCGATCGCGTGCGCGCCGGGGAACGCGGGCAGAAGCGACGGGTGAACGTTGACGATCCGTCCCGGGAAGCGTTCGAGAAACGCGCGCGTGAGGAGGTGCATGTACCCAGCTAAGACGACGAGCTCGACGCCTGAGTCGGCGAGCCAGTCGGCGATCGCGAGGTCGCGTTCCTCGCGCGT
>JBKPRX010000104.1:0-12471 GCA_046734795.1 Actinomycetota bacterium
CACCTCGTCGCGCAGCTTCTGCACGTCGTCGCCGATCTTCACCGTCACGCCGGGAACGATCTGGAACCCCGGCTTCGTCTCGCCGAGGTGCGGCTTGAAGACGTCGCCGAAGCGGTCGGGGTCGAAGAAGATCGGCAGCCAGCCGTCCGCGATCTCCGCGGCGAGCGCGATGTTCTTCGGGCCGATCGCGGCCAAGAGAATCGGGATGTCGGAGCGAAGCGGGCGTCCCATGATTTTCAGCGGCTTGCCGAGCCCGCTCGAGCCGGGGCCCTTGTACGGGATCTGGTAGTGCTCGCCGTCGTGCTCCACGACCTCGCGGCGGAGCGCGGCGCGGACGATCTCGATGTACTCGCGCGTCTTGCCGAGCGGCTTGCCCCACTTGTCGCCGTGCCAGCCTTCGACCACCTGCGGGCCCGACGTGCCGAGCCCCATCACGAAGCGCCCGTTCGAGAGCATGTCGAGCGTCATCGCCGTCATCGCCGCGTTGCCCGGCGAGCGGCCTGGGATCTGCATGATCGCGGAGCCGACCTTGATCTTCGTCGTGCGCGCGGCGAGGTACGAGAGGACGGTGACGCAGTCGGTGCCGTACGCCTCGGCGGCCCACGCGGAGTCGTAGCCGAGCTTCTCGGCCTCGACGGCGAGGTCGATGCGATCGTGAAGGCTCTGGCCCGGCGCCGCGTATCCGAGGTTCAGACCGAGCTGCATGTAGGACGATCCTATGCCGTTACCGTGGATTCGGTATGCCCCACCCGGATCTGCCAGCGGAACAGGCCTACGTCGACCATGCCTACGAGCAGCTCGACCGGCTGCGGGAGCTCGTGGCGCGAGCGGGCGGAGCCGGCGTCTCGGAGGTCGCCGCGCTCGCGCTCGAGGCGTGGTCTGCGAAGCGGCTGCAGACGTTCCTCGACGCCGAGCGCGGCCTCTGCTTCGGCCGCCTCGACCTCGAGGGGATCGAGCGGCCGCTCTACGTCGGTCGCCGCTGGGTGCACGACGACGCGCAGGACGTCCTCGTCGTCAACTGGCAGGCGCCCGCGGCGCGGCCGTTCTACACCGCGACTCCCGCAGAGCCCGAGCGCGTCACGCTGCGCCGCCGCTTTCGCACCGACGGCCGCCGTGTGATCGATCTCAGCGACGAGACGCTCGACGGCTCGGGCGCAAGCGTCGCCGGCGGCGACTTCTTGCTCGAGGAGCTCGGGCGGAGCCGCGAGCCGCACATGCGCGACATCGTCGCGACGATCCAGACCGACCAGTACCGCCTGATCACGCGTGAGCTGACGCCGCCGCTCGTGATCCAAGGCGGGCCCGGCACCGGCAAGACCGCCGTCGGACTGCACCGGGCCTCGTACGTCCTCTACACGCATCGCGACGAGCTGCGACGGAGCGGCGTGCTCGTCGTCGGGCCGAACCCGACGTTCATCGAGTACGTGTCGCACGTGCTGCCCGCGCTCGGCGAGGACGCGGTCGAGCAGCGCGCGATCGGCGAGCTCGTCGACGGAGTCGCGGCGGCCGCGACGGACGAACTCGAGGCGGCGCGCGTGAAGGGCGATCTGCGGCTCGCCGAGGTCGTGGCGCGAGCGGTCGAGCTTCGTTCGACGCCGGCGCCTGAAGAGCTGTACGCGCGCGTCGACGGTGCGTTCGTCAAGGTGCGCGAGCACGAGGTCGCCGAGCTGCTCGAAGAGGCGCGCGCCGACCTCGACCTCACCGCAGCGGCTCGCGAGCGGTTCCGCATGGACGTGCTTCGTCGCTTCTACGAGGACTACAACGACGTGCACGGCGCGCGTGCGCTGCGCGACTTCGCCGAGATCGAACGCGCAATCGGTGCGAAAGGGTTCCTGAAGGGCTGGCTCGACCGCGTGTGGCCCGCGCCGAAGCCGACGGAGCTCGTGCGGACGCTGCTGACGTCTGCGTCTGCGCTCGCGGCCGCCGCGGACGGAATTCTCGGCGACGACGAGCAGCGCACGATCCTCCGTCCGCGCGCACGCTTCGCCTGGCGAGACGGCGACGTGCCGCTCCTGGATGAAGCAATCGCACTCGTGCAGAAGGCACCGCACGTCTACGGCCACGTGATCGTCGACGAGGCTCAGGACTTGACTCCGATGCAGCTTCGGATGGTCGCGAGGCGCGCCGCTCCGGGTTCGCTGACGATCCTCGGGGACGTCGCGCAGGCGACCGGGCCGATCGCGTACCGGTCGTGGGCCGAGGTTCTCCCGTATCTCGCAGACGGTCAAGAGGCCGCAGTCGAGGAGCTGCGTCATGCGTACCGCGTGCCGCGCGAGATCATGGAGCTTGCGCTGCCGTTGCTCGAACGCATCGCGCCGGACGTCGAGCCTCCGATCCCGTTCCGTCCGGGCGGGACGCCGCCGCGGCTCGTGCGCGTGGACGAGAGCGAGCTCGTCGCAGCCGCACTGCGCGAGGCGAAGGACCTCGCGCGCGAGGACGGCTTGCTCGCGGTGATCCTTCCGGCTGCGCTGCGACCCGACGTCGCGACCGGCTCTGCGTTCGAAGACGCAGTCGCGCTGCTGACGCCGCGCGAGGCGAAAGGGCTCGAGTTCGACCACGTGATCGTCGTCGAGCCCGCCCTGATCGCAGAGCCCGAGCAGGGACTGCGCGAGCTGTACGTCGCGTTGACGCGTCCGACGCAGACGCTCGTCGTCGTGCACTCGCGTCCGCTCCCGTGACCGACGTCGATGCGCTCTTTGCAGTGCAGAAGGCCGCGTCGCTCGCGGGCTTCGCCCACATCTTCCCGCCGGAGCAGTTTTCGTTTCCCGACGAGGCGGTGCGCAGAGAGCTTGCCGCGCAAATTGCCGCCCCGGCGGCGCGCGTGCTGACTGAAGAGATCGAAGGGTGCGTCGTCGGCTTCGCGTTGCTGGAGAACGAGTCGATGCACCGGCTGTTCGTCTTGCCGGAATTCTGGGGCAAGGGCGTCGCAGCGCGGTTGCACGACGAGGCGCTGGATGTCTGGCGGAACCTCGGAGTCGTCGAGGCGCGACTCTGGGTGCTCGAGGAGAACGAGCGGGCGCGCCGGTTCTACGAGCGGCATGGCTGGAGCGACGACGGCATGCGGGAGCCGACGCAGTTCCCGCCGTATCCGGTCAGGCTGCGCTATCGCCTCGACGTAGCTCACACGTAAGCCGTTAGGTTCCGCGAATGCGAACGACACGACTCGGCAGTGACGGTCCCGAGGTTTCGGTCGTCGGGCTCGGCACGAACAACTTCGGCCTCCGGCTCGACGCCGACCAGACAAAGGCGGTCGTCGACGCGGCGATCGACGCGGGCATCACGCTCTTCGACACCGCAGACGCGTACACCGCCGGCAAGAGCGAGGAGTTTCTCGGGCGCGCGGTCGGCGATCGGCGCGACAAGGTCCTGATCGCGACGAAGTTCGGCGGTACGCCGTTCGCCGGCGAGCTGCCACCTGCGCCGGATGCTCCGAAGGGCTCGCGCGAGTACGTGCGCTGGGCGTGCGAGCACTCGCTGCAGCGGCTCGGCACGGATTACATCGACGTCTACCAGTACCACTTTCCGGACAAGGTGACGCCGCTCGAAGAAACGCTCGGCGCGATGAGCGAGCTCGTCGACGAAGGCAAGGTGCGGTTCATCGGCACGTCGAACCAGGAACCGCCTGCGATCGAGGCAGCAGACCGGTCGGCGAGCGAGAACGGCCGGCATCGGTTCGTCTCGGCGCAGAACCGCTACAGCCTCGTCACGCGCGACGCCGAGGACGAGCTCTTGCCGACGTGCGAGCGGCTCGGCATCGGCTTCCTCCCGTACTTCCCGCTCGAGAGCGGACTCCTCACCGGCAAGGTGAAGCGGGGCGAGAAGCCGCCGGAGGGAACGCGCCTCGCGAGCGGACGGTTCGACGCGTTCATGACCGACGAGACCTTCGACCGGATCGAGGCGCTCGAGCGGTTCGGCGCTGAGCGCGGCGTCGGTCTCCTGGAGGTCGCGATCGGCGGACTCGCCGCGATGCCTGCCGTCGCATCGGTGATCGCAGGCGCAACCAATCCGGATCAAGTGCGCGCGAACGCGGCGGCTGGGCAGTGGCAGCCCTCGACCGCAGAAGTCGAAGCGCTCAAGCAGCTGCGCTAGACACCGATCGAGGGATCCACTTGAGCCAACGGCGCGCCGATCCCCCCGGCGTCACTGCAAGGCGGAGCGGCACGCCGGAAAAGGGGATCCGATGTCCACTCGCGCTTTGCTTGCCGCCGTCCTCGTCGCACTTGCGCTCCCGGCACTCGCCGTTGGTAGCGACGCCGTCCAGAACGGCAGGATCGTGTTCGTCTCCGACCGCAGCGGGAGCCTCGAGCTCTGGACCGCCGACGCCGCGGGCGGCACACAGACGCAGCTCACGCTCTCCGCGCCCGGCGTTTCGAACCAGTGGCCGTCGTGGTCGCCTGACGGGGCGCAGGTCGCATACGTCAGCGCGGCGAGCGGCTCGCGCTGGTTCCTGTCGCTCGTGGACGCAGATGGCACCGGCGCGCACCAGCTCTTTCCGAGCGCGGACGGCTACCAGCCGTTCGACGACGGGCCGACGGCGTGGTCGCCGGATGGTCAATGGATCCTCTTCTCCTCGACGCGACCGTTCAACGCCGCCTGGAACCTCTGGCTCGTACATCCCGACGGCACGGAGCTGCACCGGCTGACGACCGACTGGGGCTACGACCCTGCCTGGTCGCCGGACGGAACGAAGATCGCATTCGAGGGTCTGGATCCGGCGGTCGGCAACGTGGTCGAGGTGATGAATGCGGACGGCAGCGGCCCACAGCGGCTGACGAGTGCGACACAGCCCGAGACCGCGCCCGCGTGGTCACCCGACGGAACGCAGATCGCGTTCGGTCGCTACACGTCGGACTGGCGCGTCTCGAGCGCGCACGCGATCTTCGTCGCGAACGCAGACGGAAGCAACGAGCGCCAACTCACATTCGGTGGCACGTACGACGACCACGCGATCTGGTCTCCGGACGGTCAGTGGATCCTGTTCGGGCGCGGCGGGCAGCTCTACAAGGTTCGGCCGGACGGAAGCTCGCTGACGCAACTCGCAATGCCCGGAACGGACTACGCAGCCGATTGGGCGGCCGCGCGAATCCTGCCGCCGCCGCCTCCGCCTGCCGACACGACACCGCCGACGATCTCGATCTTCACACCGACGGACGGCAGCTCGTGGGCGCTCGGCACGCTCGTGAACGTCGCGTATCGCTGTGACGACGGCCGTGACGGCTCGGGCGTCGCGTCTTGCACGGCGAATCAAGCCGGCGACCGTCTCGACACCGGTAGCGTCGGCTGGCACGACTTCACGGTCACGGCGCGCGACAACGCGGGCAACCTCGCGACGAGGACGAATCGCTACGACGTCGTCTGGCCGTTCTCGGGCTTCGGCTCGCCGGTCGCGAATCCACCGAGCCTCAACAACGTGAACCCCGGCTCCGAGATCCCGCTTCGGTTCTCGCTCGGCGGGCCTCGGGGATCGGACGTCGTCGACAGCGTTCGCTGGCAGACCGTCTCATGCGACTCCTTCGCTGCGACGGCCTCGCCCGAACCCGCGACCGCGACAGTTGCGTACGCGGCATCGCTCGATCGCTACACCGTGCAGGTCGCGACGAGCAAGAGCTGGAACGGAACGTGCCGCCGCGTGTCTGTCTCGCTCCGCGACGGCAGTGCACACGACGCGCTGTTCCGCTTCACGAAGTAGGGCCGGGTCGTACGACGACGCGGCGGAACCGCTGCCGCTCGGCGGGTAGGTAGAAGCCGAGCGGCAGCAGCAGCAACGGATACACCGCGACGACTGCAATCGAGACCGCGAGGCCAAGGTCGGGCCAGCGCGCGACAAGCGTCAGCCCGACGGCTGCTGCGACCGCGGTTACGACTCGGCGCCACTGATACGGAACCGCGTAGACCGACTGCGCGTAGAGAAGCATCCCGCCGAAGAGCGTCACGTACGCGACGAGCGTCGACACCGCGGCGCCGACCATCCCGTACGCGGGCACGAGCCAGAAGTTCAGGCCGACGTTCACGCCCGCCCCGACGCCGGTCACGACCCAGTTCAGCTGCGTCTTGCGCGCGCGGCCGCTGCCGATCGCGAGCACCGTGTAGCCCGCATACGCAACTCCCGCGAAGGCGAGCAGCGCGACCGCTTCCTCCGCGCGTTGGAAGCGCGGCGTCGTCAGGAGCTGGACGAGCCACGGCGCGAGCGCTCCGAGTGCAAGCGCGAGCCAGGATGCAACGAGCAAGAGGTACGTGAGGACGTAGGCGTAGGTGCGGCGCGCTTCACGGTCGTCCTCGATCGAGTACGCGAACGCCGGCCACGCCGTCCTGAAGGCAATCAGGAGGAACGTGACCGCGGCCGAGACGCGAATAGCGACGGAGTAGACGCCCACCTCGGCCTGGCCCTTGTACGCGGCGACGAACAGCCGGTCGATGAAGTTGATCGCCCAGAGTGCGAGCGCGCTCGGCACGAGCGGCAATCCGAACACCTGCATCCGCCGCAGGAGCGGGCGGTCGAGCTCGAGCCCGAGCTGCTCGCTGCGGTAGGCAAGGAGCGCTGCCCAGACGATGAGCGTCCCGACGAAGTTGCCGACGATCAGACCGAGCGAGCCCTTGTGGAGGATCGCGACGAGCACGACCGTCGTGCCGATCGTGATCACGACGTTCGCGAGGCTCGCGAGCGCGTACGCGACCGAGCGCTCCTCCACGCGGAAGAGCGCGGTGAGCTGCTCGTAGTTCATCTGCGCCCACAGGCCGACTGCGCCGGCGCGCACGAGCTCGGCGTGATCGCCGAGCCGAAGCACGTCGGCGATCTGCGGCGCGAAGACGAGCCCGAGGACGAGGCCCGCGGTCGCCATCGTCATCGTGAACCAGAAAGACGTGCGCACCACGCGCAGCCGCTCTCGCGCGTCCTTGTAGTCGAAGTAGAACCGGAAGAACGCGCTCGAGACGCCGAGGCGCAGCACGATCACGAGCACCGCAGAGGCAGCGGTGATCGTCTCGACGCGGCCGTAGTCGGCGCGCGTGAGGTAATGCGTGTAGAGCGGCAGGAGGAGGACCGCGAGGATTCGCGAGACGAGCCCGCCGATCCCGTAGATCGCGGAATGGCGCGCGAGGCGCTTCAGCTCGAGGCCGAGCCGCATCAGAGGCGAGCGTAGACGTCGAGCAGGCGGTCGGCGACGGCGTTTGCGTCGTGGACGCGCTCGACGTACGCGCGGCTTGCTGCGCCGACTCGACGACGCTCGGCGGCGTCCTCGACGAGCGCGCGCAGTCGTTCCGTCAGCGTCTCTGTCGTGGCGGAGACGATGGGCACTTCGAGCCCGAAGGCCTCTTCGGTTCGGCGAACCGCTTCGTCGTGCAGGAACGTCACGACCGGCTTACCGAGCGCCATCGTCTCGATCGCGAAGACGCCGTACCAGCCTGCGTTCAGCTGGTCGACGACGATGTCGGCGGCGCGGTAGCGCGCGAGCGCGTCCCTGTGGTGCATCCCTTCGACGATCTCGAGGTCGACGTTCAGGTCACGACAAGCAGCGACGACGTACTCGGTTCCCTTGCGGCGACGACTCGAAGGCGCGTGGACGACGAGCGGGCGTTCGCGGTCGCTCGCCGGCTCCGGCGCGATCGTCGAGAGGTCGATTCCGGGCGGGATCATCTTCGCGTCCGGCACCCAGCGGATCGCATCGTACGAGCCGACGATGCGCGCGCCTGCACCCTTCGCCCACGCAAGCTCGCTCGGCGGCTTGCCGCGGATGTCCGAGCCGAGGAAATGGACGACGGCGCGCTTTCGGAATGCGCGCAAGAGGTGGAACTGCACGGACTTCGGCACAAGCGTGAGCCCGAAGTAGAAGTGGAAGACGTCGTAGCGCGGTGCGAGTCGGGCGAAGTCCTTGAGCTGTACGGCTTGTCGCGCGACGAAGCTCTCGGGTCTCTCGAGCACGCGATCGGCTTCTGGGTGGAGCTTGTAGCGCGTCCAAACTGCGAGCTCTGCGCGCACGCCTTTGCGTCGGAGCGCTTGCACGTTCGTCCATGGAATCCCGGCGGTGTTGACGGGGCAGTGGAGGACGCGCAACGGCGCCGTCATGCGGTCCCGAGACGCCGCTCGAGCGCGACGACGAGGTCGCGCCACGTCGTGTCGTCGCTCTCGTCCCACAAGTCGCGGAGCTCAGATCGTTCGCTGCCGACACGTGCGACCGCGTCGCGCGCGAGCGGGAAGAGCGGGCCGACGTCCACGGCCGCGCGGTCAGCCCAGTCGCGAACGCCTTCGGGGAGCTCCGCGCCTGTCTCGCCGGCGAGCGCGGCGACGATCGCTGCTGCCGCGATCGCCGTTGCGCCGTCTCCGGCTTCGAGGTAGTCGTGCTCGCCTGTTGCGGCCGCGCGCTCGAGCGGCGCGCGGAGAACGGACGCATCGCGCGCTGCGAGGAGCTCGCCGAGCCAGTCGAGCGCGTCGTCGTTTTCGAACGGCTTCGGACCCCAGGCACCCATCAGGTCGTCACGCGTCCCATTCCAGCTGATCGAAGTAACGAAGCGCCGTGCGGCTTGGGCGAACGCGGGTGCGCAGCGCCGAGAGCTGCTCGTCGTCGATCTCGCCGAGAGCCCGCTTGACGCCCAGGTACGGGAGGTTGAGGTCTTCTTGGTACACGATCGTCGAGATGCGCGGATTGATCTCGATTACGTGGTCGCCGACGAGCTGGATGTTGAAGAACCATTCGATTTCGAGTTCGCGCACGATCGCGTCCGCGACGCGCATCAGGTCCTCGTCGTCGAGCGTGACGAAGTACATCGCAAGGCCCGCACGCATCGACTCGCGCGTCTTTGCGTGGCCGAGCACGACGCGCGTTCCGTCCGCGATCCCGTCGATCGTCCGCTCACCGCCGGTCGCGAGCTCCATCACGAGGAGATCGACGCCGTCGGTTGGGAGCAGCTCGAGTGCTTCCTCGAGCCGCATCGCGACCGAGCCGGGCCGCTCGTTCAGAAGCTGATGAGCTCGATCCACGGTCGGGTCGAGCACGCGGAAGCCGCGCGATCCGGACGAGAACACCGGCTTGAAGCAGACCGGCCGCTCGGGGTAGCCGAGCTCGTGCGCGGCTCGCTCGACGCCGGCCGCACCGTCGACGCGACGAAACTGCGGCGCGGGCAGTCCTAGCTCGTGCAAGAGCTCGTACGTCTCGGCTTTGTCGTTCGAGCGGCGGATCGTCTCCGGCGACGAGACGAGCACCGGGACCGGGAACGTCTCGCGCACGTCTGCGAGGCCGGCGAGATCGAACGACGACTGCGGCAGGACGACGTCGATGGCCTCGCGCTCGACGATTTCGCGGATCGTGTCGGCAAACGTGGCATCGGAGCCAGCCGGCACCTGGTGGAAGGCGTCGCAGAGATGACGGCCGACGGCGCGGTCGCCCATGTCCGTGCCGACGAGGCGAACCCGGCGTTCGCCGTTCTCGCGCAGCGCGCGAAGGAGAGCCGCCGTACCCGGCGCGCCGCACGCGGACACGAGCACCGTGACGTCTCTCACGAGAGGTCGATCCGATCCTCGGCGAGCTGCGCGAGTCCAAGCTCCCGCTTCGCGTCGAGCATCGAGAGCATCGAGCCGCGCATCGTGTCGCCGTCGTACACCCAGATCTCGGGATGCACGAGCAGCTGGAGCCATTCGAACGCGCCGGCGGCGAGTTCTCCGTGCGGGCAGCCACTCCGCCAATGCTGATTCGAATCGGACCGGTAGCACGCGGGATCGAAGTACGGCGCCGCCATCACGTTCGTGACGCCGACGATCGGCTCCGACATGTACTCGGGCTCGGGGTTGTGCCAGGCGATCACGCGATCGAAGCGATCGTCGATTTGCGCGTGTGGATGGACGGCGTGCAGACCGACGGCGTGACCGAGCGCGCGGAGGCGCTCGATCGCCCGCGCGCCGACCTCGGAGGCGAGGTTGTAGAAGACGCTCTCGGTCATGAGGAAGTACGTCGCGTGGACGCCCACCTCGTGCTCGAGCTCGGCGAGCGCAACCGCGGCTTCGAGCGAGAGGTCGACGTCGTGGCGGAGGAAAACCTCGTGCTCCTCCGGGGCATGGTCGAAGAAGACGAAGCGGTAGCCGCCCTCGCGAGCCGCTTCGAGCAGCTCGCGATAGTGCGCCAGATCGAAGGCGCAGGCGGTCACTGTCGATGTATGTCGATGGCGATGGTGATGTACATCACCCTCAGTGAAGAAACTGCGACGAGAACGTCATGAAGGATCCACGACGATGTCGACGAGCCGCGCTGCCTCCTCCGCGCGCTCCAGGGCCTGAAGGTTCGTGTCCGCAACGGCGATCACATAGCCGCGGCGATCACCGTCGAGACGAACGGGCCGGATGACATCGCCCTCGCCGAGAAACACCTCCGCTTGCACCACGCCCGGTGCAGACAGGACGCGGTCGAGCGTGCCGATGCGTCGCACGACGCCGGCCGGTAGCGGCCCGGGCTCCGCCGTGAGGAACCGGATCGCAAGCGGCTGCTGACGCTGAGGCAAGACGAGCTCGTCCGGGATGTCGAGGCCGAGCGCTTGTCGCAGCGCGATCTCGATCAAGTCGACTCCGATCGCATGCCGAGCAAGGTCAGCCATCTGCCCGCCCGGAACGCGTGCCGCGACTTCGATTACGAGCACCTCGCCGTCGACCACGAGCAGCTGCGGGAACGCGATCCCGTCCGCGAGACCGAGCGCATGAACTGCATGCAGCGCGACGCGCTCGGCCTCCTCGAGCGTCGCGCCGTAGATCGTCGCGGGGTAGACGTGAATCCAGCCGACGCCGAAGCCGACGCCCGGCGGCCGCAGCCGATCCGACAGCGTCAGCGGTGTCGCAGTGCCGTTTCGCGCGACGACGAGTCCGTTCAGCTCGAGGCCGTTGTGGAACCGTTCGAGAATCACTTCGCCCTCGGCCGACTCGGCGAGGGCCGCGTGCAAGTGCGCATCGAGGTCGTCCTCTGATTCGAGGCGGAAGATTCCGCGCTGGCCGCCCGAATCGGCGGGCTTCAAGACGGCCGGGAAGCCGACGCGGTCCGCGGCGACCCGCGCCTCGAGGAGCGAGCGCGCGGCCGCGAAGCGCGGCTGCGGCACTCCTGCGTCGGCGAGCCGCCGGCGCATCGCGATCTTGTTCGTCATTGCGTGAGCGGTCGCGGTGCCGATGCCGGGAAGCCCGACCGCTTCCGCGACCGCGGCGACGACGGGGACCGCGCGATCGGCCGAGATCGTCAGCACGCCGTCGACGGCCTGCGACCGAGCGACTTCGACGACCTGCTCGACGTCGCTGAAGTCGACGACCTCGGCCACGTCGGCCTGCGCCAGGCCGGGTGCGCTCTCGTTGCGGTCGACGGCGACGACGCGCAGACCGAGCTCTTTCGCACGCAGGATCGCCCGCCGCTGATGTCGGCCTGCACCGACGAACAACACGGTCTTGCCCCGCAAGCTCTGGTCCTGCGCCGCCTCCCGCACCGGGGCGATGCTACTCGGGCGCCGCGGTCGAGTGACCCAGCGTCGAGTGACCCAGCGTCGAGCGCCGCGGCTCGTCGCGGTGGCGTCGGTCGCGGATCGCGAGCCCGATGCGCTCGCGGACGCGGCTCGGACGAAGCTCTGCGCAGAGAACACCGGATGCCCCGGGGCCGCGCTCGCCGTACCGCGCGCCCGCGAGCGTCGTCGTCGAATGCCAGCCGTCGTCCCGAAGCTCGTACAGCTCGTCCTCGAAGACGACGAAGCCGCTCCGCTCGAAGAGCTCGACCCAGCCGGCCGGCGTGCGCTGCACCTGCCATTCGAGGTCCTGGTGCTCGCCCGCAGGGACCGTCACGAGCAAGCGCCCGTCCGGCCGCAGGACCCGCCTCAGCTCGCGCAGCGCGCGCTCCTGCCCGTGCTCGTCGCGTGGCGCGTCCACGCCGTAGAGCGCGTTGTCGAGTCCGATGTGCTCGAGCGTCGAGATGCAGAACGCGATCTCGAACCTCCCGTCGTCGAACGGCAGGTCGCGCACGTCCGCTACGACGCCTTCGAGGCCTGGAACGACGGCTTCGGCGATGTCGACGCCCACGAGCTCCGTCGCACGGAGCGCGACGAGCCCCGCGAGGTAGGCGGCTTCCGCATGCGCGTAGCCGACGTCGAGCAGCGAGCGCTCACCGCCGTAGCGAGCAAGGCACCACGGGATCTCGATCGGCCGCTCGTCGCTCCGCGGGGGTGCGCGCAGCTCTCGCGGACGCTCGCTCTCGCGACGAGCGCGCAATGCCGATGCGATCGCGTCGTCGAGGAGAGCGACGCGTTCGAATTCCTCCGCTTCGACGAGCTCGCGCAAGAGTGTCGCGCGCGACAGCGTTCCGGCGGAGAGCTTGGCGAGGGCGCGCTCGCGTGCGTCCGGATCGACCTCACGGCGCAACACGAGGCGCCAGAGTCGCTCGACGGCCTCCTCGTCGGAACCGTCCGTCGCCGCCAGCCACGCCGCAAGCTTCGGGTTCATCGAAAGAGAAACGAGAGCCGGTT
>JBKPRX010000105.1:0-12274 GCA_046734795.1 Actinomycetota bacterium
TCGCCCGGCGCCTCGAGCCGCGGCGGCAAGAGCTCCGGCTCGGGCTCTTCGCGCTCGTCGTCCTCGCAGGGTGGAACGACCGCGCAGAAGAAGGCCGCGGGGCGCAAGGGCGGTAAGGCAACCGCTCGCAAGAGCTAGCTCGTTCACGCGTCGAAGGCATAAGCTCCGCGCATGCCGGCGGAGCGCGAGACGCCGTTTCAGACGGAGAGCTTCGACTGCGTCGTCATCGGCGCAGGAATGGCCGGCCTCTACGCGTTGCACCGCTTCCGAGGGGCCGGCCTTTCGACTGTCGTCCTCGAGTCAGCCGACGACGTCGGCGGCACGTGGTACTGGAACCGCTATCCGGGCGCACGCTGCGACGTCGAGAGCCTCTACTACTCGTACTCGTTCTCTCCGGAGCTCGAGCAGGAGTGGGAGTGGACCGAGCGCTACCCGACGCAGCCGGAGATCCTGCGCTACCTCGGTCACGTCGCGGACCGGTTCGACCTCCGGCGCGACATCCGCTTCGCGACGCGGGTCGAGAGCGCGGTCTGGAACGACGATGCCTCGCTTTGGACCGTGCGCACCGACCGCGGCCACGAGGTCGCGGCGCGATACGTGATCGCCGCGACGGGATGCCTTTCCGTTCCGCAGACTCCTTCGGTCCCGGGGCTCGAGACATTCGAGGGCGAGACGTACCACACGGGCCGCTGGCCGCACGAGGGCGTGACGTTCACCGGCAAGCGCGTCGCGGTGATCGGCACCGGCTCGTCGGCGATTCAGGCCATCCCGCAGATCGCGAGGGAAGCCGAGGACGTGTACGTCTTCCAGCGAACGCCGAACTACAGCGTCCCCGCGCGCAACACACCTCTCGATCCCGAGACGCAGCGCGAGGTCAAGGCGCGGTACCGCGAGATCCGCGAGAGCATGCGCGCATCGTTCGCAGGCTTCCCGCACCCGCGCTCGGAGCGCTCGGTCCACGAAGATCCGCCGGAGGTGCGCGAAGAGGAGTTCGAGCGGCGCTGGGAGGACGGCGGCATTCCGTTCATGGGCAGCTACGCGGACATCATCCTCGACGCCGACGCGAACGAGATCGTCGCCGACTTCGTTCGCACGAAGATCCGCGAGACGGTGCGCGATCCGGAGACTGCCGAGGCGCTCGTTCCGAAGAGCTACCCGATCGGCACGAAGCGGATCTGCGTCGACATCGAATACTTCGAAGCGTTCAACCGAAACAACGTCACGCTCGTCGACCTGACGACGAGAGAGCTCGAGGGGGTCGACGCCGAAGGCGTTCGCGCGGGTGGAGAGCGCTACGACGTCGACCTGATCGTGCTTGCGACGGGGTTCGACGCGATGACCGGCGCGCTCCTTGCGATCGACATCCGCGGTCGTGACGGCGTCACGCTTGCCGAGCGCTGGAGCGACGGGCCGGCGTCATACCTCGGTCTGCAGGTCGCCGGCTTCCCGAACCTGTTCACGGTCACCGGGCCCGGCAGCCCGTCGGTTCTGAGCAACATGGTCGTCTCGATCGAGCAGCACGTGGACTGGATCACCGACTGCCTCACGTACCTGCGCGAGCACGACCTCGCGGTGATCGAAGCGACGCGCGAGTCCGAGCAGGCGTGGGTTGCGCACGTGAACGAGGTCGGTAACGCGACGCTCTTTCCGCGCGCCAGCTCCTGGTACATGGGCGCGAACGTGCCGGGGAAGGCGCGCGTCTTCATGCCGTACGTGGGCGGCGTCGACGTCTACCGCGAGCTCTGCGAGCAGGTCGCGGCGAACGACTACGACGGGTTCCGGCTCGCCGGTTCGCGCGAGGAGCCCGCCGCAACTGTCGGGTCGCGCGCCTCGCAGTAACCGGGGTCGGTCGGGGCGACCGCCACCGGCGAAATGCGCCTTGATGTTGCTCTCCTCCGGAAAGCGATAAAAGGAAGATCATGGGTGTCGAACGCGCACCGAGCGAGACTGCTCCGCTGACCGATCAGGAGCTCGATCTGATCGACGCGTACTGGCGCGCGGCCAACTACCTCTCCGTCGGGCAGGTCTACCTGCTCGCAAATCCGCTGCTGCGCGAGCCGCTGCGCGCGGAGCACGTCAAGCCGCGATTGCTCGGCCACTTCGGCACCGTGCCTGGGCTGAATCTGATCTACGTGCACCTGAACCGCGCGATCCGCCAGCGCGACCTGAGCGCGATCTATGTCACGGGGCCCGGTCACGGCGGGCCCGCGCTCGTCGCGAACGCGTATCTCGAGGGCACCTACAGCGAGGTCTATCCGCACGTGACCCGCGACGAAGCCGGCCTCACCGAGCTCTTCCGCCAGTTCTCGTTTCCGGGCGGGATCCCGAGCCACGTCGCACCGGAGACGCCGGGCTCGATCCACGAGGGCGGCGAGCTCGGCTACGCGCTCTCGCACGCGTACGGCGCCGCGTTCGACAACCCGGATCTGCTCGTCGCGTGCGTCGTCGGCGACGGCGAGGCGGAGACCGGGCCGCTTGCGACGAGCTGGCACTCGAATAAGTTCCTGAACCCGCGTGTCGACGGCGCGGTCCTGCCGATCCTCCATCTGAACGGCTACAAGATCGCGAACCCGACCGTGCTCGCGCGCATTCCGGAGGAAGAGCTGGTCGCGTTCTTCGAAGGTCACGGCTACCGGCCACTCCTCGTCACGGGCGGCTTCGACGGCGAGCCGTCGCGCGAGATGCATCGGCGCTTCGCAGCCGCGCTCGACGAAGCGCTCGACGAGATCGAGCAGATCCAACTCGCGGCGCGCGAGGAGGGCGTGGACGAACGGCCGCGCTGGCCGCTGATCGTCTTGCGCACGCCGAAGGGCTGGACCGGCCCGCGGGAAGTCGACGGCAAGCCGGTCGAAAACACCTGGCGATCGCACCAGGTGCCGGTCGCCGACGTCCGCGACAACGCGACGCATCTCCGCATCCTCGAGGAGTGGCTACGCGGCTACGGACCGCACGAGCTCTTCGACGAGCACGGCGCCCTCGTGCCGGCGCTCGCGGCGCTCCCGCCCCGCGGCGAGCGGCGGATGAGCGCGAACCCGTGCACGAACGGCGGCGAGGTGCTCCGAGACCTCGTCCTGCCGGACTTCCGCGACTACGCGGTCGAGGTGAAGAAGCCTGGCAAGCAATCGAGCGAGCCGACGCGCGCGCTCGGGCGCTTCCTGCGCGACGTGATCGCGCGCAACCCCGACAACTTCCGGCTGTTCGGCCCCGACGAGACGGCGTCGAACCGCCTCGGCGACGTCTTCGACGTGACGGCTCGCATGTGGGAGGCGCGACGCGAACCGACGGACGAAGCGCTTGCGTCCGACGGGCGCGTGCTCGAGGTTCTGTCGGAGCATCAATGTCAGGGCTGGCTCGAGGGCTACCTGCTCACCGGCAGGCACGGCCTCTTCAACTGCTACGAGGCCTTCATCCACATCGTCGACTCGATGTTCAACCAGCACGCGAAGTGGTTGAAGGTGACGCGCGCGATTCCGTGGCGGCAGCCGCTCGCGTCGCTCAACTACCTCCTGAGCTCGCACGTGTGGCGTCAGGACCACAACGGCTTCTCGCACCAGGACCCCGGCTTCATCGACCACGTCGTGAACAAGAAGGCGGAGATCATCCGGGTCTACCTGCCGCCCGACGCGAACTGCCTGCTCTCCGTGGCCGACCACTGTCTGCGCAGTCGCCACTACGTCAACGTGATCGTCGCCGGCAAGCAGCCGGCGCTCGATTACCTCTCGATGGAAGACGCCATCCTCCACTGCACGCGCGGTATCGGCATCTGGCAGTGGGCGTCGAACGAAGGCGACGCGCAGCCGGACGTCGTGCTCGGCTGTTGCGGTGACATCCCCACGCTCGAGACGCTCGCAGCCGCGTCGATCCTGCGCGAGCGCCTGCCAAAGCTGCGCGTGAGGGTCGTCAACGTCGTCGACCTGATGCGCTTGCAGCCGGAGACCGAGCATCCGCACGGGCTGTCCGATCAGGAGTTCGACGCGCTCTTCACCGAGAGCAAGCCGATCGTCTTCGCCTACCACGGCTACCCGTGGCTGATCCACCGGCTTACCTACCGTCGTACGAACCACGACAACCTTCACGTGCGCGGTTACAAGGAAGAAGGCACGACGACGACGCCGTTCGACATGGTGATGCTCAACGACCTCGACCGCTACCACCTGGTGATCGACGTGATCGACCGTGTGCCGGGTCTCGCCGCTCAGGCCGCGCAGCTTCGTCAGGACATGGCCGACGCGCGCCTGCGCGCTCGCGCGTGGACGCGCGAGCACGGCGAGGATCACCCGGACGTGCGCGAGTGGACCTGGCGATCCTGACGGTCAACGCGGGCTCCACGAGCCTGAAGCTCCATACCGTCGAAGGCGAGAATTCGGAGGAGCTCGCGTCGTGGGACGAGGCGCCCGCGGACGTGGCGGCCGTCGCACATCGTGTGGTTCACGGCGGCATGCGTTTCACGCAACCGACAGTCGTCGATGAGAGCGTCGTCGCTGCGATCCACGAGCTCGAGGAGATCGCGCCGCTGCACAACGCGCCCGCGCTCGCGGCGCTCGCCGACGCGCAGCGTCGCTTCCCCGACGTGCCGCACGTCGCGGTCTTCGACACCGCCTTCCACACGACGATCCCCGACTTCGCAGCCACGTACGCGCTGCCCCCGCGCTGGCGCGAGGACTGGGGGATACGCCGCTTCGGCTTCCACGGCCTTTCCGTGCAGTGGGTGAGCGAGCGCGTTCACGCATCGCGCCTCGTCGCGTGCCATCTCGGCGGCGGCTGCTCGATCACTGCAGTGCGCGATGGCCGCTCCGTCGACACCACGATGGGCTTCAGCCCGTTCGAGGGCGTGCCGATGGCGACGCGCTCCGGGTCCGTCGACCCCGGGGCGCTCCTTCACGTGCAGCACCGGCATGGGCTCAGCGTTGAGCAGGTCGAGCACGCGCTCTCGCACGAGTCGGGGCTGCTCGGGATCGGCGGCAGTTCGTCCGTGCGCCAGCTCGAGCAGGCATCGACGCACGACGAGCGCGCGCGACTGGCCCTCGACGTTTACGCGTATCGCATCGCCTGCGCCGTCGCCGCGATGGCCGTCGCCGCGGGCGGCCTCGACGCGCTCGCTTTTACGGGCGGCGTCGGCGAGAACTCCGCCTCGGTTCGCGCGTCGATCTGCCAGTGGCTCGCTTTCCTCGGCGTGGCGCTCGACTCGGCCGCGAACGCGTCGGCGGACGGCGACGCTTCGATCGCCGACGCTCGCTCGCGCGTTCACGTGCACGTGGTGCGTGCGCGCGAGGACCTCGTGCTCGCCCGCGCCGCGCGGGCACTCCTCGACTGAGCCGTCAAGCACGTATTCGCCACGCGCTCAGGGTGGCGTCCTCGAAGCCGCGCAGCGGGGCCGGCATCCTCTCTGCGTCGAGACCGAACGCCGCGACTTCCGGATCGGCGAGCACCGCATCGGAGACGACGAGGTCGTCGCCGGACGAGAGCGAGACGAGCCGCGACGCGAGGTTGACTGTCGAGCCGAAGTAGTCGAGGACGCCGTTCTGGTTGACCGCGATGCACGGACCGACGTGGATGCCGACCTTGAGCGCGAGCGGCTTGCCGGAGACAGTTTCCTGTGCCGCGAGCATCGCGCGCACTGCTGCGACGGGTCGCGGGAAGACGGCCACGATCGCATCGCCCATCGACTTCACGACGGCGCCGCCTTCCTCGACAACCGTTTCGCGCAGGAGATCGATGTGCTCGAGCACGGCGCCGAACGCTGGCGCATCGCCGACCTCGCGGTAGTAGCGCGTCGAGCCGCGGAGGTCGGTGAAGACCACGGTCAGCGTCCCGACCGAGATGGGCTGGCCCGGCCGGAGCGCTTCCGAGGCGAAGAGGTCGCGGTAAACCTGAAGCGCCGTCACGTCGGCCGCGGTTGCGGACTGGTCGCTCCACGCTGTCCGCTCGAGCACGAGCAGCTGCTCGTCGTCGGTCGCATTCACGACCTCGAGCGAGACGTCGGCGGCAAGCTCGAGCTCGGCCGGCATCCATGTCTCAGCCGCGAGCTCTGCAGCCGCGCGGGACGCGCCGTTCGCTGTCACGCTCACCGGCAGCGTCGGCGGCAGCGAATGCGTACGAAGCCGGTAGCCGCCCGGCTCGAGCCGCAAGTCGAGCACGCGTCGGTCACCCGCGGCAACGAGTTGTTGCGCGACGACATGCGGGGTCACCTGCGGACGGGCCACGCAGAACGAGCTCGCGTACGTCTCGCGGATCGCGGCAACAGGTCGGAACGTCACCTCGATCGACCGCTCGAAGTCGGCCTCGAAGTCGATCAAGCACGTGTCGCAGTGAACGGTGCTCGCTGCGTCGTCGAGAGAGCTCGACGTCTGCGCCGAGCCGCGGCACTGTGGACACAAGAGCTCCCACTGAAGCTGGAGGACGCCGTGCCGCGTCGCCTCGAGGAAGAGCTCCAACGTCCGGCGTCGATCGGAACCCCACGTTTCTGCAAGCGCGTACGGTCGTAGTCGCGCGACGGTGAGATCGTCGCCGCGCTCGAGGAGATCGAAGAACGGTTCGGCGACCTCACCGCCGAGCTTCTTCCGCGCGGCTTGCAGCCGTTCGCGCGCGCCGCTTGTGAGCTGCCGCGTTGCGGTCGGCGCGATCGTCTTCCGCGTGCGCGCCTCCTTGTCGTACCGGCGAAACGCGCTCTCGAACCGCCGGCGGCTGAGGACGCCGATTTGGAACCACGCTGCGACTCGGCCGAGCGCGTTGCGCGGGCGGACGTCTACGCGGTACACGAGGTGCGTCCCACCGCTCGGTGCCGGCTCCAGGGTCGCCGTCACGCGCATGCGCTCGATCGGCCCGCGGACGTAGTGCCTGCCGACGCTGAAGCGGTGCGGTCCGACCCATTCGAACGGCTCTTCCTCCCATTCGATCGGAACGCCGAGCCGCGTCATCCGAAGCCGGCGCCGCGCGTTTCGGCCGACTCCTTCCTCGACCACTACCGGCAACCCCGTGTCGTGGTTGAAGCGATTCGTGTCCGAGACGAGCGGCCAGAGCTGCTCGGGGCTCGAGGCGAGCTCGAGTTCGAACGTGTAGGTCTGCTCGCTCCTCGTGGCTACGAGCCGTCGTCGACGCGAGCGGCGAGCGCGGCGAGGATCTTCCGCTGAATCGAGGGTGACTCTTTGAGCAGCGTCTGGAACGCGCGGTCCGTGACGACCAGCGCGCGCACGTCGGAGGTCGTCGTCACCGTCGCGTTTCGCGGTGCGTCGGTGATGAGCGCCATCTCGCCGAAGAAGTCGCCTCCCTTGAGTGGGATGCGCCGGCCTTTCCTCTTGACCTCGACCGTGCCGTCGAGGACGACGATGAACTCGCGGCCGCGGGCGCCCTCCTTGATCAGCGTCCTGCCGGGGCGGAAAGACATTTCGTCGGCGACCGAGGCGATCTGGCCGAGCTCGGCGTTTGAGCACTCCGCAAAGAGCGGCACGGCCCGGAGCTTCTCGATCTTTGCGTCCTTCCTCGCCATCGGGCGCGAGTCTAACGCCCCCGTCCGCCGGAGGGCCTCATACCGCCCCGTTCGTCGCCGACGACGATTCGCGCTCAATACGAGAAAGGCGCTGTACTCTGCTGGGAACTCGACCAGCACGATGGGAGGCGGGCTTGGTCAAGAGCGCTAACTCGACGGGTGGCATTGCGTCGTACTTGGTTGGCGTGCCCAGTCGCGCTGCTCGAACAATGCGCACTCGGGGGGTGTGCGAGGTCGATGGCGCGTGCGCGTCGGACCGTTCGAGAGAACGCAATAGAAGGAGGGAACCGAGGTGAGGATGAAGCGTCGTGGATTTATCGCTGCGACGGGAATCGTTGGCGTGCTCGCCCTAGTCGTCTTGCTTGGGGTGGCAGCTGCCGGCACGACTCGTAGCGATGCGAAGAAGACCACGCGTGCTGCGGCGGCCACGATGCCGGCGCCGGCGGTACCGAATGCAAAGGCGATCAAGGCGAAATACGGAGGTCAAACGATCACGTTCGTCGGCGACTCCGTCGGCGGAGGGCACCAGCGCGACACAACGCTCGCAAAGCGGTTCACGAAGGACACCGGCATCAAGGTGAAGGTCGTGCCGCATCCGGCGGCGTCTGACGCGTCGTACTCGCAGCTCGCGAGGGCATTCAAGTCGCATTCCTCGTCGATCGATGTTGCGATGATCGATGTCGTCTGGCCCGGTGCGTTCGCGCCGTTCCTCGTCGACCTGAAGCCGAAGCTCGGCGCCCAGTCGAAGATCCATTCGCAAGGGATCGTCCAGAACGACACGATCGCCGGGAAGCTCGTCGCGATGCCTTGGTTCGGCGACTTCGGAATGCTCTACTACCGGACCGACCTGCTGAAGAAGTACGGCTACTCGGCCCCGCCGACCACGTGGCAGCAGCTCTTCGCGATGGCGAAGAAGATTCAGGACGGCGAGCGCTCGTCGAGCCCGAACTTCAGCGGCTTCGTCTTCCAGGGCAACGCGTACGAAGGGCTGACCTGCGACTCCCTCGAGTGGATCGCGTCTTCCGGCGGCGGTCACTTCGTCGACGGCGGCAAGGTGACGATCAACAACCCGAAGGCGACCGCGATCCTCGACCTCTTCCGGTCGAATATCGGCGTGACGACGCCGCGCGGCGTGACGTCGTACCAGGAAGGCGAGACGCACACGGCATTCATCGACGGGAGTGCCGCCTTCATGCGCAACTGGCCGTATGCCTACTCGCTCGCTCAGGCACCGGGCTCGAAAGTGGCGGGCAAGTTCGCCGTCGCTCCGCTGCCGCACGGAGCGGGCGCCAAGTCGGTCGCCACGGTCGGCGGGTGGCAGCTCGCCGTCTCGAAGTACTCGAAGCATCCGGACGCCGCGATCGAGTTCGTCCGCTACATGACGAGCAAGCCGGTGGAGAAGTTCGACACGATCACCAACTCGAACGTGCCGACGATCCCGTCACTGGCGAGCGATCCGCAGGTCAAGAAGGCGGCTCCGTACTTGAGCCCGGCGACCGCGAACGTTCCGCGTGCTACGCGGCCGTCGAGCGCGCTCGGGCCTAAGTACAACGAAGGGTCGAAGGACATCTACCAGGCAATCAGTCGAATCCTCAACGGAGCCTCTGCGAACAGCGTCCTGCCAGGTTTGCAGGCCCAGCTCGAACGGCTTCTTCGCTAGTGCAACGAAGCTGAGCTCGAACCGAGGGAGGGTGGCATCTGTCATCCTCCCTCAGCCTTTTCGATGTCGTCCGTAGCTACCCCGGTACCCACAGGTCGCCGCCGCCGGAGGACGAAGCTCCAGCGCCGGCAGACGCGGCTCGCGTGGCTGCTGCTTCTGCCGTCGCTTGCGGTCGTCGCGCTCGTCGCGCTGTACCCGCTCGGCAAGACGGTGTATCAGAGCTTCACGGACGAGGAGTTCCTCGCGCTCGAGCCGACCAAGTGGGTGGGACTCCAGAACTACCGCGACCTGATCCACGACACGTTCTTCCGCGACGCGATCTGGGTCACGGTCAAGTTCACACTGATCACGGTCACGATCGAGTTTGCGCTCGGCCTCGCGATCGCGCTCGTCGTCAACTCGAAGTTCAAGGGCCGAGGTCTCATGCGAGCGATCATGCTCGTTCCGTGGGCGATCCCGACCGTCGTCGCCGCGCAGATGTGGAAGTGGATGCTCGACGACACCTTCGGCGTCATCAACGACCTCGGCGTTCGCATCCACGTCCTGTCTCACTCGCAGGCGTGGATCTCCGATCCCAGCACGGCGCTCGGCGCAGTCTGTGCAGTCGACATCTGGAAGACGACACCGTTCGTCGCGCTGCTCCTGCTGGCCGGCCTCCAGGTGATCCCGAAAGATCTCTACGAGGCGGCCGAGGTCGACGGCGCGAGCGTGCTCCAGCAGTTCTGGAAGATCACGTTTCCGCTCCTCAAGCCGGCGATCCTCGTGACTCTTATCTTCCGGACGCTCGATGCGCTTCGCGTCTTCGACGTGTTCTACGTCTTCTTCGGCAACCGTCCCGACACCCAGACGATGGCGATCTACGACCAGAGCACAATCGTCGGCGACGGCCACGTCGGGTACGGGGCTGCGATCAGCGTCGCCATCTTCCTGATCATCGCGGTCTTTGTCGTCATCTACGTCACCGTCAGCAGGGTGCGTGAGGAATGACGACTGCGGCCGAGGCAGCCAGAGCTCCTGCGCGCACCACCAGTCGCGCCCGGCGATTGCGGAAGAACCGCTACGGCCGGTTCCTTATGAGGGTGCCGTTCTGGATTCTGATCTGGGCGATCGCGATTTACGCGTTGTTCCCGTTCTACTGGGTGATCCGCTCGTCGTTCACGCCCGAGGTGAACCTCTTCCAGACGCCCGTCCAGTACTTCCCGTCGCACCCAACCCTGGACAACTATCGCGGGGCCCTCAACGCATCCTTCTTCACGACCGCCCTGCTGAACTCGACGATCGTCGCGGTGTCCGTGACGGTGCTCTCACTCGCGATCGGTGCGTTCGCGGCCTACGCGCTCGGGCGCTTCCGCTTCCACGGGCGCTCGTTCGTCATGTACCTGATGCTCTCGATGACGATCTTCCCGCAGATCGCGATCCTCGGAGCGCTTTACACGTCGATCAGCACGCTCGGTCTCTACGACAAGCTCGGCGCGCTGATCTTCACGTACTTGATCTTCACGCTGCCGTTCACGATCTGGGTGCTGACAAGCTTCATGCGCGCGCTGCCCGGCGATCTCGAGGAGGCCGCCTATGTGGACGGCGCGACGCCGATCCAGGTCTTCTACAAAGTCCTGCTGCCGCTGATCGCGCCGGGCCTGGTCACAACGGGACTGCTCGCCTTCATCTCCGCCTGGAACGAGTACCTGTACGCGCTCTCGTTCATTCAGTCGCCCGACAAGTACACCGTGCCCCTCGCGATCACGTCGTTCGTCAGCAAGACCGGGAGTGCATTCGCGGTTCCCTGGGGACAGGTGATGGCTGCGACGGTGATCGTGACGGTGCCACTGATCGTCATGGTGCTCGTCCTGCAGAAGCGGATCATCGCGGGCCTGACCGCAGGCGCGGTCAAGGGCTAGCTCGAGAGAGGAGGTTCCGACATGGCCGAGATCGAGTTCAACGACGTGCAAAAGGTGTACGACGACGGCACCCAAGCCGTTTTCGACTTCAACCTGGCGATCGAGGACGGCGAGCTGATGGTCCTCGTCGGCCCTTCCGGCTGCGGCAAGACGACCGCGCTCCGCATGGTCGCGGGACTCGAGGAGATCAGCGACGGCGAGCTCAGGATCGGCGACCGCATCGTGAACGACCTCACACCGAAGGAACGGAACATCGCGATGGTGTTCCAGAGCTACGCGCTCTATCCGCACATGACGGTCGAGGACAACCTCGCGTTCAGCCTCAAGCTCCACAAGATGTCGAAGGAGGAGGTCGACGCGCGAGTGCATAGGGCCGCGAAGATGCTTCAGATCGAGCAGTTTCTCGAACGCAAGCCACGCGCGCTCTCGGGTGGTCAGCGCCAGCGGGTCGCGATGGGCCGCGCCATCGTTCGCGAGCCGGAGGCCTTCCTCATGGACGAGCCGCTCTCGAACCTCGACGCGAAGCTGCGCGTGCAGATGCGCGCCGAGATTCACCAGCTGCAGCGGAGGCTCGACGTGACGACGATCTACGTCACGCACGACCAGGTCGAGGCGATGACGATGGGTGACCGCGTTGCAGTGATGAACGCCGGTCGCCTGCAACAGGTTGACACTCCACAGGTGCTCTACGACCAGCCGGTCAACGAGTTCGTCGCCGGCTTCATCGGCTCGCCCGCGATCAACCTCGTGGAAGCGCAGCTCGAGCAGGCGAACGGCAACCTCGCGGTGAGCTTCGGAGAGCACCGGCTCGCTGTCGACGAGCGCGCCGCGCGCAACCGGTCCGAGCTGAAGAACTACATCGGCAAGGAGGTCATCCTCGGCATTCGTCCCGAGGACTTCGAGGATGCGAGCATCGAGTCCGATGTTCCGAGCGATCGTCGGATGCGGGTCACGGTCGACCTCACTGAGCCGCTCGGCGCGGACGTGCTCGCCTACTTCGGCACAAAGGCAACGGGCGTCGTCTCGAGCGCGGTCGCAGCAGACGTCGGCGAAGACGCGGACGTCCGGCTCGGCGGTGACGAAGGCGAAACGGGGACTCGGATGTGCGCGCGCGTCAGCCCGCGCACGAGGATCGCGATCGGCTCGCAGGCCGAGCTCACCGTCGACACGAGCCGCCTCTACTTCTTCGACCCGGAGACGCGGAACGCTGTCTAGCCCTTCATCGTCCGA
>JBKPRX010000106.1:0-8433 GCA_046734795.1 Actinomycetota bacterium
CCGACTCGTTCGCCGTCGTCACGAAGGACGACCTGAAACGCTGGGGACGCTCCGTCGACGAAGTCGACGCCATCGCGATCGACAACCTCGAGAAGGAGACGAACGAGACACAGAAGCTCCTCTGCGAGCCTTCGGGAGGACAGAAGCTCTGCGGCTGGGCATCGGGGGACGGCTACGACGCGACGCGCATGCTGGTGCCCGGCCTGCGGCAGCAGATCGTCAAGGCGCTCGGTGGGCCCGCGGTGTACGCGGTTCCCCTGGAGAGCGTCTTCGTCGCCCTCCCGCGGAACTACGCCGAGGTGATCAAGAACAAGGTCTTGCAGCAGTTCACGACGGGCGAGAACCCGCTGAGCCCGGATCTCTTCGTCGAGCGCGACGGCCGGCTCGTTACGCTTTCGGGGTGAGCACGTGGGCGGTCCTCGTCGCGGCGGGCCGCGGCGAGCGGCTCGGCGGCGAGCGCCCGAAGGCGTTCGTGGGGCTCGGCGAGCGCGTTCTCCTCGCGGAGAGCCTCGAGCGCCTCGAAACCTCGGAGTGGATCGACGCGATCGTGATCGTCGTCCCGGAGGAATGGGAAGAACCGGCCATCCTGCTCGCGGAAGAGCTCGGCGCGGGCAAGGTGCGCTCCGCGGTCGCAGGTGGCCCGACCAGGGCGGAATCGGTGCGCGCGGGAGTCGCCGAGGTGCCCGACGATGCACTCGTCGTCCTCGTCCACGACGCCGCCCGGCCCCTGCTCCCGGACGAGGTCGTCGCGCGCGTGCTCGCAGGGCTCGCCGAGGACTGGGACGGCGTCGCGGCCGGTCTTCCGCTCGCGGACACGCTGAAGCGGGTGGACGCGCACGGCGCAGTCGCCGAGACGGTCGACCGCACCGGCCTCTACGCCATCCAGACGCCGCAGGGCTTCCCGGCCGCGACGCTCCGGGCCGCGCTTGCCCGAGGCGGCGATGCGAGCGACTGCGCCGGGCTCGTCGAGCGTGCGGGCGGGCGCATCCGCATCGTCGAGGGCGACCCGCGGCTCGTGAAGGTGACGACCGCGGCGGATCTCGCCTTCGTGGAGACTCTGCTCGCCCATGAGTGACAAGCCACCCGACCCTGAAACGCGGAGACTCAGAGCCGTCGTCTTCGACGTCGGCGAGACGCTGGTCGACGAGACGCGCATGTGGGAGCGGGCCGCCGACGCCGCCGGCGTTCCTCGGTTCACCCTGATGGGCGTCCTCGGCGGGCTCGCAGCCCGCGGAGAGCACCACGACCGGGCGTGGAGCCTTCTAGGTATCGACAAGCCTTCCTCGACCTGGAAGGCGGATGACTTCTACCCCGACGCCCTCCCGTGCATCGAGCGCCTGCGAGGGCTCGGGCTGGCAGTCGGCGCGGTGGGCAACACTCCGGTCGAGGCGGAGGAGGCTCTTCGTGGCCACGTCGATGTCCTCGGGTCGTCCGGTCGCTGGGGCGTGGCCAAGCCTGCGCTGGAGTTTTTCACGCGAGCGAGCGCAGCGATCGGGACCGAGCCCGGCCGGATTGCCTACGTCGGCGACCGCGTGGACAACGACGTGCGCCCCGCTCGCCGGGCCGGGATGTTCACGGTGCATGTCCGGCGTGGCCCCTGGGGCTATCTCCAGGCCGGGCGGGAGGAGGCAGATCTCCGCGTCGACTCGCTCGCTGAGCTCCCCGAGGCGCTCGCCGGTGTCTGAGCTCCGAGTCGGCATCGGCGTCGACGCGCACGCGTTCTCCGACGATGCGCGCCTCGTCCTCGGAGGCGTCGAGTTCGACGGGCCGGGTCTCGCCGGACACTCCGACGGGGACGTCGTCTCGCATGCCCTCATCGACGCCGTGCTCGGCGCGGCCGGGCTCGAGGACATCGGCGCCCTGTTCCCGTCGGGCGAGGCGCAATGGAAGGGAGCCTCCTCGCTTGCGCTCCTGGCCCACGCCTACGAGCAGGTTCGCGCCGGGGGCTGGGAGCTGGCGAATGCCGACTGCGTCCTGATCGGCGAACAGCCGCGCCTGGCGCCGCGCCGCACGGAGATGCGGGAACGCCTCGCTGCAGCGATGGGCGTCAGCCCGGAGAAGGTCGCCGTTCGGGCAACGACCACGGACGGGCTAGGGTTCACCGGCAGAGGCGAGGGGCTGGCCGCGCAAGCGGTCGCTCTGGTGCGCCGGGCCGGGTAGGATCACGGGATGAAGGCCCGGAGCCTGCTGAAGCTCCTGAGTGCCGCTCTCGTGGCCGGCGCGATCGCGCAGGAGCTGAAGAAGCCGGCCGACGAGCGCACGTGGCACGGTCGCGTCGCCGGATTCGTCCCGTACGACTTCCGACCGCCGACCCTCGACCGCTTGCGCCGGGCCTACTGGAACCCGGGCGACTCGACGATCCTCACCGAGCGGGTCTTCGGGGTCGGCTGGGCGGTCAACGTCGGCCGTCTCCTGCGTCTCGCCAGGGAGCGGGCCGCGTGAGAAGGACGATCGACGACATCCTCGACGACGCAGCCGTCCAGCTGGGCAGGCTGAGCGCCGCGGAGGCCTGGGCGGAGATGCACGCGGGCGCCGTGCTCGTGGACACGCGCTCGCCGGATCAGCGCCAGGCGCAGGGATACGTCCCCGGCTCCGTGCATCACCCTCTCTCGACGCTCCTCTGGCGGCTCGACCCCGACTACCAGACGTCCAACGAGAAGATCTCCCTGGACACGCGCGTGATCGTCATCTGTCGAGAGGGGTACTCCTCCGTGCTGGCCGCCGCGCAGCTCCAGGAGCTGGGCTTCGCCGACGCGACCGACGTGATCGGCGGCGTCGAAGCATGGAAGGCGGCCGGCCTGCCGCTTCTACGGCAGGCAGACGAGCTCCCCGTCGAGACGGACGAGGCCGTCGCGCACTAGCGCGGCGACTGCTTCACCGTCCAGCTCGGCAGCCGGCCGTGCTTCCTTCGCGACGAGGCGGAGGACGCTTGCCCGCTTCTGGCGGAAGGAGCCCTCGAACCGGCTCTGCTTTCGTTGCGGCTCGTAGCGGCGACCGCGGGACGGACAGCCCTCGGCGAGCGGACAGATGCCGCAGCGCGGAATGCGGGCCAGGCAGATCGTCGCGCCGAGGTCCATGAGCGCGTGTGCGGAGACGGGCCCGAAGGCCTCACCGGTGCGCTCGGCCACGCGCCGGACGTTCGTGTCGACGGGGAGCACGTCCTGCTCGAATGCGAACCGCGCGACCGCGTCCGCCGTGTACCTGCCGACTCCCCGAAGCTCGGTGAGGTCGTCGGGCCAGCCCGCGGCCGCGACGCGCTGAGCCGCGCGGTGCAGGTTGATCGCCCGACGGTTGTACCCGAGGCCCTGCCACTCCCGGATGACGTCTGCGGACGGGGCCGCCGCAAGCGCGAACACCGTTGGCCAGCGCTCGAGCCAGCGGAGGTAGCGCGGAATCACGCGCTCGACCTGCGTCTGCTGGAGCATGACCTCCGACACGAGGATCGCGTAGGGGTCGCGGGTCTTCCTCCAGGGAAGGTCGCGCCCGTTCGCCCGAAACCACGTGAGAAGCAGCTCCTCCACGCGAGAGAGGCTACTCGGCTCCGGCATGGCGAGCCTTTCTCGCCACAACGGCGGAAACGACTCGGGCGAGATGTACAGTAATTATCTAGTGTTTGTGTAGAGTCATGTTCATGGCCGATTCACGCTTGAAGCTCGCACGCCTCGTCGCCGGGCGGCGTTCCAAGTTCGTCGCGATCGGCGCCTGGATTCTGCTCGTCGCGGGCCTTGCGCCGTTTGCCGGGAAATTCGAGGGAGCCCAGAAGAACGAGCCCTCTAGTTTTCTTCCGAAAGACGCGGAGTCGGTCGAGGTCCTGCAGGCGGCGCAGAGGTTCCGGTCGGGCGACGCGACGATCGCGACGATCGTTTTCTACGACCCGAGCGGCCTGAACGGAGCGGAGCGGCAGGCGATCGAGACCGCGCTGGACGGCCTCGCCAGCGGAGCCGTACCCAGCGGCGGTCGAGCCGCTCCGCCACGCTATTCGTCCGACGGGAACGCCGCCGTCGCCGCGGTACCCATCGTGGCGGAGGGAGATGCGAATGTGCTCGTGGACGCCGTCGACGCGATCCGGTCGACGTTGGAGACCAGCGTGCCGCCCACGGTCGAGACGAAAGTGACCGGTCCAGCCGGTTTCTCGGCCGACGCGAGCGCGGCATTCGAGGGCATCAACTCGACCCTGCTCTTCGCCACGGTCGCCCTTGTCTTCGTCCTTCTCATCCTCATCTACCGCAGCCCGATCTTCTGGGTGCTGCCGCTCTTCGCCGTGCTGCTTGCAGAGGGAATGGTCCGAGGGCTCGGCTACGGGCTCACGCAGGCCGGCGTTGTCATCAATGGTCAGACCGGTGGCATTCTGCTGGTGCTCGTCTTCGGAGCCGGTACCGACTACGCGCTTCTCTTGACCGCCCGCTACCGGGAAGAGCTCGTGCGTCGGGAGGACAGGCACGAGGCCATGCAGGTCGCGCTCGTCCGCGCCGGGCCGGCCATGCTTGCCTCGGCGGGCACCGTCGTGGCTGCGCTCCTGTGCCTCATGCTCGCCTCGGTGAACTCAACCGCGGGGCTCGGGCCCGTGGGAGCGTTGGGCGTTTCCGTCGCCGCAGCGGCAATGCTGACGCTTCTGCCCGGTCTCCTGCTCGTCGGCGGCCGTCGCGCGTTCTGGCCTTATGTCCCCCGCGTCGGGGGCGGTGCGCGCCCCGCGCGCCGGCGCGGCGCCTGGGAGCGTCTCGGCAGGTGGATCCAACGGCGTTACCGGGCCGTCTGGATCGTCGCGGGGCTCGGGCTCGGCGCGCTCGCGCTGGGCTTGCTGACGCTCGACGACAACCTCACGACGGCCAACTCATTCCGCGGCTCCGTCGAGTCGGCCCAAGGCCAGAAGCTCATAGCCCAATCCTTCCCCGCTGGGACGAGTGCGCCTACGGTCGTCCTCGTGCGCGACCGGGAGAGGCTCGCCGCCGCGCTTGCCGCAGCGCGCTCGGCAGAGGGCGTTGCATCAGTCGGCCAGCCGGAACTCGGGGATACCGGCGCACGCTTCCGGGTCACGCTCACCAGCGACCCCTTCGGCGAGGAGGCGTTCCGCCTCGTCCCCGGGCTCCGCGCCGACCTTCGTGCAGCGGTCGGGCAATCCGTGCTCGTCGGCGGCCCGACGGCAGAGGAGACAGACCTGCGAAACGCCATCGAGCGCGACACGAAGGTGCTCGTGCCGCTCGTGTTGATGGTCGTGTTCACGATCCTCATCCTGCTCCTGCGCTCGCTCATCGCTCCGCTCGTACTCATCGCCAGCGTCGTGCTGTCGTTTCTGGCCGCGCTCGGCGGGAGCCTGCTCCTTTACGAGCTCTTCGCCGATTTCCCCGGCGAGGATCCGAGCTATCCGCTTTTCGCTTTCATCTTCCTCGTCGCGCTCGGCATCGACTACAACATCTTCCTCATGGCACGCGTGCACGAGGAGGCGTTTGAGCTTCCCACGCGCGCGGCGATGCTCAAGGGGCTCGCGGTCACCGGGGGCGTGATCACGTCGGCGGGGATCGTCCTGGCGGGCACCTTCGCCGTCCTAGCGGTGCTGCCCCTGGTCGCACTAACGCAGATCGGCGTCACGGTCGCCTTCGGCGTTCTGCTCGACACTTTCGTCGTGCGATCCATCCTCGTCCCCGCGGTGACGATCGACTTGGACGAGCGCATCTGGTGGCCCTCAGCGCTTGCGCGTCGCCTGCGGACCGAGCCGAAGTGGATACTCAGCCAGCATGACTGAGGCCGAAGGAAACGGGGAACTCGTGCGCATCGGAGAGCTCTCTCGCCGCACGGACGTGCCGATCGCCTCTCTCCGCGCTTGGGAAGCGAGGTACGGGTTGCTGACGCCCAAGCGCACGAAAGGCGGTTTCCGACTCTACGGCCCCGACGACGTTGCGCGCGTGCTCGCGATGCGCGCAAACCTCGAACGCAGGCTCTCCGCGGCGGAAGCGGCACGGCTCGCGCTCGCCGAATCGGGATCGGCCCCGCCCGATCCGCTGCTCAGGCTCGGACGCCGAGATCTTGCGCGGGCGCTCGAGTCGTTCGACGAGAGCGAAGCCCAGGCGATTCTCGACCGCCTGTTCGGCACACTCAGCATCGATGCGGTTCTCAGCGAGGTCGTCGTGCCCTACCTGCACGAGCTGGGCGACCGGTGGGAAGCGGGCGAGGTGTCCATCGTCCAGGAGCACTTCGCCAGCAACGTGATTCGCGGCCGCCTGATGGCGCTCGCCCGTGGCTGGGGGCGCGGTGCCGGGCCGCTTGCGCTCCTGGCGTGCGTGGAAGGCGAGCAGCACGACCTCCCGCTCGTCGTCTTCGGCTTGCTCCTTCGCGAGCATGGCTGGCGTATCGCCTACTTCGGTGCGAATACGCCACTCGAGTCGCTCGCGCGGGCGGTCGACCAGATGAAGCCGTCGGCCGTGATCGTCTCCGGCACGACAAAGGGAGCGCTCGACCCTCACCGGGCGGGTCTCGACGAGATCGGTCGGACGGCCGATCTCTACATCGCGGGCCCGGACGCCAGCGACAACCTCGCTTACGAGGTCGGCGCCAAGTACCTGGACGGGAACATCTTCAGGGCAGCGGGCCTCGTGGCCGACCGGCACGCCTCGAAGGCCTGACGCCCGCGAGGGGGGCTCGCCCCCTCGCCCGTTTGTGATTTCGGATGGGACGTATTGGCCCGGCGGCGGCGGTCGAACAGGCGCCGCATCTGGCGATCTAGACAATATCTTGACAGACACTTGACAAAGAGTAGAACGATGCCTATCCTGGATCTAGACAGAATCTAGACAGGAGGTGTACAGAAATGAAGAAGCTCGATCTGCTCGCCGGTGTCCTCGTGATCATCGGCGCGCTGAACTGGGGCCTAGTCGCAGTGGCCGAGTTCGACCTCGTCGCATGGATCTTCGGCGGAATGGAGTTCGGCGAAACGAACGCGGCAAGTCGCATCATCTACGGGCTCGTCGGTCTGGCGGCCGTGTACTGCATCGGGTCGTACCTCGCCGCACGCCGGCCTGAACGGCGGCCGGTGACAGCGGGGGCCCGGTAGATGCGGGTAGCGCGCGCCAGGGCGCTTCTTTACCTGGCAGCGTTCGTCTCGTTCGCCCTGTCCGTGTCCCTCTGGTTCAGTGGGAATGAAGAGGAGGGAATCTTCGTCGGGCTCTGGGTGCCGTCCATCCTGGCGCTCGGCGCTCTTGTCGCACCGAGGGCTGCACGATGAACCACGTCGGGATCTTCATCTCCGGCGCGATCGTGACACTCGTCGTCGCTGCGTCGCTAACGCTTCTCATCTGGGGAGCGATCCTCGACGGCCGGGAGGAAGCGCGCCAGCGCGCACTCCGCGGCCAGCCCGGCCTCGAGGGCGTTCGTTCCGCTGGGAACGTCCATCCAATCGGCGAGCGCATGCCGCCCGCCACTCAACCTTCCACGAAAGGAACAGCATGAAAGCAGCAAGGAATTCGAAGCTCCGCCGAGCGAGTTTTCTCGCGGCAGCGTCGCTCGCCGCCCTCGCCGTTGGTATCACCGGCTGCGGTGGCGACGAAACGGCCGCGGCCGAGGCGCCCGCGCAGACCATGTCTACTGACACGTCGATGGGGGAGACCTCCGCGCCGGCCGAGATGAACATCGTCGAGACGGCCGTCGCAGCGGGCCAGTTCAAGACGCTCACCTCGCTTCTCCAGCAAACCGGGCTCGACAAGACGCTTGCCCAGAACGGCCCGTACACCGTCTTCGCCCCGACCGACAAGGCGTTCGCGAAGGTGCCGAAGAAGACGCTGGACACCCTGGCGGCGAATCCGGAGCAGCTGAAGGCCGTGCTGCTCTACCACGTCGCCGATGGAGAGGTGAAGGCGGCTGACGTCGCCACCATGAGCTCGGTCGCGACCCTCAACGGCGCTCCAGTTCCGATCAAGGCGAACGAGAGCGTGGTGCGCGTAGGTGGTGCGAAGGTCGTCCACGCTGACGTCATGGCGTCGAACGGCATCATCCACGTCATCGACGGCGTCCTGGTCCCGCCTCAGTAAGGCGCTCCTCAGTCCGAGCCGGGAGGCGGTCGCTCAGGCCGCCTCCCTCGGGCTGATGAAGCCAGCAGGGCCGGGCCGACGTCCTCCTAGGTCGAGCCTCTGGCGGTCAGTAGCTGAACGCTCGACGAAGTGTCATTCCTCGCTACGGCCGACGATATGACGAGGTCAGCCATCGAGGCGCGCCTCCTCGAGGTCGAGGTCGCGGATGACGCGGCGCATGACGACGTCGTCGATCCGGCGCTGGCGCCGCAGCTCGAACACGGCGTCGCGCTCAGCGACGAGGAGCTCGCGCAGCAGCCGCTGGTAGTCGAGCGAGCGGCTCTCGATCTGGCCGTCGCTCTCCGGGTCGAACCGGCTCCGGAAGCGCTGCCGCCGGAAGTTGAACATCGCGCGCACCCGGTCGAGCGTGTCCTCC
>JBKPRX010000107.1:0-29780 GCA_046734795.1 Actinomycetota bacterium
TGGGCCGTATGCTCTTCGATCACTAGTCTCGACGCCTCCTGTTCTTGGCCGAGAAGCCGGTACGAACGGGGGTTCCTGGGTCCACCGGGCGAACTGCTTGCTGAGTCTATACCGATCAGGCCCTTGTTACAAAGTCTGCACTTTCGTTGTCTTTGACGGCAACGAGAGGCTCGGCGCTACCGCGTCACTTGGCGCGGGTAGGCGTCCGGGAACCCGTGCGAATGGGCATTCGAGAGCGCGTCCGAGGCGAGCGTGTAGCTGCCGTAAACCCCGGCAAAGACGACGTAGAAGCCGGGATGGAAGCTCGAAAAGTTCGAGGAATCGAGGACGCCGACCTGCTTCAAGCCGTCGGCCCGCGCTTCCTTCGCCCGGCGGAGGGCGGTCGCGCGGCCCGCGGTCGTGGGGATGGACTCGAGCACGACGGTGTAGCCGCTCTTCGTGGCCGGCCACGTGGCGAGTGCGGAGCGAGGCCGCGACGGGGTCGTCTGCGGCCGCTCAGGCACCGTCGCCTCGGGCGCCGTCGGCAGCGGCGCGGTTGCGGTCTGAACCGTCGCGACCGTGTTGCTCACGCGGCCTGGGCCGAGCGGAACGCTGACGTTCGTCGCGACGACCGGAGACGAGCTCTCGGCCTCGTCGTCGCCGAGCGTTACCGCGAGCACCGTGGCGACGATCGCGAGCGCCAGCAGGGCGAGCGCGGGCCAGATCCAGTCGCCCGGATACCACGAGAGCCTTCGCTGCCACCCGGCGGCGAGGACGCCGATGACTCCACGGTTCGTCGGCAGGCGCGCGCCGCACTCGAGGCAGTACTCCTGTGACGGCTCGTACGCCGTGCCGCACACCGCGCAGGTGCCGGTCGCTTCGTCCTCACGGCCCGGCGTCGCGACCGGCGAGAACGAGGGCTCGGTCATGCGCTCTGCGCCTCGGTCGCGCCGACGGCGCGGCCGCAGGAGCTGCAGAACTTCGTTCCCCAGAGGATCGGCGCGCCGCATTCGCAACGCGCGGCGGGTCGGTGGCGGAACGAGAGCGCCGCCGACAAGAGCGCGTCCAACTCGGCGATTCGGTCCTCGAGAGCGCACAGCTCGGTACAGCGCTCGACGAGCAGGTCCTGGCGGAACTGGTCGCGGCGGTACATCTCGAGCATGAGCCCGCCAAGATCGCGAATCCGGGCCTCGCGGAGCCGCAGCAACGTTCGCCGGTCGCGGCGGAGCTGGCTCGGCGGTGGCAGGCGCCGACGGGTCGGCGCACCGGGCGTCACCGGCGCGGCGGCGCGGTCCCGTCGCAGACGCAGAAACCCGGGCATGCTGCCGCGAGATTAGCGGCGCGCCCGGCCGCGGGTGTGCTCCGCCTCGCTAGACCCGCCGGTCGGCTGGCGGCGCCTCGCGCGGTGTGCCGCGGCCGATACCGAGCAGGAACAAGATCGCGAGCACGATGCCGACGATCCCGAGCGGGATGCCGATCCACGGCATGAAGAAGAGAAGCACGACGCCGAGCACGATCAACGCAATTCCGACTCCGATCATGGGCGCGAGGTTCCCGGCGCCCGCTGCGGCAAAACGCCCCCTCAGCCGCGCGGATCGATCACGACGAGCCGCTCCTCGGTCAGCTCGCGGATCGCCCAACCGGGACCTTCCTTCGTGTTTCCGGAATCCTTGACGCCGCCGTAGGGCATCTGGTCGGCGCGGAAGGTGGGCGCCTCGTTCACGGTCACACCGCCGAACTCGAGCCGTCGGGCCGCTTCGAACGCCGTCCCGAGCGAGCGCGTGAAGACGCCCGCCTGCAAGCCGTACCGCGTCGAGTTGGCGCGTGCGATTCCGTCGTCGAGCGTCTCGTAGCTCTCGAGCACGACCACCGGCCCGAAGACCTCCTCGCACGACACCTTCGCCTCGAGCGGAACTCCGGTGAGAACCGTCGGGCGAATGAGCTCGCCTTTGAGGTCGCCACCGGCAAGCACTTGAGCGCCGTCGCGTTTCGCCTCGTCGATCCAGTCGAGGATTCGGTCGCGTGCGTCGCTGTCGATCACCGGCCCGACGTCGGTGTCCCCGTCGGCTGGATCTCCGACGACGAGCTTTGCGACGTCGTCCAGGAACCGATCGCGGAACGACTCGAACGCGGGAGCCTCGACGTAGATCCGCTGCACTGAGATGCAGCTTTGGCCTGCGAACGAGAACCCGTTTGCACCGAGCTTCTTCGCACCAGCGTCGAGATCTGCGTCGGCGGCGACGAGCACCGGCGTCGAGTTGCCGAGCTCGAGCTTCACGTGCTTTCTCGGCGCGCGTTCGCGAAGTCCCCAACCGACGGAGCCCGAGCCGGTGAACGTGATCAGCTTCACGCGCTCGTCCGTCGCGAGCACGTCGCCGATCTCGCTCGCGGAGCCGACGACGACGTTCAGCCACCCGGGCGCGAGTCCGGCATCGCGCGCGATCTCCGCGAGGAGGAGCGCCGAGAGCGGGGTCTGGCTCGCCGGTTTGAGGACGATCGAGCAGCCGGCCGCAAGTGCCGGTGCGACCTTGTGCGCGACGAGGTTGCACGGGAAGTTGAACGGCGAGATCGCGCCGACGACGCCGATCGGAAGGCGCAGTGTGAACGCAAGCTTTCCTTCGCCTGCTTCTGAGGCATCCATCGGCACCTGCTCGCCGGCGAGCTTCCGAGCCTCGACGGCGGCGAAGGTGAACGTCGAGACGGCTCGGCTCGCTTCGACTCGCGCGGCCTTCAGAGGCTTGCCGGCCTCGGCGCAGATCGTCTGCGCGACTTCTTCGTGACGATCGCGGAGTGCGGCGGCGATTCGATCGAGGATCGCCGCACGCTCGTGTGTGGGGATCGGTTCTGCGAGCGCACCTTCGGCGGCGTCGACGGCTTGCAGTGCCTCGTCCCGGCCGCCTCTTGCGACGCGTGCGATGACGTCACCCGAGTACGGCGATCGAATCTCGAGCGATTCGCCCGTCTCGAGCTCCTCATCGCCGATCGGCAGCCGGCGGACCGAGTCTGTCGCCGCCATCTCGTCTGCCCTTTCGCGTCGCGGACCGAGCTAAACGCGCTCGGGCGGGAGCCGCTCCCCGAGGGCCTCGAGCACCTTGATCGCGACGCTCGGCGACTCGGCGAGCAGACGGCGAAACGCGCGATCGGTGAGAACGAGCAGATGCGCCTGCGTCTCAGCCGTCACCGTGGCTGTCCTCGGCGTCCCGGCGATCAGCGCGATCTCGCCGAAGAAGTCGCCTGGCCCGAGGCGGTTGACGCGGCGCCCGTTGCGCTCCACCTTGGCCTCGCCCTCGACGAGCACGAGGAACTGACGGCCGCGCTCGCCCTGACGCGTCAGCGTGCGCCCGGCGTCGACATCGACCTCGTCGGCGACCGCTGCGACGTGCCGAAGCTCCGCCTTCGAGAGCCGAGAGAAGAGCGGCACCTCTTTGAGCAGATCGGCCTTCGTAGCACCCCCCGACACGACCCCCGATGTTGCTCGCGGCGAGAGCCTAGGTCAAGGGCCCGGAGCTAGACTGGGTCTATGACCAACGCCTTCATCGTCGACGCCGTTCGCAGCCCGATCGGGAAGCGGAACGGGTCGCTCTCAGTGATTCGCGGAGACGAGGTCTCCGCACAGGTTGTGAACGGACTCGTCGAGCGCGCGGGCGTCGACCCGGGCGAGATCGAGGACGTGCAATGGGGTTGCGTGTCGCAGGTGAACGAGCAGGCCTTCAACATCGGCCGCAACGTCGCGCTCACCGCCGGGTGGCCGGTAACGGTGTGCGGCACGACGGTCGACCGGCAGTGCGGCTCGTCGATGCAGACGAACTTCAATGCTGCCGCGGCTGTGTGGTCCGGTCAGCTCGACCTCGTCCTTTCCGGCGGCGTCGAGATGATGACGCGCGTTCCGATGGGCTCGAACAACGGCTCGTTCTCGGACGTCGTGCACGACCGCTTCGACATCGTCCCGCAAGGCATCTCGGCGGAAGTGCTCGCAGACAAGTGGAGCCTGTCGCGCGAGGCGTTGGATCAGTACTCCTACGAGTCGCACATGCGCGCTGCGCGCGCGATCGACGAAGGCCGCTTCGAGAAGGAGATCATCCCGATCGAGCTGCCCGAGCCGCCGAGCGGCGGCGGCGGAGCCGCGGTCGCGACGCGGTTCGCGGTCGACGAGGCCGTCCGGCGTGACACGACGCTCGAGAAGATGGCGAGCCTCCAGCCGGCATTCATCCCCGAAGGAAAGGTGACGGCGGCGAACTCGAGCCAGATCGTCGACGGTGCGGCGGCGGTCCTCGTCGCGTCGGATGCGACGGTCACACGGCTCGGTCTCGAGCCGCGCGCACGGTTCGTTTCGTTCGGCCTCGCGGGCGTCGACCCGCACATGATGTTGCACGGCAATCCGGAGGCTTGCGACAAGGCGCTCTCGAAGGCCGGGCTCTCGTGGGACGACATCGCGGTGATCGAGGTGAACGAGGCGTTTGCGTCTGTCGTGCTCCAGTTCCTTGCAGACACCGGTCTGCACGAGCGTTGGGAGGCGGGCGACGTCAATCCGAACGGCGGCGGCATCTCGCTCGGCCATCCGCTCGGCGCGACGGGTGCGCGCATCACCGCGACTCTCGTGAGCGAGCTCGAGCGACGTGATGCGCGTTACGGCGTCGGGTGCATGTGCATCGGAGCGGGCCAAGCGATCGCTGCGGTGATCGAACGGCTTTGACGCTCTTCCGCGACGTCGCGGACTACGCACAGACGTTCATCGACTCGCTCGACGAGCGCCGAATCCAACCGATCGTTGCACCGCACGCTCTGCGTGAACGTCTTGCCGGACCGTTGCCCGAGGAGCCGAGCGACCCGGGTCAGGTTGTCGCCGAGCTGATCGAAGCCGCCGAGCCCGGCATCGCCGCGATCCCGAGCGGGCGCTACTTCGGCTTCGTGATCGGCGGCGGTGTGCCGGCAGCCGTTGCGGCCGACTGGCTCACGTCGGTCTGGGATCAGAACGCTGGGTTGTACGTCGGCGGGCCGGCGGCTTCGGTCGTCGAAGAGGTCTCGGCGTCGTGGCTCGCCGAGCTCTTGAGCTTGCCGTCGAGCGTGGCCTGCGCGTTCGTCACCGGCTGTCAGATGGCGCACGTGACGTCGCTGCTTGTTGCGCGCCACGTCGTGCTCGAACGAGCCGGCTGGGACGTCGAGCGCCGCGGGCTCGCAGGCTCGCCGCCGATTCGTGCGGTCGTGGGGGAGGAGCGGCACGTCACCGTCGATCGCGCGCTGCGCTTCGTCGGCATCGGCAGCGACCAGCTCGTCACCGTGCCGTGCGACGAACAAGGCCGGATGCGCGCCGACGCGCTCGACCTCGACGGCGATGCGCCGGCGATCGTCTGCGCGCAGCTCGGCAACGTCAACACCGGCGCGTTCGATCCGCTCCCGGCGATCGCGGACGCGGCGGCCGAAGCGGGCGCGTGGCTGCACGTCGACGGCGCCTTCGGGATGTGGGCGGCCGCGTCGCCGCGATTTCGCCACCTCGTCGAGGGCGTCGAGCGCGCCGACTCGTGGGCGACCGACGGACACAAATGGCTCAACGTGCCGTACGACTCGGGCTTCGCGTTCACCGCGCACCCGGACGCACACCGAATCGCACTCGGCGTGCACGCCGCGTACCTCGTCCACGCCGAGCCCGGAACGCTGCGCGACCAGATGGACTGGACGCCGGAATTCTCGCGTCGCGCGCGCGGCTTCGCCGTCTATGCGGCGATCCGCTCGCTCGGGCGCGCCGGGATCGCACAGATGATCGAGCGCTGCTGTGACCACGCGCGCCGCTTCGCGGATGCGCTCGACGCGGCGGGTGCGGAGATCTTGAACGACGTCGTCTTGAACCAGGTGCTCGTCCGCTTCGGCGACGACGAGCGCACGCGCGCCGTTGTAGACGCCGTGCAAACCGACGGAACGTGCTTCTTGAGCGGCACGCATTGGCACGATCTCGAGGCGATGCGAATCTCGGTCTCGAACTGGCAGACGACTGCGTACGACGTCGACCGATCCGTCGCCGCGATCGTACGCGCGTTTCGCGGTTGACGTACTGGCTGCTCGTACGAGGGCGGGGCGAGAGCCCGCTTGCCGCGACCGGCTTTACGCTCGAACGGCACGCATCCACGCGCCGCCCTTCCGTGCAGCGCGGCGAGTTCGCGATCGCATACGCGAGCGTGTGGCAGTGCGTCTTCGCGGTCGTGCGTGTGACGAGCGACCTCGAGCACGACCCGCATGCGACGCGGTGGTCGTGGCGATTCGCGATCGAGCCGCTCGTCGTGGTCCCGGACCTTCACGAGGCGCCCGCGGCAGAGGAGGCCGGGATCTTCCCGCAGTCGCTCTGGCGCCATTCGTACATCCGCCTGCGTTCCGAGCAGTTCGATGCGGCGCGCGCCTCGATCGAGCGAGCGGCGGCGCGCGTCGCCGCGACGGTTCCGTAGGATCCTGCGCGTGCCGAGAGAGGTGCAGAAGGTCGGCGTCGTCGGGCTCGGTGCGATGGGCTCGGGGATCGCGCAACTCTGTCTCGGAGCGGGCCTCAACGTCGTCGGCCGTGAGGTGACGCTCGAGCTCGGAGAGCGCGCCCGCGATCGCATCGCCTCGTTTCTCGCGCGCAAGGTCGAGAAGGGTCAGCTCGGCTCGGGCGCCGATGAGCAAGCCGTCGCGCGACTCACGCTCACCGACGATCTCGCGGCGCTCGCCGGCTGCGACTTCGTCGTCGAAGCCATCGTCGAAGAGCTCGCACCGAAGCAGCAGCTCTTCCGCGACCTCGAGCCGATCGTCGGTGCAGACGCGATCCTCGCGACGAACACGTCCGCACTGTCAGTGACCGAGATCGCGAGCGCGACCAACACGCCGGAACGTGTTGTCGGGATGCACTTCTTCAACCCGGCGCCGTTGATGCTGCTCGTCGAGGTCGTGCGCGCGCAGCTCTCGTCCGACGACGCAGTCGAGACGACCTACGCGCTCGCAGAACGGATCGGAAAGACGCCCGTTCGCTGTCACGACACGCCCGGTTTTGTCGTCAATCGCGTGCTCATTCCCCTGCTGAACGACTGCGTGCGCGTGCTCGACGAAGCCCGGGTCACGCCGGAGGACCTCGATGCCGCGATCAAGGGCGGCACCGGGTGGCCGATGGGAGCTTGCGAGCTGCTCGACCTGATCGGAATCGACGTTCAAGTGCACGCATCGGAAGCGCTCTACGAGAAGCTCCGCGAGCCTCGGATGGCGCCGCCGCCGCGGCTCGTCTCGATGGCGCTCGCCGGGCTGCTCGGCCGGAAGACGGGCCGAGGCTTCTACACCTACGACACCTAGGGCGCTGCGAGGCGCGCCCAGAGGTTCTCGAGCAGCTGCGAGACCGGCGCCGCTCCGACGGACGCCGCGAAGTTGAGTGCACCTGCGGCGAAGACCTTCGCGCCGGCGGACGTTTCGTAGTAGGTCATCTCCGCAGTGCGCCCGGGGCCGAGCGCGTCGGGACTCGATGCAAGCAGTTGCGTCTGCGGCGGTGACGCCGGCGTCCGTGCGTCGATCTCGATTCCGTAGCTGCCGAAGCCGCCGCCCGCGCCGAGAGTCGTACCCGAGAGGAACCACGACGGCGCGTCGGGTGCGACGACGAACGGCGCCAGCGTCGCGCCGTTGTTCGACGCGGCGTACTGCACGCCGACGAGCGCAGCTTCCGGTCGACCGAGCGTGCGCCATTGCGCAACCTTCGTCATTCGCGCCCCTTCGCGGCGCACTTGCCAGAAGAAGTTGTTCGCTGCGAGGAAGGCGAGGTTGCCGCCGCGGTCGCGGTAGCGCTGCACGACGTCGTACATGTGCTGCGTCACGTACTCCTCGTGCCCCGGAAAGACAATCAGGTCGTACGAGCGTGCGAGCTCGTCGCCGGAGGAGACTGCGTCGAGGTCGTCGTCGGTGAGAACGTCCACTTGCTTGCCTGTTTGCGCGAGCCACGACAGAAACGTGAGGTCCCAGTCGTGGAAGCGGAACGGCAAGCCGAAGTCGAGGAACGGACGGTCGAGCGCGACCCGTCGCTGGCTGCCGGTGACGTACCAGCTGTCGCCCCAGCCGTCGCCGTTTGCGTCGTCGAAGTTGTAGGCCTGCCACGTGTACGTCGCGAGGACGACCGCGATTCGATGCTCGCCCAGGCGCCGTGGCCGCACGACGAACGGCGCGTAACCGACCCGACGGTCGTCCGCCTGGAGCCGGAGGAAGTAGAGCCCGCTGCGCCAGTTGCCCGCGCGCGCGACCGCTAGCTCCGCGGGCGCGTCTCGGTGTGCGCGCCAGTCGACGCGGATCGAGCCGGTGACGGCGTCTCCGCTCGTTCGCGCGTCGCGCACCGTCTGCGGAAACGGGCCGCCGCTGTAGGCAAAGACCTGCGCGCGCAGGGAGCTCGCATCCGATGACACGCGCACGTGTGCCACCTCGCCGGGTGCGTAGCTCGTTTTCGTGAAGACCGCGTCGATGCCCTGCACGCGCACGACCGGTACCTGGCGCCGACGCCCGGGAATGTTGTCGTAGACGCGCCGGTGGCCGAGCGAGTCGGTCGCGGTCAGCCGCAGGATGTACGTGCGCGGATCGGTGCTCGCACTCGGTCGCCAGACGAGTTGTGCCGGACCAGGGGAAAAGGTTCTCTGGGTCGACCACACGACTTTTGAGCTCAGCCGCTCGCCGGCCTGCTGGGTCTCCACGACGTCGAGCCGGACCGCCGCGCGACGATCGACGCGGAACGACACCGTCGCTGCGTCGCGGAAGCCGTCTGCGTTCGGCGAGACCGTCGCCAGGAGCGGACCGTCTCCAGCGAACGGCGACGCCTTCGTATCGACGTGGATGTTCGTCAGCGTCGGAGCCGCAAGCGCGGTCGCCGCGAGAAGGACGCTCGCGATCACGAGCCCTCGAAGAGCGCGCGGAGCCCGTCGCGCGTCTCGTCGTCGGCGAGTACGAGGACCTCGTCACCCACCTCGAGGACAGTGCGGCCGCGCGCGTCGAGCGGTTGTTCGCCGCGGACGATGAGACTGATCCACGCGCGCTCGCCGAGCGGAAGCTGCGAGATCGGCCGCCCGACGGCACGACCCGCGCCGCGCACGACGAATCGCTGCACGCGTTCCGGTTCTTCGCGCATTCGGATCGAGATGTGCCACGGCTCGGGCTCGACGGTCCGCATCGGAACGCCGAATCGTCGCGCCGTGAACGGAATCGACGCGCCTTGGACGACAACCGAGAACGCGACGACGACAAACACGATTCCGTAGATCGCCTGCGCGTCGTCGACGGCTTCGAGCACGGCGAGCGCGGCGAGCAGGATCGGCACGGCGCCTTTCAGTCCGCCCCACATGACGAACAGCTTCTCGCCTCTTCGCAATCGCGCGGGCGCAAGGAGCGTAGCGCCGACGAGCGGCCGGACGGCGAGCGCGAGCAGGACCGCGAGCACGAGCCCGTCGAGCCAGAGGTGGTCGGTTCCGAGCGAGCCGAGGTCGACCGTGATCCCGAGCGCTGCGAAGACGACGATCTCGGCGAGGTTTGCGAGCGAGGAATGGAACCGCTCGATCTCGGCTTTGTAGGGCGCGCGCTCGTCGCCGACGAGGATGCCCGCGACGAAAACGGCGAGGAAGCCCGAGCCGTGCGCTGCGGCCGTCGCGCCGTAGATCACGCCCGCCGCGGCGAGCGTGCGCAGCGGGTAGAGACCTTCGCGCGGGAGCGTGGGTCGCCGCATCACGGTGCGAAGCGCGAGGCCGCTCGCGATTCCGATCGCGAGGCCGACGGTGAGCTCGACCGCGAACTCGCGGACGGTTGTCCACGGCGTCGCTCCTACTTCGGTCGCGTACGCGAGCAGGCCGATCATCAGCGCGATGCCGACGGGGTCGTTCGCGCCGGACTCGCCTTCGAGGATCGTCCCGGTCCGGCCGCCGACCTCGCGGTTCCCGAGGACGGAGAACATCACCGCTGGATCGGTCGGCGCGAGCGCTGCGCCGAGCAGACTGGCGGTGATCCAGCTGAAATCGAGAACGTAATGCGCGGCAAGCGCAAGCAGCGCGGCGGTAGCGAACGTGCCGACGACGCCGAGCGTTGCGATCGGGACGATCGAGCGGCGAAACGGGCGCCACCCGACGTGCATGCCGCCGTCGAAGAGGATGACGATCAGCGCGAGGACCCCGATCCGCTCGACCGTCTTGATCGAAAGGTGATCCTGGATCGACGGGAAGAGCTCCGAGACGACGGCCGCGCTGAGTAGGAAGAACGCCGGCGCCGGGACCGGAAAGCGCTCCGTCGCCTTGTTGCTCAGGACGGCGAGGTAGAAGGCGGCCGCGACGCCGAGGACGATCAGTCCGAACTCGACGATCTCGTGCACGGCCGCCGACTGTAGTGATCCCGCTCCTGCTGCGCCGCCCGGCGGGCCTGGCGCCCGCTAACGATTTCTTTACTTTCCGTTGAACGATGGGATAACTCCGGCGACGATACTTCGTGACGAATGCGGCGCTTGCTGCTCATCTGCGTGCTCCTTGGCTTGGTGCTACCGGCGGTAGCGCAAGGTGGTCCCCGCGATGCGGGAGACGGGACGCTCGCGATTCGGAAGGCTTTCGGCGACACCTTCAGCCAGCCGGTGATCGACCTCCGGCTCGACGGCGCAGTTGTCGGTCACGTGAGCAACGGCCGGCTGATCGTCCTCGGAACGTCGAAGGGGCCGGATCCGGTCGTCGTCGGCGCAGAGCGGACCGTGGATCGTGACGACGGGTCGACCGTCTACATGGGCAAGGACATCGGGTTCAAGGCGACGGGCGGCCTCTACCGGCTGCGGCTCAGCGGGTTCGGGCTCGACGTGAATGCCGTCGGCCGCGGCAAGGTCGCGTTGCAAGGCGTCAGCGGCAAGTACGCGCTGAACGGGAGCGACTGGCTGCCGATGCCGGTGATCGCGACGTCGTTCACGATCGGCACGTAACGCGATGGCGACCGCGACGAAGCCCCAGTCGGTGCTCGTCGTCGAAGACGAGGCGTCGATCTCATCGTTTGTGGCCGCCTATCTGAAGAACGCAGGCTTCACAGTGCGCGCCGTCGCCACAGGCGGTGACGCACTGAAGCAGGTGGCTGCAGAGAAGCCCGCGCTCGTCGTCCTCGACTTGATGCTGCCGGACATCGACGGCATCGAGGTCTGCAAGCGAATTCGCCAGAGCTCGGATCTGCCGATTCTCATGCTCACGGCACGCGACGACGACGTCGACAAGATCATCGGTCTCGAGGTTGGCGCCGACGACTACCTGACGAAGCCGTTCAACCCGCGCGAGCTCGTCGCCCGTGTTCGCTCGATCCTGCGACGCACGACACCGGAGCGCGCCGAACGGGAGAGTGCCGTCATCCGCCACGGCGATCTCACCGTGGACGCTGGTCGTCGCGAGGTGAAGGTCGGCGAGGACGAGATCCAGCTCGCCCCGAAGGAGTTCGACCTCCTGTGGGAGCTCCTCGACCACCGCGGTCTCGTGCTCACGCGCGATCAGCTGCTCGAGCGCGTCTGGGGCTACACGTTCGCGGGCGATACGCGGACCGTCGACGTGCACGTGCGGCAGTTGCGGAGGAAGCTCGGCGACGCGTCGCCGATCGTGACCGTGTGGGGCGTCGGCTACAAGGTCGGTCCCGCGCGAGACGCGGCCGCCTAGCCCTCGCGCGCCGAGGAGCGAACTACCATCCGTTCGATGCTCCGGTCGCTTCGGTTCCGGCTGCCGGCGATCTTCCTCCTCGGGTTCGTGATCGCCTCGCTCGTGACGGCCGCGATCTCGATCCGCTTCTACCAGTCGTACATCCGCGATCGGACTTTCGATGAACTCCGCGGCGAATCCGGCGGCATCGTCAGCCTGCTGCAGCAGCAGAACAACATTCGGCTGCCGAAGTCGATCACGGCGCACGACTTGCGGCGGGCGATCGGCGGCGACCGAATCTACTTCGTCCCGCGCTCGAAGAACTTCCCCTATGTGAGGGGGTTGCCGGCGCTTCCGGCTGACATCATCTCGGCGCGCGAGGTCGAGGAGCGCGGCACCGTCTCGTTCGAGTTCACGAAGAGCGGCGAGCGTCTCCTCGCCGTGGCGCGGCCGCTCGTTCTGCTCGACCCGCGTGGGCGGCGGACAAATCGACCGACCTCGTTCGGCTCGGTCGTGGTGGCGAAGCCGAAGTCGGCGCTGACGGGGCGGCTCTTGACGCTCGTCTGGCAGCTCGCAATCTCGCTGGCCGTCGGTCTCGTGGTGGCGATGTTGTTGTCCGTCTACCTGTCGCGAAGGATCTCGCGACCGCTCGGCCAGCTGTCACGGGCGGCGGACGAGGTCGCGCGCGGCCGGCGCGACCTTGACGTGCCGCACGTTACGGGCGGCAGCGAGATCTCGCACCTCGCCGACCGCTTCCGCGAGATGGCATCGCGGCTCGCTGAGGCCGAAGAGCTCGAGCGGAACTTCCTCATGACCGTCTCGCACGAGTTGCGCACGCCGCTGACCGCGATCCAAGGGCATGCGTCGGCGCTGAGCGAAGGCGTGCTCGCGGACGAGGAGTCGGAGGCCGCGTCGCTCGACGTGATCTGTCAGGAAGCGGAGCGGCTCAGTCGTCTCGTCGGCGACGTCCTCGACCTCGCGAAGCTCGACGCGCACAGATTCACCGTGCTTCACGAGGAGGTCGACATGGAGCGGCTCGTCGATCGCGCTTACACAACGTTCGGCGAGGAAGCGCGGCGGCGCTCGATCGAGTATCGACAGGAGATCCGCGCGAAGCCGGTGATCGTGACCGACGGCGACCGCGTGCTGCAGATCATCTCGAACCTCGTGTCGAATGCGTTGCGCTGGACTCCCGAGGGCGGGCGCGTCGAGCTCGCGCTGACGACGGCGAACGGACACGTGCAGGTCGACGTCTCGGACACCGGACCCGGTGTGGGTGTCGACGAACGAGAGCGCATCTTCCGCCCGTTCTGGTCGCGAGACGGCAGCGGTACGGGGCTCGGGCTCGCGATCGCGCGTGAGCTCGCGCTCGCGCTTGGCGGACGGATCGAGCTCGAGAGCGAACCTGGTCTCGGCAGTCGCTTCCGGCTCGTCCTGCCGAGTGCGCCAGGCGCACGCCGCTGACGGCGGCTCAGCCCGAGGAGTTCGTCCGACGCGTTACCCGGACGCGTCTAGCCGGACTGGTCAGCCGGATTGGCGGTCTTCGATCCGGTAGACGATGGCGCCTCCAGCGGTTCCGAGGCGCTCTTCGATCTGCGTGAGCCGCTCGTCGACGCTTCGCCAGCCCGACGAGATGAGCTCGACGAGAAGCCCGAGATCGTCGACACGTGCATGCCGTTCCGCGAGTTGGTCGCCCTCGAGGCGCTCGAGGCGGCGCAGCACCTGGTTCAGGAGGCCACGCACTTCCGCAAGGTGACGAGTGGCTGGTCCGAGCCCGCTTCGAAGACCTTCGTGGACGGCGTCGCCCACGGTCGCAGGAAGGCTCGCCTCGAGCTGCGCCGCTGTTTCCGCGAGCGCCTCGATCTGCGTCCGGGCTCGTTCGAGTGCGGCGTCGACGTCGGCTGGTTCCCTGCGACCGGCCGCCGCCCGATCGAGCCGCTCCCGCGCTCGCTGAACAGCGTCAGGATCCATGGGGTGGAGACTAAACGGTTTGCCGGATGCGAGCCGCCGCGGCCGATGGGCGTGTCGGAGCTCGACTACGACTTGCCTCCCGAGCTGATCGCGCAGCACCCGCCGCACCGCCGCGACGCGTCGCGTTTGCTCGTCTACGACCGCCCCACCGGAGAGGTTCGGCATCGGACGATCCGTGAGCTGCCGGACGAGCTCCGCGGCGAGCTCGTCGTCGTCAACGACACGCGTGTCGTGCCCGCGCGAATTCGGCTCGAGGAGCCGCGGGGCGAGGTGTTGCTCTTGGAGCAGGTTGCGGCAGGAGAGTGGGAGGCGCTCGCGCGACCGACTCGCCGCCTGCGGGCCGGACGGCGCTACGGCCAAGTCGAGTTCCTCGAGCATCTCGGAGAGGGCCGCTGGCGAGTTCGCATCGCCGGCGACCCCGAAGGTGAGGTGCCGCTCCCGCCGTACATCACGGAGCGGCTCGAAGATCCCGCGCGCTATCAGACCGTCTATGCGCGGGAGGCGGGGTCAGCGGCGGCTCCGACGGCCGGACTGCACTTCACGCCTGAGCTGCTCGCGCAGCTCGATGTCGAGCGCGTCACGCTGCACGTCGGTCTCGACACGTTTCGGCCCGTCGGCGTGGACGATCTTGCGCAGCATCGGATCCACGGCGAGCGCTACGAGGTTGCGGCGGAGGCCTGGAAGCGAATTCGGGAATCGGAACGTGTCCTCGCCGTCGGTACGACCACTGTTCGTGTGCTCGAGTCGCTTTCGCGCGGAGCGCCACTCCAAGGTCGGACCGAGCTCTTCATCACGCCTGGATTCGAGTTCCGCCGCGTCGACGCTCTCCTGACGAACTTCCACCTTCCGCGGTCGACGCTGCTCGCGCTCGTGATGGCCTTCGCCGGGGTCGAAGAGACGCGGCGCGTGTACTCGATCGCAATCGCGGAGCGGTACCGCTTTTACTCGTTCGGCGATGCGATGCTCGTGCTGTAGGTGTACACCGGTGTAAGTCTCGCGATCGCCCAAAGTCGCAGCAATTTGGCGGGAACGACACACCGCTGTGCGTGATGTAGGTGTACACCGACAGCATGAGTAGGCGAACGCAGATCATGCTGACCGACGCTCAACATGCCTTCCTGTTGCGCGAGTCGATTCGGAGCGGCGTCTCGTTGGCAGAGCTCGTACGTCGCGCGATCGACGAGACGTACCGGCCGAGCGACCGTCGGCGGACCGCAGGCCTTGACCTCGCGTTGCGTGTTCGACGCGCGCCCGACGCTGCCGCGCTCGGACGGTCCGGCCGGCTCGGCTAGTCCGACACAGGTGTGGCCCGACGCTACGCTCGCTGCTGATGAGCGCGTTTACGCTGACTTCGTCTGACGGGACAGCCCGCGCCGGAACGTTGCAGACCGCGCACGGCGATGTTGCGACCCCGGCGTTCATGCCTGTCGGGACGAAAGCGACGGTGAAGTCGGCTGATCCGGACGAGCTACGTGCCGTCGGCGCGTCCATCGTGCTTGCGAACGCGTACCACCTGCACTTCCGTCCCGGCGAGCGCCTCATTGCGGACCTGGGAGGCCTGCACGCGTTCATGGGCTGGAACGGACCGATTCTGACCGACTCGGGCGGCTTCCAGGTCTTCTCGCTTCGCGACACGATCGTCGCAGTCGACGACGAAGGGGTCACGTTCCGAAGCGTCTACGACGGGGAGCGTGCGCGGTTTACGCCCGAGCTCGCTGCCGACGTGCAGACAAGCCTCGCGTCGGACATCGCGATGTGCTTCGACGAAGTTTTGCCGTCACAGTCGTCGCGCGCGCAGCTGACCGAAGCGGTCCGCAGGACGACGGCCTGGGCAAAGCGTCAGCGGCATGCTCCCCGCGCCCCGGGCCAGCTGCGGTTCGGGATCACGCAAGGCGCAACGGATCCGGAGCTCCGGCGTCGCTCGACGGAGGAGATCGCCGAGCTCGATTTCGACGGCAATGCGCTCGGCGGCCTCGCGATCGGCGAGAGCCGCGAGCTCATGCTCGAGACGACGGAATGGTCGGCCGCGCTCTTGCCTGCCGACAAGCCGCGCTACTTCATGGGAATCGGAGATCCGGAAGGCGTCCTCGCAGTCGTCGCACGAGGCATCGACATGTTCGATTGCGTTCTGCCGACCCGCACCGCACGCACTGGGAGCGCATTGACGTGGGAGGGACGGCTCAACCTCCGGAACGCGCGGTTCGCGCGCGACGACCGCCCGCTCGACGAAGACTGCTCGTGCCCAGCCTGCGCGCGTTTCACCCGCGCGTATCTCCGCCATCTCGTCAACCAGCAGGAGCTGCTCGGCCACCGGCTCCTGACGCTGCATAATCTCCGCTTCCTCCTCGCGCTCGTCGGCGGCGCGCGCACCGCAATCCAGGAGGGCCGGTTCGCGTCATATTGCTCGGAAGCGCTCGCTCGACTTGGCAGCGGCGCCGTAGAAGAAGTGTCGTGAGCGGATTCCTCGTCATCATCGTCGTCGGAGCGCTATTCCTGTGGCTCACGCTCGTGCGGCCGCAACGACGCCAGCAACAGCAGCAGGCCGCGCTCTGGGAAGGGCTCGAGCTCGGCGACGAGGTCGTCACCGCGGGTGGCATCTACGGCGAGATCACCGCGCTCGAGGGCGACGACGTCTTCCTGCGGATCGCTCCCGAGCTCGAAGTGCGCGTGGCGCGCCGGGCGATCGGCGGCGTGGTCTCACGCGCGACCGACGCGGACACCGAGGACGACATCGATGCAGAGCCCGCCGCGGAGCCCGCCGCGAACCCCGACTCACCTGGAGCAGACGGCCCTGCGGAGGCCTCGGCGCCGGAAGCCGGAAGCTACTCTGAGGAACCGCGGTGAGCACTCGACGCTCCCATCTCGTCCTCATCGGCGCGATCCTCGCGGCTGTCGCGGGCGCGCTCCTGCTGGCAATCCCAGGCTCGCCGGTTCATCGCAAGCCCACGCTCGGCCTCGATCTCCAGGGCGGGCTCGAAGTCGTCCTGCAGGCGGTCCCGCCGAAGGGCCACAAGCTGACGCAGGAGGACCTGAGCCGCTCGCGGACGATCATCGAGAACCGCATCAACGGCATCGGCGTCACCGAGCCGGACGTGCGAACGCAGCCGCCGGATCAAATCGTCATCCAGCTCGCGGGCGTGCACGACCGGGAGAAGGCTGCGGCGCTGATCGGCAAGACGGCGCAACTTCAGTTCTTCGACTTCGAGAACGCGGTCATCCCGCCGTCGAAGAACGTCAACGGGCTGCCCCAGCCGACGCCCAAGCTGTACGACCTCCTCCAGAAGATCCAGACGAAGGCGAAGGAAGGAACGCCGGAGGCCTACTACCTCTTCAAGTCGAAGACGAAGAGAGTGACGGTGCCGCCGCCGAAGCCCGGCGGGAAGAAGGCGCTGAAGACGCAAGTGACCCACTCGCTCGTCGACGGGCCGACGCCGCGCCGGCAGGATCTGCTCAAGCGCTTCGGCGGCAAGGTGCCCGAGGGCTACGAGGTCTTGGCTCTGCCGAACAAGACGCAGATCATCGGCGACGAGGGCGGCCAGGCGTTCTATCTCGTGAAGCTGCCGCCGGCGATGACCGGAAAGGAGCTGAAGCTCTCCGGAACGCGCGCGGACATCGGCCCCGGCGGCCCGATCGTGACGCTGCAGTTCACGGGGCACGGCACCAAGGTCTTCGCCGACATCACGAAGAAGGAGGCGCAGCAGGGCAAGCAGGCCGCGCTCTTCGCCGGCAAGGGCGGCGACGCGAGCGCGGTTACGCAGTTCGCCCGCCACTTCGCGATCGTGCTCGACGGCGTCATTCGCTCGACGCCGTACATCGACTACCTGAAGAACCCGGACGGGATCGACAGCCCGAACGCCGAGATCGACATGGGCAGCGGCTCCTTCCAGGACGCGAAGGACCTCGCGCTCGTTCTACAGACGGGCGCACTGCCGGTCGACTTCAAGCAGATCGAGCGAACCGACGTCTCGGCGACACTCGGTAAGGACTCGCTGCGGCAGGCCTGGCAAGCCGCGGCCGTCGGCCTCCTCGTCGTTGCGATCTTCCTGCTCGTCGTCTACCGGTTCCTCGGCCTCGTCGCCGTCTTCGGACTCGCGATCTACGGCGCGCTCTACTACGCCGCGATCCTGCTCTTCGGCGTGACGCTGACGCTGCCGGGCTTCGCGGGCCTGATCCTGACGATCGGCGTCGCGGCCGACGCGAACGTCGTCATCTTCGAACGCATCAAGGAAGAAGTGCGCGCCGGGAAGAGCGTGCGCGCGGCGATTGCGGCCGGTTACGGCAAGGGCTTCCACACGATTCTCGACGCGAACGTCGTCACCGCGATCACAGCGCTCGTGTTGTTCGCCGTTGCGACCGCGAACGTGCGCGGCTTCGCGCTGATGCTGCTGATCGGAACCGTGATCTCGTTGGTGACCGCGGTTGCCGCGACGCGTGCGATGCTCGGCGTGCTCGCCGGCTTCCGGTGGTTCGACAACGCACGCTTCATGGGTGCGCAGGGGCAGCAGCGCGCGCGGTGGCTGCAGATCGACTTCATGGGACGGCGCCGCCTGTGGTTCGCGATCTCCGGGACGATCGTCTTGATCAGCATCGTCGCGCTCGGCGTCAAGGGCCTCAACCTCGGGATCGACTTCAAGGGTGGGACGCAGGTTGCGTTTGCGACGACGCAGCCGGTGAGTCTCGAGCAAGTGCGAAAGCAGGCGGCGGACGTCGGCCACGCCGACGCAGTCGTCCAGGGTCGCGGCAACGCGGTGGGCGGCGACAGCTACCGCGCGTTCCAGATGCGCATGCGCTCGCTGACGCAGGGGCAGCAGAACCAGTTGACGCTCGACCTTCAGCGCGAGGCGCACGCGACGAAGATCGGCGTCAAGAACGTCTCCGCGAGCTTCGGCCGGCAGATCGCGCACGATGCGATCCTCGCGATCATCGTGTCGCTGATCTTGATCGTGATCTACATCGCGATCAGGTTCGAGTTCAAGTTCGCGCTGCCGGTGATCGTGGCGCTGCTCCACGACATCGTGATCACGATCGGCGTGTATGCGCTCGTCGGGCGGGAGGTCTCGACGTCCACCGTCGCCGCGGTTCTCACCGTGCTCGGCTACTCGATCTACGACACGATCATCATCTTCGATCGCATCCGCGAGAACATTCCGTTGATGCGCAGCTCGCCGTTCGCGACGATCGCGAACGTCTCGTTGTGGGAGACGATCCGCCGTTCGCTCGCGACGACGCTGATCACGCTCTTGCCGGTGGTCTCGCTACTCATCTTCGGCGGCGAGACCCTGAAAGACTTCGCGTTCGCGCTCCTCGTCGGAATTCTCTCCGGTGCATACTCGTCGATCTTCATCGCTGCGCCGCTCCTGACGATCTGGAAGGAGCGGGAGCCGGAGTACGCAAAGCGAAAGGCAGCGGAAGCGGGTCCGTCGCCGGACGGCGGGGCGCCGGCGAGGCGGCGAGCGCGGCTTCCGTTCGGCGGTCCGGCGCTCGACGCAGACACGCTCGCGCTCCAAGAGTCCGAGCAGGCGCTCGCTGCCGAGCCGACGCCCGCGCTCCTCGACGTCACGGCTACGCCGGCGGCGGCCTCGGCGCGTCGCGAGAAACGCCGACAACGTCGTCGGACGAGACCGCATGGCCGCGCCCGCTAGCGGCGACGCTTTCCGAGCGCTCGAGGAGCTCGTGGCGGAGCTTCCCGCGCGTCTGCGCGGATCGCGCGACAAGGCGACGGAGCAAACCGTAGGCGCCGTCCGGACCTTCGTCCGCGAGCTCGGCGTTGCGACGCGCGATGAGATCGACGAGCTCGAGCTTCGTGTCGCGCAGCTCGAGCATCGCCTGCGGCTGATGGAGCAAGCCGCCGACGCGTCGCCGACCCCCTAGCGCGTCGGCCCGCGGATCATTGCGAAGGCGCGCACGCGCCCTCGTGTAAGACTGGGCCCATGGCACAGGCGCCGCCGAGAAACGTCGGCCGGCTCTCGGAGATCGCGCAGGTCGCCGTCCGGCACGGCTTCGGGTACTTCTTCGAGTCCCACAAGCTGACGGACTTGATCCCGGGCCACCGCGCCGATCGACTGGCCCGCGCGCTCGAGGATGGCAACGGCGCCGCCTCGACGCGCGGTCAGCACTTGCGCGACGTCCTCGACGAGCTTGGCCCGACGTTTGTGAAGTTCGGGCAGCTGCTCTCGACGAGACCCGACGTCGTTCCGCCGGACATCCTCGCCGAGTTGCGAGGCCTCCAAGACGACGTTCGCCCGTTTCCGTTCGAGCAGGTGGAGCGCGTTCTCGAGGAGGACCTCGGCAACTCGGTCGAGCGTCTGTTCCTCGAGTTCGAGGAGCGGCCGATCGCGGCGGCTTCGATCGGCCAGGTGCATCGCGCGACCCTCCCGACGGGCAAGCGCGTGGCCGTGAAGGTGCAGCGGCCCGGCGCGCCGCGGCAGGTCGAGGCGGATCTCTCGCTGATGTACCAAGCGGCGAAGCTGCTGCGCGAACGTGTGCGCGCGCTCGACTTCATCGACGCACGCTCGCTCGTCGACGAGTTCGCGCGCTCGATTCGGCAAGAGCTCGACTACCGCCAAGAAGGGCGCAACGCACAAACGTTCCACCGGAACTTCGCGGGCCATCCGCACGTGCACGTGCCGCGCGTGTTCTGGACGTACACGAGCGAGCGCGTCCTCACGCTCGAGCTCCTCGACGGCACGCAGGTCGCCGACATCGACCATTCGCGCTGGTCGATCGAAGAACGCAAGCAGCTCGCATACAGGATGGCCCAAGCGTGGATGGAGATGATCTTCCGCCACGGCTTCTTCCACGGCGATCCGCATCCGGCGAACATCCTCGTCCTCGAAGAGGCGGACTCGATCGGGCTCGTCGACTTCGGCGCGGTCGGGAAGCTCAGCGACGACGACATGACGAAGCTGACGCGGCTCTTCATCGATGCCGCGCAGGAGAACGTCGACATGCTGCCGCGGCGACTTGCAGATCTCGGCGTGCGATTCCCGCGTGAGCGAGAGGAGGAGTTCCTCACGCGGCTTCGCGAGGTCTACTACCGCTACTACGGGGCGAGCCTCTCGGAGATCGACCCGATCCAGGTGATCCGCGAGGCCTTCGCGCTCATCTACTCGATGAACCTGCAGCTGCCGACGCGGTTTCTGCTCCTCGACCGAGCGATCGCGACGCTCGGCTCCGTCGGCGTCGAGCTCTATCCCGACTTCAACGTGTTCGAGGTCGCGCGGCCGTACGCGCGTAGCCTGATCCTCGACCGTTTCGCACCTGACAGGATCATGCGTCGCGCACGCAAAGACGCGGTCCGCTATGCGCAGGTGTTCGCCGAGGCGCCCTTCCAGTGGCACGACTTCTTGGAGCAGGTGCGCGACGGCCAGATCGAGGTCGGCTTCGTGCACAAGGGCCTCGATGACTTCATGGAGTCGACGCAGCGCGTCGCGAACCGGCTCGTCGTCGCGCTCGTCGTCGTCGGAGGACTGATCGGCTCGAGCCTGATCGGCGTCTTCTCGACCGGCGGCCCGCAGTTCCTCGGCGTGAACGTCGTCTCCGTGATCGGCTTCGGACTTTCGACCGCTCTCGGCATCTGGCTGATGTGGGGCGTCATTCGCGGCGGCCGCCTCTGACCGCCTTCGAGGGTTTCACCCTCGAGCAGCTGGACGTCGGCGAGGGCGAGCTGCGCGTCCGACACGGCGGCTCGGGGCCGCCGGTGCTCCTTCTCCACGGCCATCCGCGCACGCACATGACGTGGGCGCACGTCGCGCCGATGCTCGCGGATGCCTTCACCGTCGTCTGTCCGGACTTGCGCGGCTACGGACAGTCGTCGAAGCCGCCGACGACGGACGATCACGCGCCGTACTCGAAGCGCGCGATGGCCGGCGATTGCGTGCGCCTGATGAAGCTGCTGGGCCACGAGCGGTTCGCCGTCGTCGGCCACGATCGTGGCTCGTACGTCGCGTCTCGTCTTGCCCGCGACGCGCCGGAGCTCGTCACGCGACTCGTCGTCGCCGACTCGGTTCCGATCGGCGAGGCGCTTGCACGTTGCGACGCACGCTTCGCACAACTTTGGTGGCACTGGTTCTTTCTCGGACAAACCGCGAAGCCGGCAGAGCGCGTGATCGCGGCCGATCCTGACGCGTGGTATGCGATCGACGGTGAGCACATGAACCGCGAGATGCTCGACGACGTGCGGGGCGCGATTCACGATCCGGCGACGATCCACGCGATGTGCGAGGACTATCGTGCGGGCCTCGGGATCGACCGCGAGCACGACGACGACGACCGGCGCGCCGGCACGAAGATTCGATGCCCGGTACTCGTGCTCTGGGCGACGCGCGACGACATGGAAGCGCTCTACGGCGATCCGGTTACGGTATGGCGCGACTATGCAGAGGACGTGCGCGGCGAGCCGATCGAGTCGGGACACCACATGGCGGAGGAAGCGCCCGACGCTGTGGCGGGGGCGCTCCGGCGCTTTCTGGCTGGATGACGCCTAGCGCTGCGTCCACGGCCGCGGCGCCGCCCTGCGGACGATGAGCTGGTTTCGCGCGGCGCGGAGCGTGCGCGGTCCCGACGGCAGCACCTGGGAGATCTACGTCTCGCGCGTCGACCCGCCGTCGTGGCGCCCCGCGGGATTCGATGACGACGACGGCTACGGCAGCTTCGGCCCAGGCGGCTATCTCTTCGACGCCGTGCTCTTCGTCGTGCGACTCCCGTTCCTCTTTGTCACGGAGGTCCTGTGGCCGCTGCTGCGCATGACCGTCGAGCTGCCGGTCACGCTCCTGCGCGGCCGCGGCTCGCAACGCTTGATCGTCGACGCGATCTCCTTCGGGCAGCCGGATCGGCGCTACCGGTGGACGACGACGCGCGACCACCTGCCGCGCGTGCTCGACCAGATCGAGCGCGGCCTCCGCGAAGGTGAAGTGGAGCGACCGCTAGGCGCCGTCTTTCAGGGCGGCGCCTAGCTCAAAGGCCGTCTACACGGTTGCCGGCTGCGGCGAAGGCTCGTCCACCGGGTGCCGCTTCAGCTCCTGGTGTGCGAGCGTGCGCTTGTGCACCTCGTCCGGCCCGTCGGCGAGACGCAGCGTGCGCATGTGCGCGTACATCGACGCGAGCGGGAAGTCGCCCGAGACGCCGCCGCCGCCGTGCACCTGGATCGCGCGGTCGATCACCTTCAACGCGATCTCGGGAACGGCGAACTTGATTGACGAGATCTCGATGCGTGCCTCGCGGTTCCCGACGGTGTCCATCAGCCACGCCGTCTTCATCACGAGCAAGCGCGCCATCTCGATCTCGGCGCGCGACTCCGCGATCCAGTCCTGGATGTTCGCCCGCGACGAGACCGTCGCGCCGAACGTCTCGCGCTGTTGCGCACGAGTGCACATGAGGTCGAGCGCACGCTCCGCGACGCCGATCGCACGCATGCAGTGATGGATGCGACCCGGCCCGAGCCGAGCTTGCGAGATCGCGAAGCCGTCGCCTTCGCCTGCGATCAGGTTCGTGGCCGGCACGCGCACGTCGTCGAACTCGAGCTCCCCGTGACCGCCGTGATCGGTGTAGCCGAAGACCGTGAGGTCGCGGAGGAGCGTCAGCCCCGGCGTGTCCTTCGGGACGAGGATCATGCTCTGCTGCCGGTGCCGTGGACCCTCAGGGTCGGTCTTGCCCATGACGATGAAGATGCGCGTGTTCGCATGCCACGCGTTCGACGTCCACCACTTGCGTCCGTTCAGGACGTAGTCGTCACCGTCGCGCTCGATGCGCAGGCCGATGTTCGTCGCGTCTGAGCTCGCGACGTCCGGCTCGGTCATCGCGAAGCCGGAGCGGATCTTGCCGTCGAGCAACGGCCGGAGCCATTGCTCCTTCTGTTCGTCGCTTCCGAAGAGCGACAGCACTTCCATGTTGCCGGTGTCGGGTGCGGAGCAGTTGCATGCCTCGGACGCGATCGTGCTGCGGCCCATGATCTCGGCGAGCGGCGCGTACTCGCAGTTCGTGAGGCCGACGCCGTACTCGGGATCGGGGTGGAACATGTTCCAGAGACCGCGCTCTCGCGCCTCGACCTTCAGCTCCTCGATGATCTCCGGCTGGGAGTGCGGATCGCCGCTTGCGTTGAGCTGTTCTTTGTAGATCGACTCGGACGGATAGATGCGCTCCTCCATGAAGTCCCAGAGGCGCTCTTGGTAGTCGCGACAGCGGTCGCTCAGCTTGAAGTCCATGCGCCGTAGCCTATCCGTCTACCGGTCGGCCAGGCGGCGTACGAAGCGCAGTCCGGACCATGTCTCGTCGATCGCGCAGACTTTGTTGTCGACCAATCCGTGTGCGAGGCCGATCTCGCGGACGACGTGCTCCGTCAGGTCGGTCGGAATGCCCGAAGCGCGCTTCGGCCACGCGACCCAGACGCCGCCGTCGGTCGCCGTCGCATCGGCGAGACGTGCGAATCGGCCCTCGAGATCCGAGCGCTTCGTCGTGAAGCACACGACGATGTCGTGGTCGCGTTGCAGCCGCCTTCGGATCCGCACTGCGTCCGGCAGGGGGTCGAGGAGGCGCTCGAAGCCATCGGGCGCAGAGACGAGTGCGACGTCCGAACCTTCTTTCAGGCCGAGCTTGCGGGCGAGCGGCGTTCCCGAGTAGCCGGAGGTCAAGTCGCCGATCGTAACGAGCGACGCGTCTGCAGTCGCCGCGCCGCGACGGGCCGCTTGTTGAACGTTCGTCACGCTTTCGTTCCGAACGGACATCTGGTCAGCGGTCGAGCACGCCGGTACGTTCGCGCTCATGTCGACTTCACTCGTTCTCTCGGAGCCGGAGCCCGAGACGCGTGGCTACCTGGCGCGCCATCTGTCGGACGACGGCTTCGAGGTCATTCCGGCCGACGATCCCGCCGACGCAGTCGTGACGCCCGCGCTCGTGCTGCTCGGCGACGCGGCTGCACTCGAGCGTTGGGAGCCGCCGTGCCCGGTGATCGTGCTCGGCTCGCGCGAGGCGGACTCCGTCGATCGTCTGCGCGCGTTCCAGCGCGGCTGCGACGACTACCTCGGCCGGCCGTTTGAGTACGAAGAGCTGCTCGCACGCATTCGCGCCGTGCTGCGCCGGACGACGCCTGCGCGCTCCGAACGTCTCGTCGTGCGTGACCTTGCGATCGACCAAGTCACGCGTCGCGTCGCAGTCGCCGACCGGCGCGTCGCGCTCGCGGCAAAGGAGTACGAGCTCCTCGTGCGACTTGCGAGCGAGCCCGAGCGCGTGTTCACGAAGGACGAGCTTCTCCGCGAGGTCTGGGGCTTTCGATCCGCGGCGCGAACGCGAACGCTCGACTCTCATGCGTCGCGTTTGCGCCGAAAGCTCCAAGCGGCCGGCGGTCGCGGGTATGTCATGAACGTGTGGGGCGTCGGCTACCGCCTGACGGATTAGAGGAGCGCGCCCTCGAGCCGCAGGAGCCGCTCCTTGACGTCGAGGCCGCCGCCGTAGCCGACGAGGCTGCCGTTTGCTCCGATCACGCGGTGGCACGGCAGGACGATCGGGATCCGGTTTCGGTTCATCACGGTGCCGACCGCGCGTGCCGCACTGGGGCGGCCGACCTGCCGCGCGAGCGTGCCGTAGGTCGTCACGTGTCCGTATCCGACCTTCGCGAGCTCGCGTAGCACGTCGAGATGGAACTCCGGCACGAGCCGCAGGTCGAGCTCGAGGTCGAACTCGGTGCGCTTGCCGGCGAAGTACTCGTCGAGCTCGCTGCGCGCCCGGTCGACCGGCTTCGACGTCCGCAGGACACGCGGCCCGTACTCGCGCGCGAGCTGCTCGCGCGCCTCGTCCGGATTCGGACGGAACTGGATGCGGCAGATGCCGCGATCGGTCGCGCCGACGAGCAGGGTTCCGATCGGGGTGTCTGCAAGGTCGTAGGCCGCGTCGAGCAAGCCGGCCTCGGCGGCGGCCGCGCGGAAGCGCTCGTCGAGCTCAGTCGGAACGTTCATCGGTCAACCTCCTTCGGAGCCGCCGCACGCCGGACGAGGCGGCCTGTCGCGCGGCCGCCTCCGTCGAGTCCAGCGCCGCAGCAATCTGGGCGTAGTCCAAGTCGTAGCCGTACCGGAGCACGACGGCCGTCTTCTCTTTCGGCGGCAGCACGCAGGCGAGGTCCGCGAGCTCCTCGAACGCAGGACGATCGGCGCCGTCCCAGCTCTCGAGCTCGGGCAGCTCGGTCGTCGCGCGCTCGCGGCGGCTCAGGTCGATCACGATGCGACTCGCGATCGTCAGAATCCACGCGCGTAGGTGCGCGCCATGCTCGAGCCGCGGGTACGCACGAAGCGCACGCAGAAATGTGTCCTGGAACGCGTCGTCAGCACGCTCGAGTCCGAGCCGTTTCCTGAGGAACCCGAGCACCTCGGCTCGATGCTCCTCGTAGAACACCTCGAACGACGGCACCGGTTGGGCGAACGGCATCGTCCTTGAAACGTATTCGTCAACGAAGATGTGAGACGTGAAGATCGCGGTCGTCGGGCACGTCGAGTGGATCGAGTTCGTCCGCGTCGAGCGTGTGCCGGCACCGGGCGAGATCGTCCACGCGCTCGAGACGTGGGAGGAGGCGGCCGGCGGCGGCGCAGTCGCGGCCGTCCAGCTCGCGAACCTGGGTACGGAGGCGCACCTCTTCACGACGCTCGGAACCGACGACCGTGGCCGCCGCGCCCGTGAGCAGCTCGAGTCCCAGGGCGTCATCGTGCATGCGTGTACGAGCAAAGAGCCGCAGCGGCGCGGATTCACCTACGTCGACGAGGTGGGGCAGAGGACGATCACGATCCTCGGTCCGAAGCAGGTGCCGCGCGGCGGCGACGGTGCGCTTCCGTGGGAAGAGCTGGCACGCGCCGACGGCGCGTTCTTCGTCAGCGGCGACGTCGAGGCGCTTCAGCACGCACGTCGCGCGCGTGTGCTCGTCGCCACGGCGCGCGAGCTCGCGACGCTTCAACGTGGCGCTCTGACGCTCGACGCCCTCGTCGGAAGCGGCGAAGACGACGGCGAGCGCTACCGCGCCGGAGACCTCGAGCCGGAGCCTCGCCTCGTGATCACGACCGCCGGCCCGCTCGGCGGATGGGTCCAGCCGGGCGGGCCGTTCCGAGCGGCTCCGCTTCCGGGCGAGGTCGGCGACGCGTATGGCTGCGGCGACTGCTTCGCCGCGGGCCTCACGCTCGCGCTCGCCGAGGGCCGGCCGGCCGAGGAGGCCGTCGAGCTCGGCGCGCAATGCGGCGCTGCCGTCCTCTGTGGTCGCGGTGCCTACGCGGGTCAGCTCAGGATGTAACGGCCGGGACGAATCGCCAGCCGCTCGTAGTCGGCGTGGAATCCCGTCCACGAGGCGACGTCGCCGCGGTCGGCGACGAGAAACGGGTCGCCGTTCGTCCAGATCCGGCCGATCAGCGGCGACATGGGTATTCCGGAGGCTAGAACCTTCCGTCGTTGGGTGTCGTGGCGGAGCGGTTTCGGGGAGGCTCAGTCGTCGTTGAACGCGCCGTAGACGGCGATCATCCCGTCACGCCAGAACACTTCCGGCCGCGGAAAGCCGGCCGCCGCGATCAGGCCGAGCTCGTCGGGGAGCGAGACGTAGAAATCCTCCTCCGCCCATTGGGCGAGATGTCCTTCCGCTTCCGGCCCAGAGATTCCGTGCTGCGCCATGTGCGCGAACAGGTCGTCGATCATGCGGCGCCGTTCGGGCCCGTCGTCGTAGATGAGTGCGTCCGCGACGACGATGAGGCCGCCCGGTGCGAGCGCTTCGCTCATCGATCGGTAAAGCTCGCGCTTCTCAGCGTGCGTGGCGACGTGGTGCAGTGCGAGCGAAGCAACGACGGCATGGCAGTGCGGAAGCTCGTCCATGAAGCTCCCGTGTCGCGCTCGGAACCGGCCGGCATACGGCGCGCAGCGCTCGGTTGCGACCTCGAGCATGTTCGGGTCGATATCCACGAGCTCGACGCGGACCCTCGGGAGCGCCTCGAGCACCGCGGCTCCGAGAGCGCCAGTCCCCGTTCCGAGGTCGATGACGAGCCCGTCCGTTGGGACGTGGCCGTCGAGCCAGTGCACGACGGTCTCGATCATTCGCTCGTAGCCCGGGATGAAAGCCCGGATCGTCTTGTCGTACTCATCCGCGGCGACGCCGAGATGTCCGGCGACGCGGTGCTCGGCTGCCATCGGCCGAGCTTAGGAGGTCACGCGGGCCCGGCCAAGGTTGCAGAATGGGGGTCTGTGGTTTATCGTGGGGGAAAGTGGAGAGGATTGGGAGCGTCCAACGATGCTTCTCGGCGAGCACGAGCACACGATCGACGACAAGAACCGGCTCACGCTGCCGGCGCGATTTCGCGCCCGGTTCGCGGACGGGATCGTCGTAACGCGCGGGATGGACGGCTGCCTCTACGCCTACACGCGCGCCGACTGGGATCGGCTCGTCGAGACGCGCCTCGCGACGCTCGACCCGTTGAGCCAGGAAGGCCGGCGGCTCCACCGCTTCTTCTTCTCGGGCGCCGCCGAGGCCGAGCTCGATAAGCAGGGGCGGCTGATGCTGCCGGGCGCGCTTCTCTCGCACGCGAAGCTCGGCCGCGACGTCGTCGTCGCCGGAGTCCACGACCACCTCGAGATCTGGGACCGCGCCGCCTGGCGCAAGGAGCTGGCAGAGGTCGAAGGGAGTGCGGAGCATGTTGCCGAACGTCTTGCAACCAAGAACGACTGATCACGTTCCCGTACTCGCCGCGGAGGTGCGCGATGCGCTCGCCCTTTCCTCGGGAGAGACGGTCGTCGATGCCACCTTCGGAGCGGGTGGTCACGCTGCGCTGCTCGCGGCCGATCTCGGCGGGCACGGCAAGCTGATCGCGATCGACCAAGACGCTTCCGTCCGTCCGTACTTCGAGAGCTTCAGCAGACAGACGCGCGTCCAGACGCGCTTCCTCCGCGGCCGGTTCGACGTCGTCCTCCGTCAGCTCGCCGACAACGGCGTGCGCGCGGATGCCGTGCTGCTCGACCTCGGCGTCTCGAGCATGCAGCTCGACCGTCCGGAGCGCGGGTTCTCGTACGCAGCCGACGCACCGCTCGACATGCGAATGGACTCGTCGGCGGAGACGACCGCCGCGCAACTTGTCAACGAGCTCTCGGAACGCGACCTGGCGACGACCTTCCGGCGCTACGGCGAAGAGCGATACGCGAAGCAGATCGCGCGAGCGATCGTGCGGCGACGTCGGCAAGAGCAGTTCGAGCGAACGGGCGAGCTTGTGGAGACGATCAAGGCGGCGATTCCCGCGCCGGCACGCTTCGGTGACGGGCATCCGGCGAAGCGCGTCTTCCAGGCGTTGCGCATCGCCGTGAACGACGAGCTCGGTGCGCTCGAGGCGGCGCTGCCGGCGGCGTTCGAGCTGCTGCGCCCAGGCGGGCGGCTGGCCGTCATCAGCTTCCACTCGCTCGAGGACCGCATGGTCAAGTACTTCCTCCGCGACAAGGAACGCGGCTGCACGTGTCCGCCGGACTTTCCGGTCTGCGTCTGCGGTCACGAGCCCGAGCTCCGCGCAATTCAGCGCCGGCCGATTCGACCCGGCGCTCCGGAGGTTGCGCTGAACCCGCGCGCGGGGTCCGCTCGGCTCCGCGCTGCGGTGAAGGCCTGATGGCCGGCTGGTCGAACGCCGCCACGGCGCCGGCGCAGCGTCCGGCTCCACGCCGGAAAGCGCCGCCGAAAGCTGCGCCGAAGGCAGCGGCCGCACCGCGCCGTCGAGCACGCCTACGGACGTCCGGCGCGATCGTCTGGATCGCCGTGATCGCGCTCCTGCTTGCCGGCGTGGTCGCGCTCAACGTCGCCGTCCTCCGCCTCAACATGCGCGCCGATCATCTTGACCAGCAGCGGGCGCGGCTTCGCGCCGACAACGCCGCATTGCAGTCGGAACTCGCGAGTACCGCCGCCGTTTCTCGCCTTCAGAACAAAGCGTTCGCGCTCGGGTTGCGGCCCGCGATGCCGGAGGACACGACGTACGTGCAGCTAACTGGTCGCTAGTGCGCCGGCAGCAGCAACTCGTCAACCGCAGAATTCGGCTTCTCCTGCTCCTGCTCGTCTGTGCGTTCGGAGTGCTGCTCTTGCGCGCGACGTGGATTCAGGGAGTCGAAGCGAGCTCGCTGGCGGCGCGCGCACAATCGCAGCAAGAGGGAACGATTGTCCTTCCGGCGAGTCGCGGAACCATCTACGACCGCACCGGCGTGCGCCTCGCGCTCGGGGAGCAGGCGATC
>JBKPRX010000108.1:0-17191 GCA_046734795.1 Actinomycetota bacterium
CGGAAGCGGCAGCCGGTGCCGCTCGCGCGAGACGAAGAGGACGCGCGGCTTCGTCAGCTCAGCGCCTCCACGACCGCGTCGGCCCAGTGGTCGACCGAGTGCTCCTTCGTGACTCGTGCACGCAGCTCGCGACCGAGCGCACCGCGGTCGGCAGCGCGGAACGCGCGCAGACGCTCCGCGAGCGACCCCGCGTCGTCGAAGCGCAGTTCCGGCGGCAGAAAGCTCTCGAGCGCAAGCGACGACGCGAACGCGGGGCGACAAGCCGCAGCCGCTTCGAAGACGGCCTTGTCGGCGGCACCGTCGCGCGTCGCATTGACGAGGGCGTCGCAGCTCGCGAGCGCCTGCGGAACGTGTCCGTGCGGCAGCGCGCCCGCGAAGCGGACGCGATCGGACACCTCGAGCTCGGCGGCCAAGCGCTCGAGCTCGCGGCGGTGTTCGGCATCGCCCGCGCGCGCCTCGGGTCCGTGCAAGACGAGCTGCACGTCCTCCACCTCCGCGAGCGCGCGCAGCGCGATCTCCCAGCGTTTGACGGGCGAGCAGCGTCCGAGGCCGAGGAGCCTCAGGCCGCCGGGTGGTGCCGTGCACGCGAACGCGCCCACGTCGATGCCGTGGCCGATCGCGCGCACCTTCGGCGAGGCGAACGGAAAGCTTCGGGGATCGACCGTGAAGATCGCATCGACGGCGCGTTCGGTGCGCTCGAGCAGCGGGTTGGATGTCTGCTGTGCATACCAGAGCGACAGCCGAGTTCCGAGTGGGCGCGCAAGCGGTGCGGCAAGGAGCGCGTAGATCGGCGACATGTGCGCGAGCAACGCGTTCGGCCGCTTCGCGAGGATCGGCGCAAGCACAGCGAGGTAGCGCACGCCGCGGAGCGCCTGCGTGCGCGCACCGAAGGTCGAGACGTTGCAGTTCCCCGGCAGCACACCGTCAACCGCGCGCAATGCGAGGACGTCGAGCGTTTCGACGCGCGCAGCAAGCGCGCGGATCTTCGCGACGGCGGCGCCGAGCACCGGGTGCTGCGGATCGACCTGCTGGGTGACGAAGACGAGCCTCATGCACGTACTCCGACGACGAGCTCGCGGTAGCTCCGCGCGTAATCCTCCGCGGGGCGAATCCATTCGGCTGCGGATGCGACGGCGCCTTCGGCGAGCCGCTCGAGCAGCCCGCGATCGGTGAGCGCGCGAACGAGCGCTCGTGCGAGCGGGGCCGTCTCGCCGGGCGGAACGAGAAGCCCGTTTTGTCCGTCGACGACGATGTCGGGAATGCCACCGGCACGACTCGCGACGACCGGTCGGCCGCGGCAGAACGCCTCCATCACGACGCGCGGCAGACCTTCGGAGAAGGACGGCAAGACGAGCACACATGACGCATCCATCGCAGCGGCGACCTCGGCCGGTTCGAGGCGCGGCGACCACGATGCCTGCGCCGGCAGCTCCTGCACCAGCTGCTCGACAGCCGCGCGCTCGTGGCCGTCGCTGACGACGTGAAGGTGCGCATCCGGAAGCTCCGCAGCGACGAGACGCCAAGCGTCGACCAACCCGCGCACGTTCTTGTAGCGCTCGAGCACACCGACGAAGAGGACGCGCCGCGCCGTGGGAAGCGGCACGGGCGGCGAAGCCGTGAACGCCGAGACGTCGAAGAACGTCGTGAACGTCGCCGCGGGCTCGACGCCGCGCTCGCGCACGAGCGCCGTCGTGAACGGCGAGACGGTTCGCACCGCGTCGGCGCGACGCACTGCCGCCGTCGCGACGCGGCGGCTGAGGGGTTCGACAAGGCGGCGAAGCGGCGAGCCGTAGAGGCGCGTCGCCGTTCCCCAGTCACCATGCGCCTCGACGACGACCGCAGTCGAGACGCCTGCGCGCCGCCGCGCGACGAGCGCCGCCGCCGCCTCGTACGGGCTCTGCGCCACGACTGCGTCGGGGCGAAACGCGCGCAATTCGTTTGCGCACGCGCGCACGAGCATGGGATAGAAGCGCGCGAAGCTCGCGGCGTCGAGCAGGCGGAAGCGTCCGTCGTCTTGTGCTCGTCCGTCTGCGGCGGTTCCGATCACGCGCAGGTCGAGCTCCGTTGCGAGCACATCCCACTTTCGCGCAAGACCAGGGTCCAGCGGCAGGCGATAGCGCGTCCGGCCGACGAAGAGAACGCGCGGCTTGCTCACGTGCGCGCCGCCGCGACGAGGATCTCCTCGAGGCGGCCGAAGATCCGCTCGCGCGAGTAGTCCGCAACCGACGGCGCGGCGGCTGCGCGCAGTCGTTCACGCAGGTCGGCGTCGCCGAAGTAACGGCGGATGGCGCCCGCGAGGGCGTCGACGTCGCCGGGCTCGACGAGCAAGCCGTTGACGCCGTCGCTCACGACCTCGCCGACGCCGCCCGTCGCAGTCGCAAGCACGGGCGTTCCGACCCCGAGCGACTCGACCACGGTGTGCGGGAAGTTCTCCCACGACGACGAGAGCACCATCGCGTCGGCGGCGTGCAAGAGCTCGACCACGCGCTCTCGCGGCTGCGGGCCGAGGAAGCGAACGCGGCCGCCGAGGCCGAGCTTCGCCGTGTGCTCCTCCAGCCGGCGGCGCTCGTCGCCCTCGCCCGCGACGAGCAGCGTGACGCCGTCAACCGCCGCGATCGCTTCCAAGGCAACTTCGAGAGACTTCTGAACGCTGAGCCTCCCAGCGAAGACGAGGGTTGCGCCGTTCAGCGCGAGCTCGCGTTGCAGATCGTCGCGCGATCGCAGCGTCCCGCTCGCGGGCACTGGATTCGGCAACACGGTGATGCGCGCAGGATCGACGCCCCACGTCGTCGCGAGCTCGCGCAACCACGCACTCGGACAGACGACGTGCGCCGCGCCTTTCAGCTCCAGGTCACGTGCGTGGCGGTACAGCGACGCACGCGCCCCGCCGCCTCCGCGCTGGAACTCGTCGACGGTTCCACTCGTCTCCCCTCGTCGCCGGGAGCGTTCGAACGCAGGATCCGCTGTGAGCTTGACGACATACGGCCGTCGTGCGGCCCGCGCGCCCGAAGCGCTGCGGCCGAACATGCCGGTCGTGTAGACGACGTCGGCTTCACGCGCGCGCCGCGCGATCTCGGCCGCTGCGCGCGCGTGCAACACGCCTTTCGGCAGACCGCGCGAGACCCAATGAATCGCGTAAGCCTCGTCCGCGGGCGGTGCCGATGCCGTCGTCACGACGGCAACGTCCCACCCCCGCTCGTGGAGGAAGCCGGCGAAGTCGGGCGCGTGGCTCGCAGGGCCGCCGACGTCGGGCGGCCAGATGCCTGAGACGACCAGCGCCCTCACAGCGCCGCCGCCTCGATCTCTTCGACCTCGGCCGCGGCCAATTCGTCACCGAGGTCCGGCGGCGTCGCGTCAGGCCGCACTCGAACGAAGATCGCGAGCCACGAAGCAGCGAACGCAGCCGTACCCGAGAGCACCGCGAGCGCGGCGCCGGTTGCCCCGTACAAAGACCCGAGCACAGCCGTCAGCGGGAGCACGATCAGCGTCTCGAGGCCGTGCGTGTAGATCCGCAGGTTCGGCCGGCCGATCGTCACTGGGAACGATTTCGTCCAGCCGACGGCAAAGAGGAGCGCAGCAGCGAGCACGAAGACGCGCGCCGCATCGGTGGCCGGCAGGAACTCGGCGCCGTACACGAGCCGGACGAGGTCGGGCATGAACCAGAGGAGAAGCGGCACGACGACGACCATCAGCGCGGCGGCGAGGAATGTGTAGCGGCGAATGCCGCGCAGCACTTGGGCTTGCCGGCCGCGCTCCCAGTCGCGTGTCTGCTCCGTCAGCAAGACCATCCGCACCGGCGCCGAGAGCGCGTTGAACGCCTGCTGCGGCGCCTGCGCGACGCGGAAGTAGCCGAGCTGTGTCGTGTTCGTGACGACGCCGAGGATGAGCGGCGCGAGCGCGCCGCGCAACGAGAGCACTCCCGTTGCCGCACTCGACTGCAACACGAAGCTGACGATCTCGCGTCGCTCGCCGATCGGCTCGGGACGCACACGCGGGAAGCGACGGAAACCCGCGCCGCCGACGACGGCGACGACGGCCGTCGAGATCCCCTGCGCGATCGCGATGGCGAGGATCGTCTCGGTCAGTCCGTACTGCGTGCCGATCGCGATCGCGCCGAGGCGGAGCGCCATCGAGACGACGAGCAACGCCGAGCGCACGTCGTAGCGGCTGCGAAGAAAGAGCGCCGCGCCGCCGAGACCTTCGAGCGACTGCAGCAGCGGCAACGTCGCCGCGATCAGAAACGGCGTCTCCAGTCCTTGCGCGCCGAACAAGTCGTCTGCGAACGGCGCGAGGATGAGCAGCGCAATCGTCCCGAGAAGCGCTCCGCCGACCTTCACCGTCAGCCCGACGCGGAACAACCGTTGCAGCTTTCCCCACTCTTCGCGCGTTTGGTAGCGGAAGCCGTACTTGACGAGCGCCTCCTCGACGGTGAGGTCGAGCAGCGACTGGCAGAAGCTCGTCGCGACGATGACCGTCGAAAAGAGACCGAAGGCTTCCTTGCCGAGAACGCGGGCGGCGATGACGCTGCCGAGGAAGCCGAGCGCAACCGATGAATAGATTCCGACGGCCGCAATCGACCGTCGTAGGAGCCTCGTGCGCACGAGCGACGGCAGTATAGTTGGGCCCTCGGTGGCGACTGCGTCGCTCTCCAGCAGGAGTCCGAGCGGATCGGCCGTCGCGGTCTGGTCGCCCGGCGCAGTTCTGATCGCTCTCGCGATTCCGATCCTCTTCCTGCACGTCCACTACCAGCCGGGATTCACCATCTCGGTCGGCTCTCTCGAGGCGACCGCGTATCTCTCGGACTTCGTCGTCTGGCTCGTCGCCGCAGCTGCGCTCGTCGAAGGAGTGCGTCTCGGGTTCGCACCGCTCCGCGCCGGTTGGCCGATCTGGGTCGCGGCCGGCGCGTTCTTCACCTGGCTTGCCGTCGCGGTCGCGATCGGCGCTCAACGGACACCGGGTTACGACTGGCAGAAGCACACCGTCACCGCGGCGAAGCTCGTCGAGTACGCGCTGATCGCGCTTGCGCTGCCGCTCCTCGTTCGCGGTCGCGCCGCGCTCCTGCCTGCATTCGGCGCGCTCACGATCTGGAGCATCGGTGCGACCGTCGTCGGCCTTGCGCAGTTCTTCGGTGCGGACATCTTCTTGTCGGGAACGGTCGGGAAGCGCCAAGCGTCGTTCCTCTCGTCGCTCGACTTCTCGTCGCTTTCAGCCGCAACGCTGCTTGCGGGAGCGTTCGCGCTCAGCGTGCGCTACTTCGACAAGCGCCTTGCGTGGGCCGCGATCGCAAGCGGGATGCTCGGGACCATCCTCGGCGGATCGATGTCGGCGGTCCTCGGCGTCCTCGCGGGCGCTGCGGTCCTCGCCGTGCTCCTCGCGTGGCAGGGCCGCCTGCAGATGCGTCCGGCGATTGCCGTCGCGGTGTCGCTCGCGGTGCTCGTCGTCGGCGCGCTCGCGATCCGCGGATCCGATCTCAGTGCCTTCGCGCGCTTCGTCGGCTCCAACGAGACACAGACCGAGCCGGCAGCGAAGGTGCAGACGTACGCGCACCGAACGCTGCTCGCGTGGCTCGGCGTGGAGATCTGGAAGGACCATCCCGTGTTCGGCTCCGGCTTCGAGGCGTCGGGTGAGCCGGGCGCCTTCGAGCCGCATCTTGCTGCGGCGCACCGCCATTTCCGATCCGAGGCGGCGACGGCATTCCCGTCACGCGATCCGGAACGCCGCTACGGCGTGCAGAACCTCTACGTGCAAACGCTCGCCGATCTCGGCGTGCTCGGCGCTGCACTGCTCGTTGCGCTCTTCGGCGCGGCGGTTTGGGTCGCGGTCCGCGCCGTTCGCGCGGGGATTCTCCTTGGTGCGCTCGCAGCGGCATGGCTCGCGTTGCTCCTCGGCCTCTGGACCGCGCAGGGTTACGTCGCCGGCCTTCCACTCGACGCGCTCACCTGGTTCACGTTCGGGCTCGCGGCGACAGCCGCCGCTTGGAGACACACCCATGCGTGAGTGGCCCGGCGCCGCGCAGCGCAAGCCGCGCTCGTCCTCGCCGACCTACGCGGTCCGCGCACCGCTCGCGTCGTGGCTCGAGGAACAAGCGCGCGTTGCGTCTGCCGCGTACGGTCGCTACCGCGTGCTCGACGTCGGTGCCGGCGTCAAGCCGTACTACCCGTTCTTCGAGCCGTACGTGAGCGAGTACGTCGGCGTCGATCTCGGTCCGAACGCCGATCTCCGCGGCACGGTCGAGGCGCTGCCGGTCGACGACGCGTCGTACGACGTCGTGCTCTGCACGCAGGCGCTCGAGCACTGCGAGGACCCGGCGCGCGCAGTTGCAGAGCTGCGCCGCGTGGTTCGCGACGGAGGCCGCGTGCTCGCCTCGACGCACGGCGTGCAGGTCTACCACCCGGCTCCCGAGGATCTCTGGCGCTGGACGCACACCGGCCTCGAGCGCCTGTTCAGCTCGAGCGCAAGCTGGTCCTCCGTCACCGTGCGGCCCGCGTCCGGTACAACCGCGTGCGTCGGAATGATCCTCGCGCTCTTCCTCGACCTGCTCTGCAAGCGCGCGCACGTGCGGCCGCTCGCGCGACCGCTCGTCGCGGGCATCAATGCGACGGCTGCTGCGATCGACCGCGCCGTCCCGTCGCTGCGCGAGCCGATCCCCGGCTCGCTCTTTGCGAACTATCACGTCGAGGCGGTCGCGTAGCGATGGCCCGCAAGGTGCTCGTGACCGGCGGTGCCGGCTTCATCGGCTCGAACCTCGTCCGGCGGCTCGCCGAAGCCGGAGACGACGTCCGCGTGCTCGACAACTTCTCGACCGGCAACCGCCGGAACCTTGCTGAGCTCGCGAGCGACGTCGAGATCGTCGAGGGCGAGCTCCGAAGCTACGAGCGCGTGCACGCGGCGACTCGCGGCGTCGAGGTCGTCTTCCACCAGGGTGCGTTGCCGTCGGTGCCGCGCTCCGTGCAGGATCCGCTGACGACGAGCGCAGTCAACGTCGAAGGAACGCTCAACGTGCTGCTCGCGGCACGCGACGAGGGAGTGCGCCGCGTCGTCTTCGCGTCGTCCTCGTCGGTGTACGGAAACAGGGGCGAGCTGCCGCGCCGCGAGGGCCAGCACCTCGATCCGATTTCGCCCTACGGCGTCTCCAAGCTCGCGGCGGAGCGCTACTGCGTCGCGTTCAGCCGCGTCTACGAGCTCGAGACCGTCGCGCTGCGCTACTTCAACGTCTTCGGCCCGAACCAGGACCCGACATCGCAGTACGCGGCGGTGGTGCCTCGCTTCATCGCCGCGGTTCGCGACGGCCAGCCGGTGCCGATCAACGGGGACGGCACGCAGTCCCGCGACTTCACGTACGTCGCGAACATCGTCGAGGCGAACCTGCTCGCAGCGGACGCGAGCGACGTCAACGGCGCCGTCCTCAACGTGGCAACCGGCGTCTCGACGACCGTGACCGAGCTCGCGGACACGATCGGCAGCGTCCTCGGTTTGCCGGTTGCCTCGGAGTTCCTGCCGACGCGCACCGGCGACGTGCAGCACTCGTGGGCCGATTGCGCAGAGGCGCGGCAGCTGCTCGGCTACAAGCCCGCGGTCGACCTCGAGGAAGGTCTTCGGCTCACCGTGACGCACGCCGTCGCCGCGGCGAATGTCGACTAACGGCCGCCCTGTGAAGGTGCTGCGCGTGATCGCGCGGCTCAACATGGGCGGGCCGGCGCTTCATGTCGCGTACTTGACCTCCGGCCTCGCCGAGCGCGGCTACGACACGACGCTCGTCGCCGGAACGCTCGCGCGCGGCGAGGACTCGATGGCGTTCGTCGCGGAAGGGCTCGGCGTGCGCGTCGAGCATCTGCCGGAACTCTCGCGCGAGATCTCGCCGCTTCGTGACGCGCGCGCCGTCGTTCGGCTGGCCCGCATCATCCGGTCCGAGCGCCCGCAGATCCTGCACACGCATACGGCGAAAGCCGGCGCCGTCGGCCGTCTCGCGGCGCTGCTTGCGGGCGACGCGCGGCCGCCGATCATCGTGCACACGTTCCACGGACACGTGCTTCGCGGCTACTTCGATCCGGTGCGCACGTACGGGTTCCGGCTGCTCGAGCGGTGGCTTGCGCTGAAGACGACGAAATTGATCGCGGTCAGCCCGCAGGTGCGAGACGACCTCGTCGCCTTCGGCGTCGCGCCGGCAGAGAAGTTCGCCGTCATCCGCCTCGGGATCGAGCTCGAGCAGCGCGTCGCGACCGACGAGAACGCGCGGCGCGAGACGCGACGCGTCTTCGGCGTGCCGGAAGACGCATTCGTCGTCGGCTGGATCGGTCGCATGACCGCGGTGAAGAACACCGACGACGTCCTGCTGGCGCTGCGCGCGCTGCACGACCGCGGTGTCGACGGCTACTTGCTGATGGTCGGCGACGGGCCTGACCGCGATCGTGTCGAGCGCCGTGCACACGAGCTAGCGCTGACGCGGCGCTGTCTCTTCCTCGGCTACCAGGAGGAGGTCGCGCGGTTCTACGCCGTGCTCGACGCGATGCTGCTGCCTTCGTTGAACGAGGGTACGCCGGTCAGCGCGATCGAAGCCCTCGCCGCCGGCCGGCCGGTCGTCGCGACGCGCGTCGGAGGCGTACCCGACGTCGTCGACGACACCGAGGACGGCTTCCTCGTCGAGCCGGGCGCGCCGGACGCGCTCGCCGACCGCCTCGAGCGGCTCGCGCGAGAGCCGGAGCTCCGCGCCCAGATGGGCGAACGCGGCCGGTCGCGCGTGATCGACCGCTATGCCGTCTCGCGCCTCGTCGACGACATCGACAATCTCTATCGCGAGCTGCTGGCGCGGGCCTGACGCGCCGCCGGTGGCGAGCCTCGGCGTCCAACCGAAGGCCGCGCAGCCGAGAGAGGCCGCGCCCGGGGTCTCGCCCACGGCCGCGGCCTCTGTCCCGAACCTTCCTCGTCAGCCGCGCGTCAGGCGCAAGAACGCGTTGAACGACGGCTTCTTCGAGCCCTTGTTCGTCATCACGCCGGACTGCCACCCGCTCGCGACGTTCGAGTCGTCCTTCAACAAGAACCAGAGCATCATGTCGATGCGGGGATTCGCGCGCGCGATCCCGAACGCCTGCGTCAGGTAGCGCGACTGTTGCGCGTACGTGACGCCGAAGACTCGGTCGGTCGGATTCGTCTGGTAGCCGTACTCGGTGATCCACAGATGCTTCGGGCCCCAGAGCTTCGACAGCTGCGCGAGCAGGATGTTGATGTTCCCGAGCTCGACCGCGGTTCGCGCCGGCGGCTTCGTGGTCGGCGTCTCCTGCTTCTTGCCGTAGTACGGATGGTGCGCGTACACGTCGAACTTCTTCAGGCCGTTCGACTTCAGCGCACGCATGAACGACATTGGATCCGCCGACGAGCGCGCCGAGTTCACACGGTTGTTGCCGCGCGGTGCCGTGACACCGCACGCGACCTTCTCGTTTCGAAGGAGCGTGCCGTGCACGCCGGCATAGACCGCGTTGCAGATCTTGACGTAGTTCTTCGCGCTGACGATCGTCGCTTTGCCGCGAACTTTGACCCATTGCGGCGTGAGAAAGACCGGGTTGTTCGGCTCGTTCCACGCAGTCCAGAGGCGAACTGCAGGAAGCGGCAACGCGGTCGACGCGTTGTTCGGGTCCTGCTGCTCGACCGGCGGGATGTACGAGCCGCTGTATCGGCGCGCTGCAGCCGCCGCGAAACCACGCAGCGCCGTCCAGCCGGCGTTCGACGTCGGTGCGACGTTCCGCGCCTTACCCCCGTTTGCCCAGCGCGGGAAGAACACGATCGAGAACAGGACGCGGACCCCGTATTGCGACGAGTAACGGACGAACCGGTCGTAGAGCGACCAGTCGTACGCGGGATCGGCCGGGTCGGCCGGTGCCGACGGCCTCTGCGCCGCGACGGCCCAGGGCGTTCCGCCCCAATACAGGTTCACGCGCAACACCTGCGTGTGCAGCTGTTGCAAGATCGGAAAGTTCACGGCCTGGGCGCCGTACAGCGTGTTCGCTTCGTCGTTGAAGCCGATCATCATGCTCCGCGACGCACCGGCGGGCGGAATGCACAGGCCGGCGATCGCAAGGACGGTCGTAACGGCAAGGGCGATGCGCTTAGACACTCAGTGACTCCCGTTCGTTCGCTTGCAGCAACCGCCTCAGGCCGTCCTCGAGCGTGACCTGTGGCTCCCACCCCAGGAGCTGCCTGGCGCGAGTGATGTCCGGCTGACGGACTTGCGGATCGTCCACCGGTAGGGCCTCGTACACGATCTCGCTCTTCGAGCCCGTGACGCTGATCACGGCCTGCGCGAGCTCGAGGAGCGAAAGCTCCTCCGGATTCCCGATGTTCACGGGCGAGTGCTCGCCGCTCTCGGCAAGCAGGACAAGGCCTCGGATGAGATCGTCGACGTAACAGAAGCTCCGCGTCTGCGATCCGTCGCCGAAGACGGTGAGCGGCTCGTTTGCGAGCGCCTGTCGCAAGAACGTCGGAATCGCGCGGCCGTCGTGCGGCCGCATCCGCGCTCCGTACGTATTGAAGATGCGGACGATCGTCGTATCGACGCCCTGCTGGCGGTGGTACGCCATCGTCAACGCCTCTGCGTAACGCTTCGCTTCGTCGTAGACACCGCGCGGCCCGATCGGGTTGACGTTCCCCCAGTACGTCTCCGGTTGCGGATGCACCGTCGGGTCGCCGTACACCTCGCTCGTCGAGGCAAGCAGGAAGCGTGCGCGCTTGAACTTCGCGAGGCCGAGCGCGTTGTGCGTTCCGTAGGAGCCGACCTTGAGCGTCTGCAACGGCAGCCGCAGGTAGTCGATCGGGCTCGCAGGGCTCGCGAGGTGATAGACGAACTCCACGGGCTCGTCGATGTCGAGATGCTGCGTGATGTCGTGGTTGACGAACAGGAACTCCGGACCGCGAAGGTGCTCGACGTTCTGAAGCGACCCGGTCTCGAGGTTGTCGACGCAGATCACGCGGTGCCCCGAGCGGATCAGGTAGTCGCAGAGGTGCGAGCCGAGGAACCCCGCTCCTCCAGTGACGACGACCGTAGGCACGCGCCGATGCTAGCGGCGGCAGTCGACGGGTCGGGCCTTTCCTTACGAAGGCTTTACCGGGTCGGCGGCCGGTCTGCTGCGCGCCCGCGGAGCCAGATTCGTGTCCAGAACGGGCCCAGCAGGCGATACGTGATCGGCTCGGCCAGGTGCATCAGCGTGTCGAGGGGCGCGTTCGAGTACAGGCGCAGCCGGTTGTTGTGGAAGCGCTCGAGGTCGACGAAACCGGCGCCGCGCGCGAGCCGCTTCAGCTGCCGAGTCGAGTAGCCGAGCTCGTGCGTTCCCCATTCCTCGCTCGCGCCGCGCCCGCCGTACCGGTGCTTCCAGTTCGGCTCCGCGAGCAGAAGCCGTCCACCCGGACGGAGACCCGAATGCGCTGCGCGCAGGACGAGACCGGGCTGCTCGCTGTGATGCAAGCCGTCGTAGACGAGACACGCATCGAAGGTGCCATCGAGCTCGAGCTGCTCCATGTCGGCGACTTCGAACCGGATTCCGTCCAAGCCCTCGAGCTCTGCTTGCTCGCGTGCGATCGCGACCATGCCCGGTGAGATGTCGTAGCCCACGACCTCGGCGCCGCACCGTGCGAGGAGCCGCGACATCCAGCCGGAGCCGGCTGCGAGGTGCAGCACACGCATTCCCGGGACCGGCTCGAGCAGCTGCACGACGTAACCGAAGTCGAGGAGGTGGCGCGAGACCTCGCGCGGCGAGTTCACGAACGGCTTCGATCGAAGCCATGCGCGCCCCTCGTCGCCGACACGCTCCGGGTAGTCGATCTCCGCTTGCTTGCGCGGGTCGTCCACGCGGCCACCCTAACGCGCGCGATTCCGCTGCTACCGTCGCGCCGTGCGGCGTCCACGCCCGCGGCTGCCTTCTCCAGGCGCGCTCTTCCTCGCGGGGACCGTCCTGCTCGCGGCTGTCGTCCTCGCTGCGTTGATCGTGCGCGGACACGAGCATCGGCCGGCACCGACGACTGCCGCGCCGCCGGCCCCGCCAACGACGGCGCCGCCGGCCACGACGACTGCTCCGCCTCCCGGCGCTTCCACGCAGCAGAACGGCATCTCGATCGCCGACGCTCGTCTGGTCACGCTGACGCCGTTCTCTGCCACCGTCGAGTGGACGACGCAGCCCGCAACACGCGGGCGGCTTGCGGCGGCTCTCGGGACGTTCGCGCCCACGCTGTGGAGCGCAGAGGGCGAACGCGGCACGATGCATCGCGCGACGATCGGCGGCCTCGCATTCGACAAGCCCTACCGGCTCTCGATCGACGCGATCGCCGACGACGGACGCGCGGCCTCGCTCGAGCTCGCGGCAACGACTCCGCGACCAAACGCAGCTGACGTCGTCGCGTCCACCGGCGGCGGCTCGCTTCGACTCGACGGTCAACCGTTCTTCCCGCTGATGATCTGGGGCGAGTGCCCGATCGTGTACGAGTCGCTGCTCGCGGCCGGCGTGAACCTCGTCGCGGAGAATCCGTGCGGCGGCGTGACGGAACAGCTCGACGCGCTCGGCGGACGCGCACTCTCGGCGAGCGTCGCAGGCCGGAGCGACACGCAGGACCCGAACGTCGTCGGCTGGTTCCTCCCGGACGAGGCAGACGCGCAAGGGCTGACGGCGCGCTCGCTCCCGGCAGTGCCGCCGAGCACGAGCACCGGGCGCGTCTCCTTCCTGACGCTCTCGAACCACTTCTACTCGATCACCGCACCGCTTTCGCAAGGCCGCGGCATGTATCCCGGTCTCGTGCGCAAGGCGGACGTCGTCGGCTTCGACCTCTATCCGCTTCAGGTCATGTGCTGGCCCGACCGCATCGGCACGGTCTACGACTCGCAGGCGGAGCTCGGACGCTTGGCCGCGGGCAAGCCGACGTTCCAGTGGATCGAGGCGGCCACGATGAGCTGTCCTCCCCGCGGCCGAACCGCGATCACGCCCGCGACGGTGCGGGCCGAGAGCTGGCTCGCGATCGCCGGCGGCGCCGACGGGCTCGGCTTTTTTCCCGGCCAGTGGACGCCGACGATCGCGGCGGCGATCCGCTCGATCACCGAAGAGATCGCGGCGGTCGCGCCCGCACTCCTCGCCCCGGCGGTGGCTGCCGGCGCGAGTAGCTCTGCGTTGCGCGTCGCTGCCCACGCACTCGACGGCGCGCTCTATATCGTCGTCGCGAATCCCACACGCGCGCGCGCAGACGCAGACATCCGCGTCGACGGCGTGGGCGACCGCGAGCTACACGCCTTGCGCGACGGTCCCGCCGTCAGCGCACGTGACGGAGCCTTCCACGTCTCGCTGCCGCCACTCGGGACGGCGGTCTACGTCTCGCCGCCTACTGGATCAGGCTGAGGCTCCGGCGGAGGCGTGTGGGTGACCGGCCGCGGCGGCACGCGTTCGGGCGCCTTCGCCCCCTTGCCGAACGTCGCGCCGAGCAGCATGTCCTGCGCGAGCCGCTCGCTGAAGCCGGCGGCGAACGAGAAGAGGACGTAGAAGGAGAAGGTGTGCGAGTCGTCGCCCGCGAGCGTGAGGTTCACGACGCCGCTTTTCAGGGCGAAGAACGTCGCGAGCCCGAAGACACCGCCCACGAATGGACGCATGCTTCCCATCGTGCGCAGCGTGTCCTTCCCGAACTCCCAGTCGACCCTGACGTTCCCCGAGTTCATTCGCGACATGACGGAAACGAGCGCGCCGACAGCGCCGGCCGCGAAGCATGCGAACGCCGTCCTGCTCGTCAGGCTCCACGAGTTCGCCATTCCGAGCAGCCAGACCACGATCGCGACGATGATCGGCGGCAGGATCCCGAGTAGCGCGCCGCCGAGATAGGTGATCTGTCCACAGCGCTGCGCCGCGTTGTAGTAGTACGTCCGAACCTGGTCGAGCTCTTCGCGCTGCGCCTTCACGAACGCGTCGAGCTGCTTTCCGTCGTGTGCGCTCTTGCTCTCCGCGAAGCCGAGCACGTGCGTCGCGATCGTGAAAAGCCAATGCGTCGCGACACGCTGGCTCGTGTCCTGCAGCACCTCCGCAACCTTGACTGCACGCGCCTCGCACTCGAAGAGAACGTCTGCGAGCTTCGGATGCGAAGCCGTTGCCCAGTCGGTCGCCCAGTGGAGCCGCATGACCGACGGGAGGATTCGCCTCTTCTCGACGGTCACGCAAGCCCCAGACGCCGTCGCCGTCGACCAGTACGCGCTCACGATCGCGCCGTGGCAAGCCTGGAAGCGGTCCTCGAACTGCCGGTAGCGCCGCTCCTCTTCACCCTTGTACGTCTGGCCGCCTGCAAGCGCCTCCTGTCGCAGGTGATGCGCCCAGGTGAGCTCGGGGAACGAGACGGGCGGCGCGGGCTTCGGCTTCTGCCAGAAGCGCAACTTCGCCGCGTGGCGGTGCCGCGGGACGGCGGTCGGTGCCTCTGCAACGCTCATCGAATACTCCCCACTCGGTGGCAGGCCGGCGCCGCAGGCAGATTCAAGGTAACCGGCTCGCGGCCTTCTGACAAGGCACCGGGGGCGCAGCCGCGCGCGTCGGGGCGCGTCTCGGCGTCGGAGCTATCTCAGAAGGTACGGCTCCCAGAACTCACGGTCGAAGTGATTCCAGCCGTGGCAGCCGAACGGAAGGCGTCGTCCATTCGCCTCGAAGGCCTCCCGCGGCGCCTCGTTGAATCCAAATCGCAGTCCCTCTGCGGGCGGAGCGCGGTGGAACGATGGCAAGTACGTCTCGGCACGCAACGTCCAGAACCAGTCCTCGGCCCAGCCGTGGTAGGCGCGGTTGAGCTGCCGGATCTCGCGCCGCACACCATTGAACGCGCGGAGGTGCTTCGCGTACCTGCGCGGCAGATTCGCGAGCCGCACGTTCACCGGGCGCGCGGCCCAGTTCTCCCGCCAATATGCAGCGGCATCGACGGGTCGTACTTTCGACGTGAGCACCGCGAGGAAGCTCTCGATGCGACGCAGCGAAAAGCCGCCGTTCCCGACGAGAGGCGGGTGATCACCAATCTTGTGGACTGGTGCGACATAGTCGTAGCCCTTCGCGCACCAGTCGAGGAGTCGATTGGACAGCACGAGACAATCGAGCTGGTAGACAAGGATGTATTCGTACGCAGCAAAGGCGCGATAGAAGTCAGTGCTGAGCATGAGCGCGGAGTAGCCGCGGCGTGAGGCGAGAGAAGTGTCTGGGAAATGCAGCTTTGCGAATCCCGGCACATCGAACTCGAGGCTCTTCGGCATCACGAGATAGCGGTCGAACTCCGGCAAGTAGTGCTCGAGATGTCTGAGCGAAATGCGCTCGTCGCGTTCGAATGACGCGCGGTAGACGGGAACGGCAATTGCGACGGTCGGCATCATGGACAAGCGGCGTCAGCGCAAATCCTTGTTCGACTCCATGTCGAACCACATGGCGAAGAGCGTGAACTGCGAGCCCGAGATCAGAAGCAGCGCGATCAAGACGACGGTGCCGACGCTGACTTCGTAGCCTGCGATCCGGTAGCCGATCTCGATTCCGCCGAGGACGAGGCCGGCCAGCGTCGCAAAGAAGCCGAACGCGTAGAAGAAGACGAGCGGATGGAAGTCTCGGATCACGTACTTCTCGCGCAGCCGCCAGAAGAAGCCCTTCACGAGGAGCCACGAGATCCGCGGCACGACATGTCGGTAGCGGATCCCGGAGCGTTCGCCGACGCCGTAGATCGGTCGCGACGGGAAGTCGCGCACGCGCGCGTTGACGACGTTCAGGTGCACGAGCAGGTCGTTCGGGAAGCCGTAGCGGCGATACACGCGATCGAGGTCGAGCGCCTGGAGCGTCTTCAGCGCGATCGCCGTGTAGCCCGACTGCGAGTCGGCGACGTGCCAGTAGCCCGACGCGATCTTCGTCAGGAACGAGAGGACCGCGTTTCCGAGGTAACGCGTGCGCGGCATCAGCTGCCAGGCCTCTCCTGTGACGAGCCGGTTCGCCTTGGCGTAGTCGACCTCGTCGCGCGCGACCGGACGAACGAGCTGCTCGAGGTCGTACGGATCCATCTGGTTGTCCGCAGCCATCACGGCGACGACGTCGATCTGTTCTGCGATCGCGTGCTTGTAGCCGGTCAGGATCGCGGCGCCGACGCCTTCGTTTCGCTCGTGCGTGAGGACGACGAGCCGCACGTCGCCGGTCGCACGCGCGCTCTCGACTGTGCCGTCGGTGGATGCGTCGTCGATCAGGACGATCGAGTCGACGAACTCGGGAATCCCCCGCAGAGTGACCGCGACGAGCTCTTCTTCGTCGTGCGCCGGAACGACGACAGCGACGCGCTTACCCTCAAGCATCCGAGCGTGCAGCCACGCGAACGGCCACGGCGTCCCAGACGAGCGCGGCGATCAGGCCGATCAGAAACCCGATGATCGCTGCGACGACGACGGAGTTCCGCCGGCTGCGCGCCGTCACCTTCTGCGCGGCCGCGTGGGCGAGAATCCTCGGCGCCTCGACCTGCTGCGCCTGGCTCAAGAGCTGAATCGCGGCGGTGCGGTCCTGCTGCGCGTTCCGGAGCTGGAGCAGGAGCACGAGCTTGTCCGTAGACGAGATGCCGCCGTCGGCGAGCGCGGTGTTCATCGCCGAGATCTGCTTGTTCTCGGCCACGATCTGCTGCTTGAACGTGTCGATCTTGCGTCGCGCGTAGCCGACGATCGACGGGTCCGCGATGACGGCGCTCGCAATCGTGTTCGCCGCGCACGACACGCGCCTCGGCTTCGCACCCTGCACGCTGACGGTTACCTCAGGTGTCTGCCCGAGCTTCGCGAGGTTGCCGCTGACCGCGGCGACCGAGACCTTCGGCCTGATCGCGCAGCGCGCGCGCACCTTCGCGCGCAGCCGTTGCGAGTTGGCGATCTGGCGGACGGTGCTCGGATTCGTCTGCGCGCTCTGAAGCTGGACGTTGCCGCTCGCCGAATACGGCTGACCGAGGTAGAGCGTCGCTTGTGCCTTCCACACCTGACTCGAGCCGAGCGAGATCGCATAGCCGATGATCGCGCCGACGACGAGCGACAGGACCGGCAGCCACCAGCGCGCGACGAGCGCGTCCCAGTAGCGACGGAAGTCGACCTCCTGCTCTTCCCAGTCAGGCTCGTCCAGAGCCGGGCCGGCGGGGGGTGAAGAGCTCATCGGGCGGCGACTCTACTCGACGCCCAAGACCACTGAGCGCTCAAGCCCGT
>JBKPRX010000109.1:0-6942 GCA_046734795.1 Actinomycetota bacterium
GGCGTGCGCTGGTTCGATCTCTACGACGCGATCCAGGCCGGCGGGCACAAGCTGCGGCTGTCGATCGCCGACCTCGGCTGGGGCAGCGTCGTCGGCAACACGCTCGACCACGGCATCACATACCTGCCGTACGGCCAGGACCAGATGATGCAATGCGGCATGGAAGTCGTCCTGCCGGACGGGACGCTGATGCGAACCGGCAACTGGGCGATCCCGAACGCCAAGGCGGCGCACGTCTACAAACGCGGCCTCGGGCCGACACCCGATCAGCTCTTCATGCAGTCGAACTACGGGATCGTCACGAAGATGGGCGTCTGGCTGCTGCCGACGCCCGAGTGCTTCATGCCTTGCTGGGTGCGCGTGTGGAAGGACTCCGACCTGCCGCAGGTGATCGACACGCTCCGCGCGCTCATGCTCGACAAGACGATCGAGGGCGTGCCGCAAGTTCTGAACACGCTCTGCATCGCGTCCTACTTCACGAGCCGGCAGCAGTGGTACGACGGCGAGGACCCCATGCCGGACGAGGTCATCGACCACGTCGCGAAGGAGATGGACGTCGGCCGCTGGTTGATGCGCTTCGCGATCTACGGCGACGAGGAGATCGTCGATCTCAAGTTCAAGAAGATCCAGCGCGAGTTCGGGCGGATCGAGGGCGCGGAGGTCTGGGGTGCGAAGTACGCGCCGGACGAGTACGACAAGATCGAGCATCCGGCCGAGAAGGTCGAGATCGGGATCCCGAACCTCGACATCAACACGATGACCGGTTGGTACGGCGGCGAGGAAGGCGGCCACGTAGCGTTCTCGCCGGCCGTGCCGATGAGCGGAAAGCACGCCGTCGAAGTCTGCGGCTTGCTCCGCGACCGGATCGAGAAGAAGGCGAATCTCGACTACCTGGCCGCGCTGCTCCCGATCAACGCGCGCTGCTTCATCCACATCACGATGGTCATCTTCGACACGAAGAACGAGCAGCAGGTGCGCGGTGCGTACGACACGTGCAAGCTGCTCGTGCGCGAGGCCGGGGCGCAGGGGTACGGCGAGTATCGCGCGCACCTGGACTTCATGGACCTCGCGGCCGACCAGTACTCGTTCAACGACTTCGCCTACAAGCGCTTCACGGAGACGATCAAGGACGCGCTCGACCCGAACGGGATCCTCATGCCGGGCCGGCACGGAATCTGGCCGAAGGCGATGCGCGAGGCCGGTTCGTCGGCGCGGGAGCAAGACGGCAGCTGATGCGGGTACGCGAGGAGCGGACCCTCGGCTACGGCGAAGTTCTCTGGACGCCGCCGCCCGACGTGCGCGAGCGCACCGAGCTCGGCCGGTATCTCGACTGGCTCGCGCGGGAGCGCAGACTCGAGTTCGACGACTACGACGCGCTCTGGCGCTGGTCGGTCACCGACCTCGAAGCCTTCTGGGGCTCGCTCTGGGACTTCTTCGAGCTCCGCGCGCACACGCCGTACGAGCGAGTCGTCGAGAACCCGACGATGCCCGGCGCCGTCTGGTTCCGCGGCGCGACGCTCAACTACGCCGAGAACATGCTCGGTCGCGACGAGGACGTCGACCGCATAGCAGTGTTGGCACGGTCGCAGACGCGTGATCCGTTCGAGCTCACGTTCGGAGACTTGCGCGACCAGGTCGCGCGTGCGCGCGCGGGGTTGCAACGACTCGGTGTGGAGCAGGGCGATCGCGTCGTCGCATACCTGCCGAACATCCCGGAGACGCTCGTCGCGTTCCTCGCGACTGCGAGCCTCGGCGCGATCTGGGCAACCTGTCCGCCCGAGTTCGGCGTCCGCAGCGTCGTCGACCGGCTGGGACAGCTCGAACCGAAGGTACTGCTCGCCGTCGCCGGATACCAGTACGGCGACAAGACGATCGACCGCCGCGGAGAGGTGGCGACGATTCGCGAGCGGCTGCCGACGCTCGAGACGGTCGTGCATGTTCCGTACGTCGACCGCGGCATCGACGAGCTGCCGGAGGCCCACGAATGGGGCGAGCTCGTAGCGGAGCCCGCGCCGCTCGCGTTCGATCCGGTGCCGTTCGCGCATCCCTTGTTCGTCTTGTTCTCGTCAGGCACAACCGGCTTGCCGAAGGCGATCGTGCACGGCCACGGCGGCATCCTGATCGAGGCGCTGAAGAACCACGGGCTGAGCTGGGATCTGCACGACGGCGACCGCCTTCAGTGGTTCACGACGACAGCGTGGATGATGTGGAACGCCCTCGCCTCGACGCTGCTGACGCGCGCGTCGATCGTGATGATCGACGGCAGCCCCGGCTATCCCGATCTGTCGTTTCAGTGGCAGCTCGCCGAAGAGACGCGGCCGACGATGCTCGGCCTCAGCCCTGCGTTCATCATGGCCTGCCGCAAGGAGGGATTGCAGCCCGGCCGCGATTTCGATCTCTCGTCGATCCGCTGTCTCGGCGTCGCGGGTTCGCCCCTCGCGCTCGAAGGCTTCGCTTGGCTCGATTCCCAGTTCGACGACGGCGTGCTCTTGAACCTCGGCTGCGGCGGAACGGACATCTGCACCGGCATCGTGCAAGGCAACCCGCTGCTGCCGGTATACGCAGGTGAGATGGCCGGCCGTTGCCTGGGCGTCGCCGCGACCGCGTTCGACGAAAACGGCCAAGAGGTCGTCGGCGAGCTCGGCGAGCTCGTGATCACCCAGCCGCTCCCGACGATGCCGATCCGCTTCTGGAACGACCCAGGCGATACGCGTTACCACGCGTCGTACTTCGAAGACTTCCCCGGCGTCTGGCGCCACGGCGACTGGATCCTGTTCACCGAGCGCGGCAGCTCGGTCGTCACCGGCCGCTCCGACGCGACGCTCAATCGCGGCGGCGTGCGCCTCGGGACCGGTGAGTTCTACGCAGCGATCGAGGAGCTCGACGAGGTGCTCGACAGTCTCGTCGTCCATCTCGAGGATCGGGACGAGCTCGTGCTGTTCGTCGTGCTCCGTGAGGGCGTGGAGCTTGACGACGACTTGCGGCGGCGAGTTGCGGCGACGCTTCGCGGCGCGCTCTCGCCTCGCCACGTGCCCGACACGATCCTGGCCGTGTCGGAGATTCCGCGCACGCTCACCGGCAAGAAGCTCGAGCTGCCGATCAAGCGGATCCTCACCGGGACGCCTGCAGAAGAGGTCGTCAGCCCGGACGCGCTCGCGACGCCCGAGGCGATCGAGCCGTTCGTCGCGCTCGCGGCCGCGCGCACTCGCAGCTGATGCGGCTGCACCGCGCCGTTCGGACCTAGCTCAACGTGCGGTTGCGACTTCTGCGCCTGCAGGTGCGGATTTGCCGCGGATCAGGTCCGCCGCCTTCTCCGCGATCATGATCGTCGGCGCGTTCGTGTTCGCGCGCGTGATCGTCGGCATCACCGACGCATCGACGACGCGGAGACCCTCGACGCCGTAGACGCGGCAGGCAGGATCGACGACTGCGCCGATCGCGCACGTCGAGGTCGGGTGATACACGGTCTGCGACGCACGGCCGACCCACGCGAGGATGTCCGCATCCGAGTCGGAGTCCGGCACGCTGTACGGCTCGCGCTCGACTGCCTTCAGCGCCGGCTGCCGCGCGATCTCGAGTGCGATCCGAACACCGGCGATCATGCTCTCCCTGTCCTCGGGTGTCGTGAGGAAGTTCGAGAGCACGAGCGGCTTCGACTCCGGCATCGGGGTGCGGAGCTTCACCCACCCGCGGGAGGTCGGATTGATGACGACCGGCCCGAAGCAGTAGCCGTGGTCGTACGGCGCCGCGAGACCCTCGTCGAAGAACATCGAGCACGAGAAGTGGAACTCGACGTCCGGCGCCGGCAGCTCGGCCCGCGTGCGAAAGAAGCCGCCGGCCTCCGGATAGTTGGTCGTCAACGGCCCACGGCCCTCCTTCGCGAGCAACTCGAAGTTCTCCGGCGTGATGATTCCGAAAGCCGACTGCGCGGTCGTGAAGAAGTTGAGCTGCGCCATGCAGTGGTCCTGGAGGTTTCGCCCGACCGGCAAGTTCTCGCGCACTTCGATGCCGAGCGGCTCGAGGTCCTCGGCAGGCCCGATCCCGGACAGCATCAGCAGCGCCGGAGACTGATACGTACCCGCGGAGACGATCACCTCGCGCTCGGCGCGCACCGTCTCCAGGTCGCCGTAGCGCGAGATTTCGACGCCGACCGCACGGCCGCTCTCGACGATGAGCCGACGCGCGAAGGAGTCCGTCAGCACGACGAGGTTCGGCCGCGCGAGCGCGGGACGCAAAAACGCGTCAGCCGTGCTGCAACGCAAGCCGTTCCGCTGCGTGAGCTGGAACCGGGCGACTCCGTCCTGCTTCTCGCCGTTCAGATCCGGATTGCGTTCGTAGCCCGCCTCGACGGCCGCGTCCAGCTGGACGTCCACAAGCGGATGCAGCGAGCGGCTGTCGGAGACTGCGAGCGGGCCGCCGACGCCGTGGTAGGCGTCCTCCCCGCGCTCGTTGTCCTCGGAGCGCTTGAAGTACGGCAGCACGTCGTTGTAGCTCCAGCCCTCGGCCCCGCCGGCCTGCCAGTCGTCGTAGTCGACCGCGTTCCCGCGCAGATAGATCATCGCGTTGATCGAGCTCGAGCCACCGAGGCAGCGACCTCGCGGCAGGTAGAGGCGGCGATTCCCGAGCCCCGGCTCCGGCTCGCCGAGCAGATCCCAGTCGTAGCTCGACTTCATCACCGCCGGGAAGAGCGCCGGCACGTGAAGCTCGTCTGCGGTGTCGGGGCCGCCCGCCTCGAGCAAGATCACGGTCACGTCCGGGTCTTCGCTCAGCCGAGCGGCGAGGACGCACCCGGCCGAGCCGGCACCGACGATGACGTAGTCAGCCGTCGCCACGATCGAGCAGCGTACTTCGTCGGCTTTGCGCCCGCCACGCCGCAGGTAGACCGGCCTGGAGCGACGCGCTAGGTTTGGGCGGATGGCTGCGGATGCCGAGCTCCTCGGTCTCTACTGGACCGTCTCGGGGCCGGTCGAAGTTCACGTCGGCCGCGAGTGGAGCCTCTTCTCGTGGCGCGACCGGTGCGAGCACGCTGCGCGCGTCGGCATGGCCGGCCTCGGGCTCTGGCACGCCGACCTCGAGCACTTGCTCGAGACGCAGACCTTCGCCGACCTGCGCGCCGCGATGGAGGACAACGGCCTCCGCTATCTCGAGCTCGAGTTTCTGCTCGACTGGTTCCTCGACCCGGACGATGAGGCGCGCCGCGAGTCGGACCGCATCCGCACGCTGCTATGGCAAGCCGCGGCGGAGCTGCCGGCACATCACGTGAAGGTCGGAAACATCCCGGGCACTCCGTGCGCGCACGACGTGCTGATCGAACGGTACGCGGAGCTGTGCGCCGACGCCGCCGAGCACCACGACGCGAAGGTCGTCTACGAGTTCATGCCCTTCGACGCGAACGTGCAGGACCTCGACACTGCCCTCGCGCTCGTCGAGGGCGCCGGCGCGCCGAATGGTGGCCTCGCGATCGACACATGGCACATGGCGAAGCTCGGGATCGAGCCGGACGATTTGCGCCGTATCCCTCTGCGCTTCCTCTCATGGGTCGAGCTCGGCGACGGTGAGTCCGAGAACCTGGACGACCTCGTCGACGAGACCGTCAACCACCGGCGCCTGCCGGGCGAGGGCGAGTTCCCAGTGCGCGACTACGTAGCCGTCTGTCGCGAGGTCGGCTATCGCGGGCCGTGGGGCGTCGAGGTTCTCTCCGACGAGCTTCGACACTTGCCGATCGAGCAGATCTTCGAGCGCGCGTACGAGACGAGCGCGGCGCAACTGACGACAGAGCGCGAAAGGAGCGCCGGTGCCTGAGAAGCTGGACCGAGACAAGCTCGTTTGGATGTACACGCAGATGCTGCGGATCCGCGAGTTCGAGGAGCGCGTGAAGCGGACGTTCGAGGAGCATCCGGGCGCGATCCGCGGGCATACCCATCTCGCAGACGGAGCCGAGGCCTCGATCGTCGGCTCGCTCGCAGCGCTGCGACCATCGGACCAGCTGCTCGCGACGTATCGCTGTCACGGCTATCCGATCACCCTCGGGAGCGACCCGAAGGCGATGATGGCCGAGATCTACGGTCGCAAGGACGGTCTGTGCAAAGGCTACGGCGGCTCGATGCATCTGACCGACGTCTCGCGCGGCTTCCTCGGCACGAGCGGCATCGTCGGCCAGGGCATCCCACACGCAGTCGGCGTGGCGTACGCGGCGCAGATCCGCGGCGAGAGCCAGGTCGTCCTCAGCTTCTTCGGCGACGGCGCGTCGAAGCAGGGCGCTTTCCACGAATCGCTCAACATCGCGTCGCTCTGGAAGCTGCCCGTCGTCTTCGTGATGGAGAACAACAACTACAACGTGCACACGCGGAGCGAGCAGGAGGACGCAAACGCCGCAGCAGGCGAGCCGCTCGCGGTGAAAGCAAAGGCGTACTCGATGCCCGGCGCGACCGTCGACGGCGGCGACCCGGTCTCCGTGTACGAGACCGTCGGCGCGGCCGTCGACCGAGCACGATCAGGCGGCGGGCCGACGCTCGTCGAGTCGAAGGTCTATCGCCTCAGCGCACACGGCAACATCATCGCGCCGCCCGGCGTGCCGCTGCACTTTCCCGAGCACGAGGCGATCGAGGTCTTCGGCGACGCGGAAGAGTACGAAGCCGCCAAGCGAGGCGATCCGGTCCCGCGCTTCCGAATGCGGCTCGTCCAGGATGGCACGCTCGAAGCGAGTGAGGCCGATGCGATCGCCGAGCGCGTTCGCAAAGAGATGGAGGAGGCCGTCGGCTTCGCACTCGCGAGCCCGCTTCCCGAGCCCGAGACCGCGACCGACTACGTCTACGCCTAGGAGGCGCCCGAGATGGCACGCGAGCTTCCCTACATCGCAGCGATCGGCGAGGCTATCTCCCAGGAGATGGCACGCGACGAGCGCGTCCTCTACTTCGGCCAGAACCTCGCGACGACCGACGA
>JBKPRX010000110.1:0-22400 GCA_046734795.1 Actinomycetota bacterium
CCGCCGGACGATGTCCGCAAGGGCGCGCACGAACGGCTCGTCGTCGTTCGGCATGTCGATTCGTTCGAGCGTCATGCCGAGCTCGGCGGCTTTCTCCTTCGCCTCGATGTCGAGGTCCCAGCGGATCTCGAGATGGTCGGAAACGAACCCGATCGGACACACGAGCACGTCGTCGACGCCTCGTTCGTGCAGCTCGTCGAGGTGGTCGAGGATGTCGGGCCCGAGCCACGGCTCGCCGGTGGGGCTCTCCGACTGGAACGAAAACGTCCAGCGGTCGCCGAGGTCCGCGGCTGAGGCGACGAGCCGCGATGTCTCGAGCAGCTGATCCTTGTACGGATCGCCTTCGTCGAGGATGCGCGCCGGCAGCGAGTGCGCCGTGAAGACGACGTGGGCGCCGGTGCCACGCACGCGATCTGCAAGCAGGTCGACGAATGCTTTGTCGTCGTGCCAGCTCTCGATAAAGCGGAGGTTCGCGCGTCCGGCAAGTGCGTCTTCGAGCTGCGCGCGGTAGCCGGCGATCGACAAACGCGAGTAGTGCGGCGCGAGCACGAGTCCGACGATCGTCTGCGCACCGCCCGCGAGTGCCGACTCTGCCGCTGCGGCGATCCGGGGATCCCAGTGCTTCATGCCCGTGTACACGGGCAGTTCGAGCTCGCGTTCGAGCGCGGCCCTCGTCTGCTCGGTGATCGCGTTCAACGGGTTCGCGTCCTCGACTCCGAGCCGGCGATACCGATCCTCGAGGTCGGCGAGGTTCTCCGCCGCGATCGGCCGCCCGCCGCGGATGTCGGCGTAGTACGCGGGCACATCCGCGAGCCGCTCCGGCGACCCGTAGGCCATGAGGACGACGGCGACCTCGCTCATCGGGCGGGAGGCTAGCGCAGAGCGCGTGCGAGGAGGCGATCGCGGCCGGGCACGGCTGCGGGTACAGATTTGGTGTCAGACGCGGGCTTCGGTGGCTCGCTCTTGGACGAGTTCGGTCAAGCGCTTGAGAGCGTCCGGCGACGTGTCGGGCAGGACGCCGTGGCCGAGATTGAAGATATGGCCGTTGCGGGCTCGCGCGCGGTCGAGCACGTCAGCCGCTGCCGACTCGACGCGCTCCCAGGGGCCGAGCAGCACCGCGGGGTCGAGATTGCCCTGCACGCCTCGCTCGTCGCCGACCTCGTCCCAGCCGCGATCGAGCGGAACGCGCCAGTCGAGCCCGATCACGTCGCCGCCCGCGGCCGCCATCGACGAGAGCAACGTCGCCGTGCCGGTTCCGAAATGGATCGTCGGCGCGTCGACGGCCGCGAGAATTCGTGTCGACCACGGTGCGACGAACTCGTCGTAGTCGGCCGGCGAGAGCGAACCGACCCACGAGTCGAAGAGCTGGATCACGTCGGCGCCCGCGCTCGCTTGCGCAGCGACGTACAGAGCAAACTGATCCGCGAGCTTGTCCATCAACGCAAACCAGGTCGCGGGCTCGCGATACATGAGCTCCTTCACGCGGACAAAGTCGCGCGACGGCCGACCTTCGACGAGGTAGCCCGCGACCGTGAAGGGGCCGCCGCAGAAGCCGACGAGCGCACGTTCGTCCTCGAGCTCGCCGCGCACGATTCGAATCGTCTCGAGCGTCGGCGCGAGCGTCTCCGCCGGATCGGTGACCGTCAGTCGCTCGACGTCGGCAGCGCTTCGTACGGGTTGCGCGACCACCGGTCCGACGCCTTCGACGAGCTCGACGCCCACGTCCATCGCGACGACCGGCGTCATGATGTCGCTGAAGAGCACTGCCGCGTCGACGCCGTGCCTGCGGACCGGCTGCAACGTGACCTCGGCACAGAGTTCCGGTTGCGCGACGATCTCGAAGAGCGTGTGCCGCTCGCGGATCTTGCGGTACTCCGGCAGCGAGCGGCCGGCCTGCCGCATGAACCACACCGGCGTCCGCTCGACCGGCTCGCGACGCGCGGCGCGTACGAGGAGAGGATCGGTCACCGACGAGTTCTTACACTAGTCCGCGCCATGGCGACGCGACCCGCACCTCTCGTCGTCTCCTGGCACGCCGTCGAGCTCGAGGCGGTGCAGGCGGGCGCGGCGCAGGTTGCGCGCGTCGAGGTCGAGAACGCGGGCGCCGCGCGCTGGCGCACGCGGGGGCCGCACGACGGTCTCTTTCTCTCGTACCACTGGCTCGACGACCGCGGTAACCCGCTCCACTGGGACGGCCTCCGCACGGCGCTCGAGCGGCCGGTCGAACCAGGCCAAAGGGTCGTGCATCCGCTGCGGCTCCGCGGGCCGATTCCGCCGGGCCGCTACCGCCTCTCGATCGACCTCGTCGAGGAATCGCGGTTCTGGCTCGCCGACCTCGGCAACTCGCCGCTCGAACGCGAGGTGGACGTAACCCCGCGCGACGCGGCGGGCGCGCGCTCCTTTCTTCCGGACGGAGCGGAGCAGGCCCCCGGCTGGGACGACGTCGTTCGCGCTGCGCACACGGCTGGTTACGCGGCCGTCGGCGGCGCGATCGACGTGCCGGCTCGCTTTCGCCGCTCGAACCCCGAGCTCGAGCCGTACACACCAGGCGGAGGTCGGAACCCCGCCTTCACGCTGCCGCTCGTTTGCCCGTCGCTCCTGCCGCCGCTCGTGCCGAACACCGAGATCGCGGGCCTGCCCGCGTGGGCGAACGACGGACTGGATGGCGAGCCGTGGCTCTACGACGGTCGCGCCGTCGTCAGACTTCGATCGCGATCTGGTCGTCTACTCGGCTGAAGACGAACGCGCCGAGAACGAGCGAGACCACAGCTGCGACGGCGAGATAGACGACGTCGCCCCACGCCGGCAGGTCACCCCAGTACAGCGGATCGCGGATCGCCTCGACGCCGGGTGAGACGAAGTTGGCCCAATGGATGAGATCGATCGCGAGCTGCTGATGTGCGTCGGCGAACGGAAGCCCGCTCAACGGGTAGAGGATCGGCGTGAGGAAGAACCACGGCAAAAGCAGCGCGGCGACGATGAACTCGATGTCGCGGAAGAGGACGTTGAGCGATGCAACGGCAAGCGCGATCCCGGCGACCAGACAGACGAAGAGAACCGTCAGCGGGACCGCGAGCAACTCGGTGCTGCGCGTGCGCGGCAGGACGACGAACGACAGGATCAGCAGCCCGACGATCATGACGCCGAAGCTGACGAGGTTCGCGCCGACGATCGAGAGCGGAACGAGCTGGCGCGGAAAGCGGGTCTTGCGGATCAGGTTCGCGTTGTCGACGAGCGAGTGCGCTGACGTCTGCAGCGTCGTCGCGAAGAATGTCCAGAGCGAGAGCCCGACGAGCAGGAAGACCGGGTAGTGGTCGACTCCTTCCTGGAACGGCGTCTTCCAGATGACCGAGAAGACGAGCAGGTACACCGCCATCAGAAGCAGCGGGTTCGCAATCGTCCAGAGAACACCGAGCACCGAGCCGCGATACCGCGCCTGCACGTCGCGGCGGAAGAGATTGCCGAGGAGCTCGCGGTAGCGGACGAGATCTCCGTAGACGGCGACCATGCGCGTCAGGCTAGCTGGGCCTGACGACGCGTCGGAACAGCTCTGCGAGCCTGCCCGCGAAGTCGCGGCTGCGATGCATCCGCACGACACGGTTGCGCGCTGCGCTGCCGAGCCGCTCTCCGAGGTCGCGGTCGGCGACGACGCGCTCGATCGCCGCGCGCAGCGCGTCCGGTTCCTCGGCCGGCACGACGAGTGCGTCGTGCTCGTGCTGCACGTAGTCGGCGAGGATCGCGCGCTCGCTTGCGACGACCGGCCGGCCCATGGCCATGCCTTCGAGCAGAGCCGTCAGGCCACCGCCCTCCGATCCGTATGAGAAGTCGTCACGACGCTGCGGCAGGACGACGCATGCGGCGCGCGCGTAGAGATCGCGCAGCTCGTCGAAGGAAACGTTGCGCGCCGTGACGTTGGCGGGCAGCGAGAGCCCGTCGAGGTTGCGCGGATGCGCGATCACCTCGACGCGAACGTCGAGATCGCGAACCGCGTCAGCGAACGTGCCGTAGTCGCGCGCGAGGTCCTTGCCGACCGTGAGGACGAGCGGCCGCTCGTCGTCGGTGCTCTCCACGCGACGCGGTTCGAAGAAGACGTCGTCGACCGGGATCACGAGCATCGCCGCCTGCTCGTCGGCGACGACGCCCCACTCGACGAGCTGGTCGCGCTGCGAGGTTCCGAGGCAGAGGACGCAGCCGGCGGATCGCAGCGAGGCAGCGAGGAGGCGCCGCTTCGAGCGCGATGCGCGGCGCCAGATGAGGTTGAGCCCGAAGTTGATGACGACGACCTGAAGATCGGGACGGACCCGCGCAGCGAGCGGCAGCACCGCGCCGAGCGGGGTGAAGACGACATCAGGCCGCCCGACCTCGAGCGGCACCGTCAGCTCGCGGGCGCTCCAGGCCGCCCGCCCGAGCGCGCCCGGCAGCGACCGACGCGTCAGGAGCGGATCGTGGAGGCGCGGCTCCACGCCGTACTCCGGCAGGTACAGCATCCCGTGCAGCTGCGAGTCCGGCTCGCGGCCGGCTGCGATCTCGTCGATCCGGCGCGGATTCGGGTAGACGAAGGCGGCGCGCAGCGGTCGTGGCACGGCCGCGAACCTACCGCCTGGACCGCCCACACACCTCCGTTACAGGCCTCCGTTACGCTTGCAAAGCGTGGAGCATCCCCGGTGAAAGCTGCCGCGACTCTCGCTGCTCTCCCAGTTGCGCTGCTCGCGACGTGGGCGTTGTTGCGCTCTCCGCTCGCCCGTCGCATGGTCGCTGCGCCGCGTGGAGACCGCTGGCACGAGCGGCCCACGCCGCTCGTGGGCGGGATCGGAATCGTGCTCGGCATCGCTGCGGGCGTCGGGCTCGCGGCCGCGCTCGGCGAAGCTTCGTCGACGCGCGTTCTCGCGGGGGTCGCCGGCGGCTGTGCGCTCCTTTTCCTCGCCGGGCTCGCAGACGACCTTTGGAGCCTCGACCCGCTCGCGAAGCTCGCCGCACAGATCGGCGCCGCGGCGATGGTCGTCGCTGCCGGGCTCAAGGCCGAGATCGTCACGAACGACGTGCTCGCGATCGCGCTCGCGATGGTCTGGCTCGTCGGAATGACGAACGCGTTCAACTTCCTCGACAACATCGACGGCCTCGCTGCGACGCTCGCGGCCATCGCCGCGACGTGCTTTGCGATCGACTCGCTGACGATCCACAAGGACCCGACGCACGTGCCGCTCGCGATCGCGCTGTCGGTTGCTTTCGCCTGCGCCGGATTTCTGCCGTTCAACCTGCGACCCGGCAAGCGCGCCGCGACCTTCATGGGCGACTCCGGCAGTCAGGTGCTCGGGTTCCTGCTTGCGTCGCTCGGTCTAGCGTCGAGCTGGAAGGCGGCGAGCACCACCGTCGCGACGTTGCTCCTGCCGTTGCTGATCCTCGCCGTTCCGATCCTCGACACGACGCTCGTCACCATCGTCCGCCTTCTCGAAGGCCGCCCGGTCTATCGCGGCGGCCGCGACCACACGTCGCATCGGCTCGTGAGCCGCGGTCTGTCCGACACACGCGCAGTCGTCTTGCTCGCGATGATCTCGGCCGCACTCGGTGCGACGAGTCTCGCGTACGCCGTGATCGGCGACCAGCGCGTGACGCTGCTCGGCGTGCTGGTCAGCTTCGCTTTGCTCGTCCAGTTCGGCAGCTTCCTGTCGGACGTCGAGCGCGAAGCCGCGCTGCCGTCCGGGCCGTTCGCCGCCCTCTTCGCACACCGGCGGCGGTTGATCGAGGTGCTCGTCGACTTCGCGCTGATCTCGGCCGCGTTTGCGACCGCGTACTTCTTGGGCGTCGAAGGAAGCGGCACGGTGTACCAGCGGCACATCGCCACAGTGGCGCTTCCCGCTGTCTTGTTCGCACGGTACGCCACGTTCATCCCATTCGGCCTCTATCGAGGCATCTGGCGATACGCAGGCGCGCGTGACGCGGCGAACATCCTTGCGGCCGTCGTGGTATCCGAGTTCGTTGCGTTCTCGTTCATCGCCGCGACGCAGGACTTCCGCGACTTTCCGCGATCCGTGTTCGTCGTCGACGCCCTGCTCGCGTTCGTGCTGATCGGCGGCTCGCGCTTCGCCGAGCGTGCACTCGACCGCGGACTGTCCGGCTTCCGCGACCGGGCGCACCAACACCGCACGCTGATCGTCGGCGCAGGCCGCACCGGCCGGAGCCTCTTGCGCGAGCTGCGTGAGACACCGGGCGAGCGCGTCGTCGGTCTCGTAGACGACGATCCGGCGCTACGCCGCCGGCGACTCCAGGGAACGCCCGTGCTCGGGACGCTGGACGAGATCGGCTACGTGTTGGGACGCGCGCAGCCGGACGCGGTGCTCGTGACGATCCCGGATGCACCGCGAACGCGGCTCGACCTCGTGCTCGAAGCGTGTGAACGAGCGGAGATTGCGTGCAGGTTCGTCCGCCGCGAGATCGACCTCGACCCCGAGGTCGTCCTCGGCGCGACCGCCGAATGAGCGTCGAGACGACGGCACCGCGGCGCGGCGAGGCCGCCGTTCGCTCGCGCACGTTTGCCGACCGGTTCTACGCCGCGTTGCCGCTTCTCGCCGTGTTCTTCTGGCTCTGCGTCCTCTACGGCTGGCAGGCGTGGAACCACCGCACACCGTGGCTCTTCGGCGACGAGCTCGAGTTCACGCAGCTCTCGCGCTCGCTCGCAGACACGGGTCACGCCGCACGGCGCAGCGTCCCGTACTCCGTCCATTCGCTTTCCATCGTCGCGACCGCGCCGGCCTGGTGGATCGGAGACGTCAGCCGCGCCTACGGGGCGGTGAAGTACATCAACGTCGTCGCGATGACGCTGACGGCGTTTCCGACGTACTTCCTTGCACGTCGACTGACGACTGCGCGCGCGGCCCTCTTCGCCGCGGTCGCGTCGGTGTCGGTTCCGGCACTCGTCTACACGTCGTTCATCGTCGAGGAGCCGTTCGCATACACGTGGGCGACGCTCTCGATGCTCACGATCGTCGGCGCGCTCGTGACGGTGCGGCGGCGTTGGATCCTCGCGGCACTCGCGACCGCTCTGATCGCGCCGCTCTGGAAGGGCGAGCTCGTCGTGCTGCCGATCGTGTTCCTCGTCGCCGCCGTGCTGATGTGGCTCTCGGGTGAGGCCGGCACACGCTGGCGCTCGCGCTGGACGCACGGCGATTGGGTGAGTGCTGTCGTGCTCTTGTTCGGCATCGTCTTTCTCGCGAGCGCGTTCGCGCAGTGGCGGTCGGGCCAGTACCTCGAGGTGACTCGGCTCTGGAAGACGCGCGTGCTCGACCACGCCGTGAAGGCCGGCGGCGCGCTTACGGTCGGGACGGGGATCCTGCCGACGCTTGCCGCGGCCGGGTTGCTCTTGCCTGCACCGGGCGAGCGACGATCGCGCGAGCTGCGCGCGTTTCGCTGCGTGCTCGCGGCCTCGCTCTTCCTCTTCGGCCTCTACGCAGGAATCAAAGGCGCGTACAACCAGAACCACTTCGCAACGCGTGTGTGGGAGCGCAACGTGCTCTACCTCGCGCCGCTTTTTTTCGTCGCGCTCGCCGTGTGGCTCGAGCGCCGACGCGTGAACCTGATCACGTTCGGCATCGGCGTCGTCTACGTCGCGTACGTGCTCGCGAAGCTTCCGTACTCGATGATCAACGACCGCTTCGCTTCGGACGCGCCGGGGATGACGATCCTCTCGCAGGCGAACCGAAGCCTCGCGGTCACGCCTACGATTGCGCGCGGCGGGTTGCTGGCCATCCTCGCCGTTTGTGTCGCGATCCTCGTCGTGCCGCAGCTCGTGCGGCTCTCTGCACGCCTCGGAGGAGTGCTCGCGGTCTTCGTCGCCGTCTTCGTCGTCGGTTGGAGCCTCGCCGGCGAGCTCTCGGCCGCGTCGGCGTCGAACGCGATCGGCCGGAGCTTCCGCGCGAACATTCGCGGCAACCCGAGCTGGGTGGACCATTACGCGAAGCAGCAGCCGACGGTCTACATCGGCCAGACGGAGCAGGTCCAGCCGGATCAGAACTCCGAATGGCTCCTCGAGTTCTGGAACCGCGCGATCAAGCAGGTGTGGATCATCGGCGGTTGCCCGGTCACCTACTGCGGGCCGGGTCCGACCTTGACGCCCGACGTGACGACGCCCTCCGGTCTCGTCTATCCGCAACCGGGCTACCGGTACGCCGTCGTCGAGGACGGGATCGTGCCCAACGGGACGCTCGTCGCGAGGCGGGTGCATCGCGGCGGCGGCGGGGGACGCCTCTGGCGTCTGTATCGCCTGCATCAGCCGCTTCGGTTCAAGTCGACGACGACCGGCCGCTACTTCGACGGCTGGTCGGAGGAGCCGAACGGCACCGCGTACACGCGGTTCACGAACGGGAAGGGCACGCTGAGAATCCGCGTCTCGCGTGCGCTGGCGGGCGGCGCGCGCTCACACCCGTACCGCGTTCGCGTCCGGCTCGGCAAGATCGCGATCGAAGATCGCCAGCCCGTGATGGGCCGCGTGCTCGAGGAGCGCACGTTCACGGTGCCGAGCTACAACGCGATCAAGACGGTGTCGCTGCCGAGCCGCTGGGACCACTTCCGCGTCGAGGTGAACGTCGATCCGCCCTTCGTGCCCGCCGAAGACCTGCCGGGGAACGGTGACCGGCGGCAGCTCGGCGCGACGGTCAACTACCGCTTCGTGCCGCGAAAGGCCGCGCAGAGATAGGTGAAGCGGACGCGCAGGAGCACGCGGGCGAGCGGTCCGCCTCGCTCCAGCGCGATCGCGAGCTGTCGCACCCGCGACGGCAGCGCAGCGGTCTGCGGCACGAAGAACGGACGCAACGCGAGCCGGTCGAAGCCGGCCGCCTCGAGATCCGTGCGTACGTCTTCGAGTCGGTACTGCCGCGGGTTGAGGTCGAAGACGAGCTTCTTCTGCGTGTAGCGCTCGGCGCGAACGAAGAACGCGCGGCGATCGCGCGCGTAGTAAATCGCGCGAAAGCAGAGCGTCGCGTCGACGGGCTCCGGCGGCTCGTAGTCGTTGAGGTCGCCGAGCACGACGTCGAACCCGTGTGCGCGCGCCGCGTCGACCATCTCCGGCGTCGAGTCGATGCCGACGTAGCGCTGCTCCGGTAGGTGCGCCGCGAGGCCCGCGTCGCCGCACGCAAGGTCGAGCACCGTGTCGCCCGGTTCGAGTCGAGGACCGAGAGTGCGGATCACTTCGGCGCGATGCGCGAGATATGCATGCGCGTCTGCGTACTCGCGCTCGGTCCACCCCGCGGCCTTCGGCGCGTACTTGCTCATCGGCCGACGAGGCTCGCGGGATGCTTGCGCACGAAGCGGAGCATCGACCGCAGATGCCACAGCGTGTGGCGCGAACGAAACGTCCGGTCGATCACGGCCGCGTACTCGTGGCGCACCGCGGCGCTCGGCACGTACCACCGCTCCCAGCCTGCCTTCGCCGCGCGATACGCGAGGTCGATGTCCTCCCCGTACATCCGGAACCCCCCGTCCCAGCCGCCGAGCTCGTCGAGCATCGTCCGGCGCAGGAGCAGGAACGCGCCGAGGAGGTAGTCCGCCTCGACGGGCTCCTCGGGGCGCACGTCGAGCTGGTAGTGGCGCCGCTGCCAGCGATCCGGCGGAAACACGCGGCGAAGCGGCGTGCGCCGGACGAGCGTGCCGCCGATGCGCGGGAACGCGCGTCGTGTCGGCTGCCAGCGGCCGTCCGGATAGAGCGTCTGCGGGCCGGCGATCCCGGCGCGCGGATGCTCGTCGAGGAACCGCTGCAGCTCGCCGACCGCGTTCGGCTCGGGCACGACGTCCGGATTTGCAACGAGGACGTAGTCGGCCGAGGTGTGCGCGGCGCCGGCGTTCGCGTTCGCGGCGTACGAGAGGGGCCGCGCGTTCTCGACGACGCGCACTTTCTCCGGCAGCTCTTCCGGCACGCTCCCGGCGATGTTCGCGACGACGACGAGCTCGTCGACCTGCGGCGCGAGCGCCGGCACGAGACGCGCGAGCTCGGCTGCGTGACCGTGCGAGATGACGACCGCGCCGACGCTGCTCACGAGCGGAGCACCTGCCGGTACACCTCGACGGTCCGGCGCGCTGTCTCCTCCCAGCTGAACGCGCCGGCCCGAGCAAGGCCGCGCTCCCGCAGCTGCGTGCGCTCGGCAAGCGCGCGCCGCACGGCATCGGCGAACTTCGCGGGCTCGGCGTAGACGATCGCATCGCCGCCTGCTTCGAACACGGCCGCGTCGCGCGTGGCGACGACAGGCGTGCCGCTCGCCATCGCCTCGACGACCGGCAGCCCGAACCCCTCGTAGCGCGTCGGGAAGAGGAGGCACGCTGCGCGGCGATAGAGGCGCGCGAGCTCGTCCTTGTCGACGAAGCCGCGCACGTCGGCACCGCGCTTGCGCAGCTCGTCGGCGAGCGCGTCGTCGCGGATCGGACCCACCGAAATGAGCGGGAGTCCGACCGCGCGCGCTGCGTCGGCTGCGACGAGCGGGTCCTTCCGCCGTTCGATCGCGCCGACAAGGAGCAAGAACTCGTCGTGCGCGCCGTTTGCCTCCGGCCGAAAGAGCGTGTCGTCGTAGGCGAGCGGCGTCACGACGACACGCTCCGGCTCGATGCCGTAGAGCTCGACGAGATCGTCCTTGGTCCGTTGCGAGATGGCGAAGACCGCCCGTGCGCGCCGGACCGAACGCGGCACGACCGTCTTGAAGATCGTGGCCTCGCGCCGCCCCATCAGCGACGCGTCGCGCTCGAACGAAAGGTCTTGGATCGTGAGCACCGCCGGGCACGGAAGAAACGGCGGCAGCGCGTGCACGAAGTGCACGAGCGCGGGCTTCAGCCGCCGAAGGACGAGCGGGACGCGCACGGCCATGCGCAGCTCCTGGACGCGCGCGCGCAGCTCGACCGGCTCGATGCCGGCCGGAACGAGCTCGGGCCGACGCGTGAGCGCGGCGAGCCGCAAGCCGTCCGCGGCTCCGGGCAGCGCGGAGAGCAACCGCTCGACGTAGGTCTCGTCGCCCGTGCGCTGACGGCCGAGGACGTCGGCGTCGATGACGACGAGCGGCTCGCCGTCAGCCACCGATCGCCTCTCGGTACGCGTCGAGCGTCAGGCGCGCCGTCTCGTCCCACGTGAACCGCGCCGCCCGCTCGAGCCCGCGCGCGCTCAGCTCGTCGGCGCGCGAACGAGCGTCGTCGATCCCGGCTGCGATCGCATCGACGTCGAGCGGATCCGCGAGCACGGCCGCATCGCCTGCGACTTCTTCCGTCGCGCCGCCTCGGCTCGTCACGACCGGCGCACCGCACGCCATCGCCTCGAGCAAGGGCATGCCGAAGCCTTCGTAGAGCGACGGATACGCGAAGACGCTTGCTCCGCGGTAGAGCGCAGCGAGCTCGTCGTCTTGCAGTCGCCCGAGCCACCGCACACCTTCGCCGGCGACCTCGACGCCACCCCACCCTCGCTCGCCGACGACGCGCAGCTCGACACCGAGCTTGCGTGTCGCCTCCGCAAGGCGCGCGAGATTCTTGCGCGGCTCGAGCGTCGCGACGGCGAGCACGTACTCGCCTTCGGCACGCGCGCCGTCGGGCCCGAACGCCGACGCAGCCGCGAGCGGCGTCACGGTGATCTTCTCGTCGGGAATCGCGAGTAACTCGACGAGCTCGCGCTTCGTGAACTCCGAGATCGCAAGCAGCCGTGTCGCCGCGCGCAGCGCGCGCGGTGCGTACCGCGGCACGTAGTTGCGCATCCACGTGGGAAACGCCTCCGGGTACCGGAACACGGAGAGGTCGAGCACGGTGACGACGACGGGCACCCGCGCGCGCAACGGCGCGTAGTACGTCGGGCAATGGAGGAGATCGACGTCGCGTACCCGACCGAGCCCGAACGGATACCACGCGAGCTCGCGCGCCAGGATCGACGCCTTGCCGGCGCCGCCGAAGGCGACTTCGCGGATCTCGACTGTTCGTCGCAGGCGCTCGCGGAGGCTGAAGAGGTACCGCGCGGTCCCGGCGCGGGTCAGTCGCATCGGCGTGACGTCGAGTGCGACTTTCACGACGCCGCGCGGAACGCTTCGAGATGCACGCGGCCGTTGTGGGCCCACGTGAACCGCCGCGCGTGCTCGAGTCCGCGCGGCACGAGCTCGTCGCGTGCTGCGAGCGCGCGGCACACTCCGTCGGCGATCGCGTCCGGGCTCTCGGGGTCGACGCGAATCGCGGCGTCGCCGCAGGCCTCGTCGAGAGACGGATGCGACGAGACGACGCACGGCACGCCGCATGCGAGCGCTTCGACCACGGACATGCCGAACCCCTCGAAGCGCGACGGGAAGACGAAAGCCTCCGCGCCGCGATAGAGCGCCGGCAAGCGCTCCGGCGGCACGTAGCCGGCGGGCACGATCCCGGGCACGTCGAGGTGCGGTTGCCGTCCCCACCCGGCGCCGCCCGCGACGACGAGCGTCACGTCGTCACCGGCGAGCCGCCGGTAGGCCTCGACCAAGGTCTGCAGATTCTTCCGCGGCTCGAGCGTTGCGACCGTGAGCACGTAGGGCCGGCCGAGGTTCGTCCGGTCGCCGTCCGGCGTGAAGCCCTCCTCCACGCCCGGATACGCCACGCAGATCCGCTCGCGCGGGACCCGGAGCGTCTCGGCGACGTCGTTCGCGGTGAACTCGGCGTTCGTGAAGACGACGTCGCACGAGGCGATCTGGTCGAGCTTCGCCGTGTGCATCCGGCGCGTGCGTGGATGCACCCACTGCGGAAAGTGCAACGGCACAAGGTCGTGCACCATCGTCGAGCGGACGCCGCCGCGCTGTCGCGGGAACATCCAGTCGCTGAAGTGGAACGCGTCAAGCCGTCCGGCGAACCGCTCGACGGGCGGCCAGCCCAGTCTGCTCCAGAGCGTGCGCGCGACGTGCGCGCCGGGCAGCGTCGGCAGGAGCCGCGTGACCTCGACACGTGCAAGCGCGCGGTCGATCTCGCGTCGGCCTGCCGGACTCGCGGGCGCGAACGCGACGAGCTCGTCGTCGTCTTCCGCGACTGCGGCCATCCCGGTAAGCGAGCCGCGCACGTAGTTCCCGACGCCGGTCCGCGGATGCGAGAGCGGGCTGACGTCGACGACCACCCTCACCGCGCGGGCTCGTGATACACGATCGCGCGGAATCGGGCGCCGAGGAGCCGCGTGTCGGCGCCTCCGGGCACGCGTGCCGGCGAGCTCGCGAAGCGCACGCGGCACACGCCGCGCACCGGCCGAAGCGGGAGCGTGATCGCAAGCGGCGACGTCGCCCGCGTCAAGCGAATCGTTCGTGCCGGCGTCGTGCCGGTGACGCGAACCTTCTGGCCCTTTGGGAACGTCGTGAAGTCGGTCTCGAGCTCCAGCGCGAGCGAGCCGCCGGTGCAGCTTGTGTTCGTCCATTCGAGCACGGGCTCGGACCAGCCGTCCGCGTACCGGCCGGAGATTCGCCGCGTCAGACGCAGCGGTCGCTCGACGCGATAGAGAACGAGCGGCGTCTGGTCGCCGCCGGCGACGTTGGCAGCGTGCGCGATCGCGCGACCGGCGACCGCGTTCGACACGTCGGTGAGAACGTAGTCGGCGTCGACGGGCTTCCCGCGCCACGTGACGACGCCGGTTTGGTCGTTCGCGACGGCATGACGCTCGGGCATCGCGCCGCCGAACTCGTGCGGGGCCAGGTTGTAGAGCGCGCGCACGCTTCGGTTCCAGAACTCGTTCTCTTGCACCGCGAACGGGTTGCGCGTCGAGCTCGCGAGGACGGCGACGTTCGCGTCGCGGCCAACCGCTGCGTCGATCCAGTCGCGGTCGTGTCCGGTGCCGATCCCTTGGTAGAGCGCGCCGAGCGACGCCGACGGGAAGCCGAACGCCCACAGCTGGAGCGGCAGCCACGTGAGCAAGAAGCCGGTGGCGACAAGCGCGGGCAGCCAGGCCGCGTAACGGCGTGACAGGAACAGGAAGCATCCGGCAAGGCCGATCGCAACGGCGACCACGACGAGCCCGACGGCGCCCGCCTGGAGCACGCGCTGCTCCAACCACCACCAGGGCTGTAGGCCGACCGTGTCGGAGAGCGCGCTCACGTTCCCGCCGCCGATGAGAGTGAAGAGCGGCAGCGCGCCTGGAAGCGCGGCGGCGGCGACGGCAGCGACGATGGTCGCCCGCGGCGGTCGCGGCTGGCCGCGCTCGGTCCAGACAAGAAGCGCGATCACGAACAACGGCATCACGTAGAAGAGATTCCGTTCCTCGACGCGTCCGGAGTAGTGCGACGCGAAGACCGCGACCTCGAGGACGAGCCAGACGACGATCGACGCCGACGCGGCCACGAACGTCCGCACGCCACGGTCGAGGTGTCGCGCCGACGCGACGAGCACGATCGCCGCAGCGAACGGGACGACGAAGAGCGCGAGGTCGAGCTCCGCGACGTGGTAGACGAGCCACTTGAGCGACGGCCACAGCTCGTAGCCCGCATTGCCGGTCACGCTGTAGTTTCCGAGCGCTGCGGTTGGCGAGCGTCCGCGCACGACTTCCACGATCACGACCGCTGCCGCTGCGAGCGCGGTCGCCGCGTACAGGGGAACGAAGGCGCCGAGCTGACGACGACGTCCGCGTTCGATCCACGCAAGCACGAGCGGCGCAGTCACCACGGCGACGACGAGCGCCACGGCCTGAGGACGTGTGAGAAACGCGACGGCGCACAAGGCGAGCACGAGCAGCTGGCGTCGGAGCGTCGGCCGGTCGAGCATCGCCACGAGCGCGAGCACGAGCCAGAGGAAGAGCGGATAGAACGCGTTCTCCGTCATCAACGTGCCGGCGTAGACGAGCGACGGAAGCGCAACAGCGAACGCCGCAGCGACGAGCGCGGTGCTTTGCCGGACGAGCCTGCGCGCAAGGAAGTAGGCGGGAATCGCCGCGGTGGAGATCAGCACGGCGTTCATCGCCTTCGCCGCGCCGTAGACGTCGGGCATCGCGCCGAAGAGCGCGTAGGGGATTGCAAGCAGTGCGGGATAGACGACGCCGTAGTTCGCATGCACGCCGCGAATCAGGAACTCGCCGGTGTCGGCGAAGCTGCGTGCCATGTCGGAGTAGACGAGCTCGTCGACCATGATCCACGGCGCGACGAGCCGCCGTCCGAGCAGGATCTGGACAACGGTCGAGACCGCCACGATCGCGCCGAGCCAGGCCCAGACCGGGACGCGTGCCGCGAATCCCCACCACCGCGGCGCTGTCACGCCCGGCCGTGTCCAAGCGCCTGTTTCAGCGAGCCGCCCCGAAGTGACAGCGCCGTTCGTCACGAGGCCGGCCTCGGCGAGCGGTGACGCAAGGAGCGTCGGGTCGAGGCCCACGTCCGAGCTCGCGGTTGCGACTTCGCGAAGCACGCGCTCTTCGACGTCCTGCGTCCCCGCTGCGTACTCGAGCGCCGCGACGTAGCGCTCGGCGACGAGATCGAGGTCGTGCACGCGCTCTGCGTGCTCGCGGGCAGCCTCGCCCATCGCGTGGCGTTTTCGTTCGTCCGCGGCAAGGTCGAGTAGCGCTGCTGCGAGCGCGTCGACCTCGTCGTCGGTCCGCGCGGGCACCTTGAGCGCGACGTCGGCCGGAAGCTCGGAGAACCAGCCGAGGTCGCTGACGACGAGCGGCTTGCCCAGCGAGAGCGCGCGGACGACCGTGCCCGAGGTCTCGCCCATCGTCGGCGCGCGCAGCGCGACCACCGCGTCGCAGGCCGCCATCAGCTCCCAGAGACGCGACTCGTCGACGTAGTCCTCGCGCACGACGCCCTCGCGCTCGACACCCGCGCTGCGCAAACGAGCATCGAGATCGAAGCCCGGCGACGACGGTCCCACGAGCAGCAAGCGCGCGCGCGGATGCTCCGCGCGGACGGTGGCGAACGCTTCCAAGAGCTGCGGAATCCGCTTGCTCTCGTTCACATGGCCGAAGCAACCGAAGACAGGCTCTCCGTCGATTCGCGCCGGGTGGATTCGCGGCACCGGCCACGCAGGATGCGGCACGACCCAGAGCGCACCGTCGTATCCCGCCTCGCGCGCGTGCATCTCGACGTAGCGCGAATGGACGATCAGCCCGGTCGCGCGGTCGAGCACCTCACCCGCGAGCGGAAACTCGTCGGGCCGGACTTCCCAGAGCGGCGGCACGCGACCCTCGAGCACGCCGTACCCGAGGAGACGCCCCGGCACGCCGGCCTCGCGCTCCATCGCCGCGAGGTACGCGTGGCCGTCCTTGCGACCGATCGTCAGCCCGGCGACGAGGTGGTGAAGGACGAAGTCGTGGAGCACGACGACACCGGGCCGCCGCCGCAGCGCATCGACGATCCAGCCGTGCGCGTCCGGGTTGTTGCCGACGTGGTAAAGCGCGACGTCGGTCGACGGCAGCGGCCGCGTCCGTCCCGGCCGCACGACTTCCACCTCGATCCGCCGTTCGAGCGCCGGCAGGAGGAGCGCGCTGTAGTCCGCGATCCCGGACCGGTCAGGCGGCAGCGGCGAGAAGTACGCGACTTTCATCCGGCCGCCGCGAGCAGGCGTTCGACGCACGCATCCCACGTGACGCCGCTCGCGACTGCCTTGCCGGCAAGCCCGAGCGTGCGCGCCTCGTCGCGATGCTCGCGCAGCCACGTGCAAGCGTGCACGAGCGCATCGGCGCGGGGCTCGACGACGAGGCCGGTCTCTCCGTCGCGGACGATCTCGAGCGGTCCGCCGGCGTCGGTCGTCGTCACGACCGGCTTCTCCGCGAGAAACGCTTCGAACGGAACCATCCCGAAGTCCTCGTCCACCGGCGCGTAGAAGACGCCGAGACAATTCGCGTACAAGTTCGCGAGCTCGGCGTCGGACACTCGTCCTGCGAAGGTCGCGCGGCCGTCGAGGCCGTGCTTGCGCGCGAGATCTTCAAGCCGCTCGCGGTCGGGACCATCGCCGGCGATCACGACGCGCAAGCCAGGGTCACGCGCGGCCGCGGCGAGCAGCAGGTCGATCCGCTTCGCGCGATCGAGGCGGTTGACGGAGAGGATGAAGTCGTCGTAGGTCTCGCAGCGATAGGCGAGCGAAGCGGGCGGATGCGGCATCACCTCGGCGGCAAGCCCTGTCGATTCCTCGAGCCGCTTCGCCACGTTGCGCGACGTCGCGAAGATCGCGCGCGCCTCCGCGAGCGCAGTGCGTTCGAATGCAAGTACTTTCCGTCGCAGCGCGCGGTCGTCAGCGTCCTCCGAGAAGTGGCCGAGCGCGGTGCGGTCGAGATCCCACGCCTGACGAAACTGGTGCAAGAGCCACACGATCTTGCGCGGGTGACGCACGGCGTACGACGGAAACTTCGTCGCGATCACGGCGTCGATCGGCCTGCCGTTCGCTTCCTCGAGGTCGCACAAGCGCCAGAGGAACGCCTGCGTCAGGACGCGCTCGCCGGGGTACCACTTGAACGGAATCGTGACGAGCTCGACGTCGTGCTCGCGCTCGCGGAGCTCGTGGACGAGATCGTCCGCGAAGATCTCGGCGCCACCTCGCTCGAACGGCACCTGGGGAGCGCACACGACGACGCGCATCGCTACCAGTCCTGCGGTGACGGGCGCGCCGCGGCCTCGAGCGTGTCCACACGTTGTGCGAGGTCGTCCACGAGCCGAAGCAGCGCGTCGTTCACGATCCGCTGCTCGACGAGCGCCGGCTCGACGTACCAGCGCATCAGCTTCCGCAGGATCCGCTTGACCTGGAAAGAGAGCCAGCCCTTGACGCCGGGGCGCCGCTCGAGCGGCTTGTCTGCGCTGACCGCCCAGAAGCGCTCCGCCAGGCCGCGAACCGCAGCGGGATCGCGAGCCGACCGGTCGAGCGCCTCCCGAAGCCGCTCGTAGACGTCGTCGACGGACGCTTCGGCCGAGGGGGCACGTTCCACGCGGCCGATTGTAAAGAGGGGGCGTTACGAACCTGTGAGCGCCGGAGTCCCGCGGAGCCGCTCGAGCTCTGCGTCGACAAGGAGCTTGACGAGCTCCGGGAAGTCGACGCGCCGCTCCCAGCCGAGGCCCTCGCGGGCGCGCGAGGCGTCGCCAACGAGGTCGTGCAGCTCGGCGGGGCCGCGCTTGAGCGACTCGTCGATGTGCACGTATGTCTGCCAGTCGAGACCGACGTGGTCGAACGCGAGCTCGACGAGCTCGCGCACGCTGTGCAGCTCGCCAGTCGCGACGATGTAGTCGCGCGGCTCGTCCTGTTGGAGCATCAGCCACATCGCGCGGACGTAGTCGCCCGCGTAGCCCCAGTCACGCCGAGCATCGAGGTCGCCGAGCCACAGCTCACCTTGCAAGCCAAGCGCGATCGCGGCGGCGGCGTGCGCCACCTTGCTCGGCAGGAAGTCGTGCGGGCGGCGCGGCGACTCGTGGTTGTAGAGGATCCCGCACGACGCGTGCAGTCCGTAGCGGCGGCGGTACGAGCCGATGATGAAGTGTCCGTAGGCTTTCGCGACGCCGTACGGCGTCACCGGTGCGAGCGCGGTTCGCTCGGTCTGCGGAACCTCGGCGGGCAGTCCGAAGATCTCGCTCGACGACGCTTGATAGACGTGGATCGAGTTGTCGACGGCACGAATGGCTTCGAGCAGCGACGTCACGCCGACTGCCGCGAACTCGGCGGTGACGACGGGCTGCTTCCACGACATCGGCACAAACGACGGCGACGCGAGGTTGTAGACCTCGTGCGGACGCGCGTCGCGCAGCACGTCGACGAGCGCGAGCTGGTCGAGCAGGTCGGCCTCGACGAGTTCGAGCCGCTCGCGAACGTGCTCGACATTGTCGAAGCGCGACGACACCGGCCGGCGCACGAGGCCGTACACCTCGTAGTCCTGCTCCAGCAAGAGCTCTGCGAGATACGAGCCGTCCTGGCCGCCGATCCCGGTGACTAGCGCGCGGCGACGCACGTGGACAGGCTAGTGGAGCGCCCGTACGTACGCCCACGCGTCGCGCAACGCGCCGAACCGAAGCGCGAGCGCGAGCGTCGCAAGCGCGTACAGCGCCGCACCGACGACCGCTGCGGCGACGTCGGGAAGGACGAGCGCAGGCAAGCCGAAGGAGACGACCGCGATCGCGCCAATCGTCACGCCCAGTCGCGTGAGACCGCGAAGGGCGGGCGCAACCATCTGCGGCGAGACGTCGGCCATCACGGCTACGAGCATCACGAGCGTGACCAACGCCAAGCTGATCGCGATTCCGTCGCTCCCCCAGAGCTCGCGCAGGCCGAGGCCGAGTGGCACGCCGAGCGCGAGTCCACCGAGCGCGATCGGCACGAGCGCGCGTCGCCGGTCGAGCACGAACGCGAGCGGCAGCGTCACGTGCAGCGCGGAGGCGACGACCATCCACGGCGCAAGCGCAACCACGAGGCGGCCGACGCCTTCGTACTCCGAGCCGAGCACCGCCTCGACGACACGGTCGCCGACGAGCGCGAAGATTCCCGTCGCGGCACCGACGAGCCAGAGGCCGATCCACACGGAATTGACGACGTGGTCGGCGGCTGCGGCGGGATCGACGCCGCGCCGGGTCAGCGGCGCCGCGGAGATCAACCCGAGCGAGAACGCCGTCGCGGCGACGAGCGTTGCCGCAAGGAGATAGCTGTAGCTGAACGTGCTCACGCTGCCGACGCCGAGCTTGGCCGCGAGTCGCAGCGCGATCAGGTAGAGCGCCTGCGCCGCGACCGGAACTGCCGCGCCTTGCACGAGGAGCCACAGTCGCCGCCCGATGTCGAGCGGCACTCCGCTCTCGAGCCGCACGCCGAGCATTCGCAACCGCGCGAACGGAATCGCCGCAGCGAGCGTGCCGTTCAGAACGAGACCCCAGGCAAGCGAGACGAGGCCGTGGCTGTCGGCGAAGGCCGCGAAGACGACGAGACCGGCGACCCCGCCGAGCGCGTAGCCGGCAGCGGCCGTTCCGTAACTGCCACGCGCGGCGAGCGCGCTCGCTGCGAGCGCTGCCAGGAGCTGCAAGAACGCGGCGGGAACGAGCCACGGGAGCGCCGAGGTTGCCTCCGCCGCCGCGACGGGCGGCAGCTTCCCCGTGATCGCATCGCCGAGCGGGTTCGCAAAGACGACGACGAGTATCGTCACCGGAATCGCGAGCGCGAGGAACGCGAGTGTGTACGCACGCAGCTCCGTGCCGAGCCGCCCGGCGTCTTCGGCTCGCGTCAGCCGCGGTACGACGACGAACCGGAACGCTTGCGCCGCAACTGTAAGGACGATGTAGACGCCGTACGCGAGCAGGAACCCGTCCGTGCGCGCGGAGCTGCCGAACTTCTGTGCAAGGAGCGCGCCCGCGCCGATCGCCGCGCCTGCGAGGACGACGATCGCGAGCGCCGTGAGGACGCCGGAACGGACGGCCCCGCCGCTTTGGGGGCTAGTCTTGGCATCGGCGACGGCCATCCTGCGATGAAACCAGAGACGACCGACAACTGGGCCGAGGCGCTCCGCGCTGAGTTCGGCTCGCTCTACGAAGGCCGCACCGCGCTCGTGACCGGGGCCGACGGATTCATGGGCTCGCACCTCACCGAGGCGCTCGTCGCGCTGGGCGCGAACGTCTACGCGTTTGTGCGCGCGACGTCGAGCGGCGCGCTGAACAACATCTGGCACTTGCGCGACCAGCTCACCGTCAAGTTCGCGGATCTCACCGACAAGACGTCGGTCGACTATCTCATCAAGGAGATCCGCGACACCGCACCCGATCGGCCGTACATCTTCCATCTCGCTGCGCAGGCGCACGTCGGCGAGTCGTGGCACAGACCGTACGAGACCGTGATGGCGAACACCGTCGGGACGTTGAACCTGTTGCAGGCGATCGTCGACCACGGCCTCGAGATCGAGAAGCTCGACACCGCCGGAACCTCGGAGGAGTACGGCAATCCGCGCGAGACCGTGCGCGACCACCACAGCTGGGACGAAGACGGCGGCCTGATCCTCCACGAGCGCTCGCCGATCAATCCGAAGTCGATCTACGCAACCTCGAAGGTCGCGGCGGACTTCTTGACGATGAACTACTACGACGCATTCGGATTGCCCGCGATCGTGACCCGCATGTTCAACAACTACGGACCGCGCCAGAACCCGCGTTACATCACCGGAACGATCATCACGCAGGCGCTCGCGCGCGAGTCGATCGAGCTCGGCCAGCTCGATCCGCAGCGCGACTTCTGCTTCTGCAGCGACGGCGTTCGCGGTCACCTCACCGTCGCCGCGCACGGGATCCCCGGCGACGTCTACGTCTACGGCCAAGGCGAGAACATCTCCGTCGGCGACTGGGTCGACCTGATCCTGCGCGTCGGCGAGGAGCACGGCTACTGGCCGGCCGGGCGCGAGGTTTCCTCGACTGCGGCTCGCTACCGGCCGGGCGCAAGCGAGGTTATGTCGCTCCGCGTCGGGTTCGAGAAGCTGAGCCGCGAGACGGGCTGGGCGCCGAAGGTGTCGTGGGAGGAAGGCGTGCTGCGGACGATCGCCTGGTACGCCGAGAACCGCGAGCGGTGGATCGGCCGCGTCGACTGGCTCAGCGCGGTGCCGGCGCCAGCCGCGAAGTGACGCGCGTCGTCGTAACAGGCGGCGGCGGATTCCTCGGCAGCCACGTCGTCGAGCAGCTGCGTGCACGAGGAGCGGATCCGCTCGTCGTTCGGCGACGCGACTACGACCTCACGCGCTGGGACGACACGGAGCGGCTGTTCGAAGAGACGAAGCCCGAGCTCGTGCTCCATCTCGCCGCGGAGGTCGGCGGCATTGGTGCGAATCGCGCGAATCCCGGGCGCTACTGGTACGCGAACCTCGCCATGGGCGCGAACGTGGTCGAGCTCAGCCGCATGCACGAGGTCGCGAAGCTCGTCGTCCTCGGAACGATCTGCGCGTACCCGAAGTTCGCGCCCGTGCCGTTTCGCGAGGAAGACCTCTGGAACGGCTATCCGGAGGAGACGAACGCGCCGTACGGTGTCGCGAAGAAGGCGCTGCTCGTGGGCGCACAGGCATATCGCGAGCAGTACGGGCTGAACGCGATCTTCCTTTTGCCCGTCAACCTCTACGGGCCACGCGACAACTTCGACCTCGAGACCTCGCATGTGATCCCGGCGCTGATTCGAAAGATGGTGGAAGCGCAGGAGCGAGGCGAGCGCGAGATCGTCCTCTGGGGCGACGGCTCGCCGACGCGTGAGTTCCTCTACGTCGACGACTGCGCAGAAGGGATCGTCCTCGCGGCCGAGCGCTACGACGGCGCGGAGCCCGTCAACCTCGGCACCGGTGAGGAGATCGCGATACGTGACCTGGCCGAGCTGATCGCAGACGTCACCGGGTTCGACGGCGAGATCGTCTGGGACGCGTCGAAGCCGAACGGGCAGCCGCGCCGTCAGCTCGACGTCTCGCGCGCCCGCGAGCTCTTCGGCTTCGAAGCGAAGACGTCCTTGCGCGAAGGCCTCGAGCAAACCGTCGCGTGGTACCG
>JBKPRX010000111.1:0-28218 GCA_046734795.1 Actinomycetota bacterium
AGCTGGAGGAGTTCGGGCTGCTCGAGCCGCGCCAGGACGGCGGCGAGCGCCTGTATGCGGAGACCGACGCCGAAGTCGCGCTCGCCTGCGGCAAGCTCGCGCGCTTCGGGATCACGCCACGGCATTTGCGCGCATTCCGAACGGCAGCGGACCGTCAAGCCGGGCTTCTCGAGGCGCTCGTCGCGCCGGCGCTCCGCTCGCGGAATCCCGACCGCCGCCGCGCCGGCGTCGCCGATCTGCGAAGCCTCTCGGAAGCTGCGCAGGAGCTCTCGCAGCTGCTCTTCTGGCGCGACGTGCGCCGCCTCGCCGGCTCGTGAGCGCGATCGACCTCCGGACACGGATCCGCGAGGTCCCCGACTTTCCCGAGCCCGGAGTCGGGTTCAAGGACATCACGCCGCTCCTCCAAGACCCGGAGGCGTTGCGGCAGACGATCGACGAGCTCGCAGCTTGGACGGCCGAGCGCGAACCGGACCTCGTGCTCGGGGCGGAAGCGCGCGGGTTCATTCTCGGTGCGGCGATCGCGAGAGCGGCCGGCTGCGGGTTCGTGCCCGCGCGCCGGCCCGGCAAGTTGCCGCCGGAGACGGTCTCCGCGACGTACGCGCTCGAGTACGGCCAGAACGCGCTCGAGGTGAACCTGCACGCGATCCCGCACGGCACGCGCGTCGTGATCCACGACGACGTGCTCGCGACAGGCGGGACGGTCGAAGCGATCGCGGGTCTCGTCGAGCAGCTCGGAGGCGTGGTCGTCGGCGTGAACTTCGTGATCGAGCTGGCATTCCTCGGCGGCCGGAGGAAGCTCGCGCAGTACGACCTCCACGCGTTGATCACGTACTGAGCCGCTCACGAGTGCCGGTTTTCCGTCCGATACACGGGCTACAAGGGTCCAGCGGATGTACGACGTTCTGACGAGCCGATACACCTTCTCCTGCCCGGAGCGCGGAGAGACGCGCGTCGCGCTCTCGTCCTTCCGGAGCTTCGAGCGACTTGCCGGGACTGCTCACCCCGTCGTCTTTCGCGTGCGGTTCGAATGCCCGTGCGGCGACGACCACGACGGCCTCGTCAGCCACGACGAGCTCGACTGGGCGCCGCTCGGCTTGGAGGGCGGCGACTTCCTCAACCTGATGACGTCGCGCGTCGAGCCGCTTGCGGTCGAGTTCGGCGAGCGCGCGGCGGAGCGGATCAAAGCGGGGGAGTGGCCGTGGAGCTTCTTCTGCTACGTCGAAGAGTGCGCCCGACCCGTTTCTCCCTCGTCGTTCGCGCTCCTCGCGCCGGGTAGCCGAAGCGCGATCGGTCTCGCTGTCCGCTGCCCTGCGTGTCAGAGCCTCTCGATCAATCTCGTCTCGCACGACCACGTCGACGTGCCGTTCCACAACGACCTGCACGTGGGCGTCGTCGACCACGTGTTCGCCGACGATGCGCTGCGGACGCTCGAGGAGTTTCGGGAAGAGCTCTACTCCGCCAAATTCGACGCACGACGCCTCGCCTTCGAATAGGGCTTTTCGCCGCAGAAATAGGCGCGCACCTCCATCCGGACGTTCTCCGTTTCACCTACAAGACGCGAACGGACAACGAGGTGATCTGATGCGCATCATCGATTTCCATCGCGGCCTCATGACCGCGCTCGGCGCGGGCATTGCGGGCGCGCTGGTGTGGGTCGCGGCGGCATACATAGGCGACGAGAGCAACCGCGACTACTGGATTCAGTACGGAATCATCGCCGCAGGCGGGGTCGTGCTCGCCGTTTCGCAGCTCGCAGGCGGGTGGACGAAGGGGGGCTGGCCCACGTTCTCGCTCGGCACGTTCCTGCTCGGCTTCGTACCGGTGGCGATCGCTGTCGTCTGGATCGCGATCGGTCTCCAGCCGCACGCAAACGGCGCGCGCAGCCACGTCTTGTCGTGGTCGGGCGACGTTGGCATCGCTGACATCGTCCGCGATTTCGCGGAGTACGTCGGCGTGCTCGCATTCGGCCTCGGCGCCGTGTTCGGCTTCTGCTTCGACACGACCGGTCCGAGGCGGATCGTGGATGCCGGTCCCACCGTGGACGACCGCCGCGTCGCGGACGAGCCCACGATGGCCGAGCGCGCGGAAACGGACACGGTGCCCGCCGATCGCGTCGAGCGCGATCCGGCGCTCGCCGGCACGCGCTCAGCCGTTGGCGACGGCCGCCGCGTCGTCGTTCGCGACGACGACGAGATCTAGACGCGACCGTTCGAGGGAGTCGCCTCTTCCGCGAGGCGACTCCTTCAATCCCTGACCGTGGGGATCGGCCGGTCCGAGAAGGCCGCCGATGTCCTTGGCGGGATGTTCGTCACAACCGCACCGTCGCCGGCGCGGGGGCGGAGCGGGGATGCGCGTCTCCGTGCCGACCTCCAAGCCGTCGGCCGGCTCGACCCGGATCGGGTTCCGGCGCATGATCGCCTCGTCGAAGTGCTCGGTCGCGAACTCGCGTCGAAGCTCGTCGCCTCGCTGAGGCAAGGTGGGGCTTCCGAGCCCGAACGCGGCCTCGCCGCTTAGCGGTCGCGGCGCGGCTCGTCGCCGCCGAAGAGGCGGACGAAGAAGAAGATCCCGAAGAGCGAGAGCAACGCAACGATCAGCGCCGTCGCTCCGGAGACGCCGATTGCGAGCATCCCGATCCAGATGTAGAGCGAGAGGAAGAGCGCCCACAGGAAGGACGTCAGGCCGCGGTCGAGGCTCGGGAGCCGGAGATGCACGGCGGCGATCCTACCGAGTCGTCCGGCCTGCAACCCGAGACAGGCGTGCCGGGGAGGGCGGACCCACGGACCAAGAGTTCGCCGAGCCGGTTGCGCTTTCGTCCACCGCTCCGGCTGACTTTCCGCTTGAGCCTTGCGGCTCTCCCGTACGACCTACCGGTTCGGCTTCGACCTACTTGCGCTCCGTGCTCGGCGCAAGCAGCAACCTAAAACGATCGGCAGCGCGATACAAGCCGTCGCAAACCGAAAATCGCGCAGTTTGCGAAAATTCAATTATCAACATTTCCACAGCGTTTTATCCAACCTGTGGAGAACCGCCCACGGCGATCGAATCGCGGACGGCCAAGGCGCCCGCCGGCACGCAGCTTGGAGACGTCGACGCTGGATGCGCACGGCGCGTGGACGAGCACTCGGCGACGAGCAGGGCGGGACCTCTTCGACCCGCTGCATACCGTTCGCCCTGGCGAGGCGAGCTGGGACACTCTGGAGTTCCGAGCCGTCCACTCGTCCAAACCCTGGCGAGCGTTCCTGTTGCGTCGTCGGCCCGCCGGGGCGCGACCGGGGGGCCCGGGTCCGCACGTCTCACAAAGGATGCGCCGCCTGACCTCGGTGCGCATCTACTCGCGACGGCTGCTCGAGCTCGCCGACGAGATCGACACCAGCGAGAAGCACGGTTTCGGGAGCGCGGCGGGGCAGCGGCAGCGGGCGGCGGAGATTCGCGCGATGGCGGACGCGATCACGCGCAGTTCGGCAAGGGGCCAGGCTTGGTCTCTGTGACCTTGAGCAGCCCGACAGACGGCGAATCCGAATCCGAGAGGGGGTGAGTCGCGTGGCACTCGGCCCCACCTTCGTGGAGCTGAAAGCCCAGCGGATCGCAGGGGGCGAGAGGCGTCGCTTCGCCGCACGATCAGAGTGGGGCCGGGGCCTGCGGCATTTGTCCCGGCCTCACCACGATCCGACGGTCGTCACCGATTCGCGCGTCGACTAGAGCGCGCTGCGATGTGCGCACGTCGCGCCGCAACCGAATTGCACTCGCGTCGTTAGGGCATCGCGGGGCCGACGGCGTTGTCAGGCTGAGCCTCGAGGGGGCGAAACCCGGAGCTCAGTCCCCGCATCCTTTTCGGAGGCGCGACGTTGTGATCGTGTCCGCGAGCGCTCGCAAGCTCGAGCCGTATCGCAAGTTCTTGCGCTGTGGAGCGTCTATTCCGCTGCGGGGGGAGTGACGGACACTTCGAAGCTGAGCCTCGCGGCGGCCCGAGGCTCAGCCCCGTGCTTCACGGAGCGAGGTGAGGCGGAGCCAGGGCCGTCGGTCACGCCTGCGGCCCGACGCGACCTCCCCCGCTGGGCGACTTCTGCCGCAGAGAGAAACGTGCGCTGGCTCCGCTTGGCCCGAATCTTAGGCCCTCGATAGGCTCCTCAGGCGACCAGTTAGCACCGACCCGCGGTTTATACGGTTGGCAAAACGACCGGAACCTGGGTACGTTCAACCTGCGGAGCCGGAACACGTCGTAGCGACGAGGGCACGTTCGGGCCGCAGAACGCGACGCCCGCAGCCTGGCTCCGCAAGACGCTCACATCGCCTTCATCAGGACGCGGCTCGCGCCGGGAGGCTGCCTCCCAGTGCGCGCTCGCCAGTTCTAAGGAGGCTTGCTGCGCCCGTCGTGTGCTTAGGGGTCAAATCGGCTAGGTCGTCCTACTTAAGTCCAGATCCGGCGCCGAGGGGTTGTCTTCTGCGGGCGGCGCCGAGATGATGCGTATGCCGTCAGCCAACTTGGGAGCGCCCAGACGTGAGCACCGATAACCGAACGAAGCGAACGCAGGAAGGTGGCGGTCGTCCGTACGAGCCGCCGCGCCTCACGGTCGTAGGGAGCGTCAGCGAACTGACACTCGGCCCGCACCACCCCCATCCGGGGCCGCCGGGCTACGTGCTCCACCACTCGAGCTAGCCGCAGGCCCCGCGTATCTCGTCGCCGGCCGAGTCGCGACCATCGGCGCGTCGTTCTCGGTCGCCACGGCTAGGTTGGCGGCCCGAAAGGCTCGCGTACACGCGCCACAGGGAGCGCAGCCGCGACGCAGATCTCCGCTGCGCGGCCCCCCTCGTATTGGATTGCTTCTCGGCTGCACGCGAGGTTGCGGTTGGTGGGCTAGTGGCTACGCGGCTCCGGCCTGCGGGGCGTCGGGATTCGACAGCAGGAAGTCGGGATTCGTGCTCGACAGTCCTTCGAACACCGAGACGACGCGGGGGCAAAATTGCGTGCCGGTGTTTGCGCGTATCTCCGCGAGCGCAGCGAGCGGTGGGCGAGCGGCCCGGTACGAGCGACTGGTCGTTAGCGCGTCGTAGGCGTCGGCGACCAGGATGATCCGCGCGGGCAGCGGGATTTCTTCGCCGGCAAGTCCGTCGGGATAGCCTGCGCCGTCCATGCGCTCATGGCTCCAGCGCGCGCACTCTCGGACGAACGGGTGCAGGTCGAGCTCGGACAGGATGTAGTCGGAGACGATCGGGTGCATCTTGATCGCTTCCCACTCCGCGTCGTCGAGTGGGCCTTCCTTGCGCAAGATCTGCTCCGGAACTCCGATCTTGCCGATGTCGTGGAGCAGGGCGCCGATCTCGATTGCCTCCAGCTCGTCGTTCTTGTAGCCGAGCCCGCGCGCAAGCGCGACCGCGATCTTCGCGACGCGTTCGGTGTGGCCGCCCGTGTAGACATCCTTCGCCTCCATGCTGCGGGAGAGAGCGGCGATGGTGTCGCGGTGCGCGCGGCGTAGCTCCAGGTTCGCCTGGCGGATCTCTTCGACGGCGGCGGTGGTGTGCTCGAGGTACTGGCGTACAGAGAGGATCATCAGCGCCGGTGGTAGCGCGAATGCAGCAAGACCGGGAGCCCCTGTTTGTTCGTACGCGATCGAAGCTGCGAACGCGAGTGGGCCGAAGAGCGCGAAGTGGAAGCGCGCCCAGTGGAACCGCTCGAACCAGATCGTTCGCCACGAGGCGTGCTCCGCCAGGCTCATTGCCGCGCACAGCAGGCCGTTGTTCATCGCCGCGTAGGTGAACCCCCCGAGAACTGCCGCGAGCAGCCGCGACTGCGGTATGGCGTCGAAGACGAGCGCCGCAGCCGCGGCGGACAAGGCGAAGTTGGCGACGTCGAAGACGCCTTTGTGGAACTTCCCGCGTCGGCGCAGCCACTGCGCCGAGGCCGCGACGATCGCGATTCCCATGGCGGCGCTCGCACCGAGCACGAACGCGCTCGCGAGGATGCCGATCGCCGAAGCGCTGACGCTCCCGCGGCCATACACCTGGACAGAGGACATCTGCAGCAGGAGCGTCAGCGCGAGCAGAGTCGCCACTCGCCCCGGCTGCTCGCGGAGCGTGTGCAGCAGGTGCGGGCCCGCGAATACGAGGCCGATGCTGAGCAGCGCCGTCAGACCGACGATCAGCGACGCGACGCGCTCATCCACCGGGTCGGGCCGCTGTTCCGGAGCAAGCAACGGCGCCTGCGCCTGAGCGCGCCTGGTAACTACCCCCAGGGGTCGAACGAGCCTGAGTCGGCGCTGTTCCACGAGGTCGAGTTCCAGCTGTAGGTGTTCCAGCTGTAGGAGGTCCAGCTCGACGAGTCCCAATCGGCTGTCGAGGTCCAGCTTGAGCTGTTCCAGCTCGACGTGGTCCAGCTGTAGGAGTTCCAGCTGTATGAAGTCCAGCTGGACGAGTCCCAGCTAGAGGCGACGGTGCTTCCGCTCACACACGTCGTCCCGGGCGCGCAGACGAGCGCGGGAACGCCCTGGTTCGCCCGACCAGGCGTTGAGTTGAAGTCGTAGACGGGTCCCAAGTTGAGCGAACTGACATTCGAGTTCTTCGGCTTCGGGCCCGGCTTTGCAGCCAGCAACCACTTGACGTTGTCCGGACTCCAAGTCGGATGCTCCTGGAACAGGATCGCGGCCGCGCCTGCGATCTGCGGGGCAGCAAACGAGGTTCCGTTGATGGACGCATAGCCCCCCGCGATTCTGTTTGCCGCTGGTGCGACGGAGTCGAGATACGTCCCAGGCGGGAGCGGAGTCGCGATGTGGCGGCCCGGCACCACGATCTCCGGCTTGTCGAACCCGTCCACGGTCGTCCCGCCTGAGCTCCACGGAGCAAGCGTGTCGTCTTTGGGCCCGCTCGTCTCCATTGTGTCGAATGCGCCGACGGTCTCGACGAGGGGATCGTTCGCAGGTGCAAAGTCGATCTGGCCCGGCCCGCGGTTTCCGGAGGAGACGACGACGAAGACGCCGCTCGCCCACAGCCGCTCGACCGCCAAGTCCAGTGGGCTGTTCTTGTACGAGCTCGGCACCGTCTCGGTTAGCGAAAGGTTGACGACGCGAATGTTCTGGGTGTGCGCGTTGTCGAACACCCACTTCAGGGCGGTGATCACGTCGCTGCTGTAGACGGCGCCGTCGCGACTGATGTTGATCGCGTAGACGTTCGCGCCGGGCGCGATGCCGATGAACTTTCCGTCCGCGCTCTGCCCGGCGGCTACGCCGGCCACCATCGTTCCGTGTCCGACGGTGTCTCCGAGTAAGCCTGTTTGTCCGTCGAGTTGCACCTGCGTCAGGCGTGACCCGAAATCCGACGACGGCGTGACGCCGCTGTCGATTACGGCGATGCCGACGCCTTGCCCGGTGACGCCTGCGCCCCACGGTTTGGAGACGCCGTCTCGACCGGGGTAGAGGGTCGCGAGCGAACCTGCGGACACCGAGCCTGTCGACGTCAATTGCACCGGCGCGTCCGGTGCGACGAACGAGACGCCCGGTTCGGACGCCAGGCGCCGCACTTCACCTGCGCGCACGGTCGCCGCCACCGCACCGACAAACCCAAGCCGCTTACCGAGTCGACCGTGCGTAGCCGCCGCCGCCGCGGCGCCCTCACCGACGACGATCACGTGCAACTCGGCATCCGCCGATGCGTGCGCCGCCATCTCAGCGAGAGCCGGCGTAATCGGTGCCGTGTCAGGTCGAACCGCCGCCGCATTTCCGGCTCCGACCGCACAGACAACAGCCAGCGCCAGGACCACCGCTGCAACAACCCCGAACTTCCAACTCCCACGCCGCATCGCACCCTCCCGCAGAAACAGCCGTCTCCTCTATATGACTGCAGCGGCGAATGAAGCCGTCCCCCGCCCGGGTGATGCCGCGCAGATTCCCTCGCAGGAGGGATGGGCTTTACCGCGCCCAGAGTCGTTGAGCCACTTCAGCCGATGGGCGGTGCAGGGATCGAACTTGCGACCGACGGGCTGGTTTGTGTCGATCGACTGCGACCACTACTCGTCCACCATCGACGTGTTCGCGGAGATCCTGCCGCTGTGCCCGACCGGCTGCATGTCCTACTTCGACGACGCGGCGATCCACTACTGGTTTGATCGCGCAGGCGAAATGCAAGCCCTCCGCGCCGTAGACGAAGGACGATTCGGCGAACATTGACCGGCCGGGACCGCTGACACAAATCCCGCATGGTTACGCTCGAATCGCAGCCGACCTTGCTGGGCCTGACACGCGCGTGAACGGGTTAGTAGGGTCGAATTGGCTCATCTCACAGGAGGTGCGGATGCTGTTCCACGCGACGTGGGAGTTCCATCCCAGCAACAGTGAGGAGGCGATCCAGCGGAATCTCGCCTTCTTCTCACAGTGGAAGCCGCCGGACGGCTTCGAGTTCAAGGGCTTCTGGGGATTCGCGGACGGCTCTGGCGGCGTTGCGATCGTCGAGGCCGACAGCGCCGCGACGATCGCCAAGGCGACTGCGCCGTTTACGCCGTGGCTGCGATTCAGCACCACCCCGATCCTTCCGGTCGAGGAAGCGTCTGCAATCGCTGGCGAAGCGGCGGCGGCGCGTGCTTCTTTCGGCGGCTAGGTGAGGACTGAGGTGGCGGAGCGAGTTCCCAAAAGGGAGCCGTTCCGCCACCGCTCGCATGGAGCGCGCCGGACTGACTGCCCTGCACGTGCCCCGGCGTCTAGCGCGTGCTGTTGCGAGGCGTAGCGTCAGTTGCGCCGGCGCGGCGACCGGCTAGCAGCGGTAGGTACGGATGAGCGAAATCGTGTCGGCCGTTGAGCTACCAAGAAAGTAGCCCGGTCCTGCCGAGGCGCCCGGATTCCCCGACGCGCCGTTTGGACCGCTGTAGTGATCAGCCATGGCAACGACCAAGCCGCTGCAGCTCGGCGTTCCAGGCTCCGGGTCAGGGCTCTCCGCTGGGCTTGCGAGTGCTGCTCCGGTCGACGCGCTGATGAGCGCCGCCGCGGTAACAGAAAGGACGATCAGCCGGATCGTCGACATACGCGAAAATCCTCCCCCGCTCGACCGCCGTCGAGCACCGCATTACGTCCTCTCACCTTCAGCCGTTTCCGATTCGGCTCAACCCCCAACCGAGGGTTTCGTTCAGTACTACTCGCGCTAGGCCAGCGCGACGCTGTACACGCGCCGGTAAACCCTGATCGAGTTCGCCGCGATCTCACGGCGCGGATTTAAGCGTCACCTTCCCGTCGCAGACGAGGTCGTGCAGCTTGTTCTCGAGCTTGTCCTTCGCCCGATAGCCCGGGTGTGCTCGGCGCTGTCGACCGCGCGGGCTTGACCCGCACGCGACATGACTGGGTAAGAGAACATGGCCCTGGGGCGGTTCAACCTGGCCTCGCAGTTGGGTCGGCGATGCGCTGGCCCCGGGCGTAGATGATTGTGTACAGACTGGGGTCGATCGACTCCGCGCTCTCCTTCGCGAGTGCTTCTTCCAGGGAGAGCCAAAGGAGCCGGGTCACGGAGCCTGCATGCCGCTGGGCGACCTTCACGCAGCGGAGGCAATACCACTCGAGGCGTTCGACCTCGATTCCAGCCTCGCTCATTGCTTCTCTGAGTTCGCTCTTGCGCAAGCCACGCTCCCATTCGCCGCTGACGAGGGTGTCGCCGACTCTTCCTACGGCCGGCACCCGTCGACGTAGTGCCGCATAAGCGCGCTTCCCTGTAAGCCGCGCTCGCTTTCCGAAATTGGCGCGCACGTCACCCGAGTCGCACGTTAGGAAGAGTGTTCCGCCGGGTCGAAGAACACGGCCCATCTCACAAAGTGCGTCGCGCCAGTCGTGAAGGTGCTCGAGCACTTGAGTGCTCGCAACCACATCGAACGAGGCCTCGCCAAAGGCCGCAGTGAGTCGGGATGCACTGACGTGGCGGAGCTCGACGTCGAGCCGAAGCTCGCGCGCACGAGCCTCGGTGCGATCTAGGCCCGCTATGTCGACACCGACAAGCTCGACCAGGTCGCGAAGCGGAACGAACGGCTGCCAGAGGTTGAGAGGTTCGGGTCCGGCGCAGCCGACGTCAAGAACGCGAAGACGCCCTAGCCGTGACACGAGCGCCGCAAGATCGAGCGTCAAACGAAGCTTCGCCGAGTTGCCCGTAAGCGACTCGGCCGCCAGTCCGCTCTCTTGGAATTCCTCTAGCGCTGACCCGGGGGGCACCCGGCCGAGCTTAGTCCCCGCGACAAGAGAATCTGTAGGTGGGTTCGACTCCCGGCGCCTGGATCGCTCCCGCGAGCGCGGATTCTGTGAAGGCCTCGACTTCACCGGGCTCGCGCCGAATTAGCGGCCGGGACGGGGGAGAGCTTCCGTCAGGCGCGTCGGCGCCACATCGTCCAACTTGACATAACGTCGGTTATCGTGCGTGCGCGGAGGGCCGAAGCGCTGAGGGGATCGAAGACATGTCGATTGTCGCCAGGACTTGCGTTCCACAGGGGAATCGTGTTTGGGTCTAGGTACGGCGCGGAACACCGGCAAGGCTGGGGCGTCCGCGGCGAGACCTTATGACAGTCGAGATCGAGACGATTCTCCGCAACGAGGAACTGCAGGCCCTCCTCGAAGCAGCCGAGACAAGCGGACAAGTCCGGCAACCCGAGCTTCAGGAGATCCTCGAGCCGCTCGAACTCGATCCGCTCGAGACTGACGCGCTCTACAACGAGCTCGAGCGTCGCGGTCTCGAACTCGTCGAGGAGCCCGAGAAAGAGCCGGTACCGGTGCCGGCAGTGCAACCGACGGAGACGACGACCGATGCACTGCAGCTCTTTCTCCGCGAAGCAGGTCGTCATGCACTCCTCACCGCCGCACAAGAAGTCGAGCTCGCGAAGCGAATCGAGCGCGGCGACATGCAGGCGAAGCAGACGATGATCCAGTCGAACCTGCGCCTCGTCGTCTCGATCGCGAAGAACTACCGGAACCAGGGCCTTCCGTTTCTCGACCTGATCCAGGAAGGAACGCTTGGCCTCATCCGAGCCGTCGAGAAGTTCGACTGGCGACGCGGCTACAAGTTCTCCACGTACGCAACGTGGTGGATCCGGCAGGCGGTTGCGCGCGCGCTCGCCGACAAGGCGCGAACGATCCGCATGCCCGTGCACGTGGTCGAGCGGCTCCAGAAGATGAACCGCGCAGAGCGGACGCTCTGGATGGAGCTCGGCCGCGAACCGACGCTCGACGAGATCGCCGAAGAGGCGAGCCTTCCGATCGAGCAAGCTCGCGAGGTGCGCGCCGCCGCCCGCGCATCTGCGAGTCTCGACCAGCCGGTCGGCGAGCAAGAGGACGCCGTGTTCGGAGATTTCGTCGCGGGCGACGACCCACTTCCCGAAGAGAAGGTCGAGGTGTCGCTGCGAAGCCAGGCACTCGTCTCGGCGTTGCAGGCGCTACCGGATCGCGAGCGGCAAGTGCTGGTTCTCCGCTACGGCCTCCTCGACGAGGAGCCGAAGACGCTCGAGGAGATCGGCCGCCGCCTCGGCCTCACGCGGGAGCGGGTCCGTCAAATCGAGCTCGAGTCTCTGCGCAGGCTTGCAGGCCTGCGCGAGATGCAAGTCGTCGCGGGCTAGGCGCGCAGGTACAGCTCGAGATCGGGCGCTGCGAGTCTGAGCTCGCGGAGCGCGCGCGCTTCGAGCTGCCGAACTCGTTCGCGTGTGATGCCGAGGCGCGTGCCGACTTCTTCGAGCGTTTGCGGTGTCTCGCCGTCGAGGCCGAACCGAAGCGCCAGCACTTTGCGCATGCGCGGATTGAGCCGCGCGATCGCGAGTGCGAGCTCGCGCGAGCGGAGCCGCTTCGCGGTCAGCTCGTCCGGGTGCTCGGAGTGGATGTCCTCGATCAGATCGCCGTAGAGGCTCTCCCCGTCCCCCACCGGCGTCTCGAGGCTCACCGGATCCTCGACAAGATCGAGCAGCTCCTGGACGCGCTTCTCCGGAAAGCCGCTCTCCTTTGCAAGCTCGGCCTGCGTCGGCTCGCGATTCAGCTTCTGCGCGAGCTGCCTGCGCGCGCGCATGAGGCGCCGAACCTGATCAGCGACGTGGACCGGTAGACGGATCGTCCGGCCCTGATCGGCGAGCGCTCGCGTGATCGCCTGCCGAATCCACCAGGTCGCATACGTCGAAAGCTTGTAGCCCATCTTGTAGTCGAACTTCTCGACCGCGCGGATCAAGCCGAGGTTGCCCTCCTGAATGAGATCGAGAAGCGGCACCCCCGTCTTCGTGTAGTTGCGCGTGATCGACATGACGAGGCGCAGATTCGCCTCGATCAAGCGTCGCTTCGCTGCTTCGTCGCCGGCGTCCTTACGCCGCGCGAGCTCGCGCTCTTCTTCACGCGTCAGCAGCGGGCCGTCGCCGATCTGTCGGACGTACAGCTTCAGTGGATCCTGCGTCTCGGTCGCGGGCGCTGCAGCTTCCGCCTCTTCGGCGTCCTCTGCCTCCGCTTCGACTTCGACGGCTTCGGCGTCGTCGAGTGCAGGCAGAAGCTCCAGGTGCGGCTCCGACTGCGTCGGCGGCTGCTGATCTGGAAGGGCCTCGGGGAGCGGCCGCTGCTCCATACGCTGGGCTATCGGTCTTCGGAACTGCGATCTTGAGGGACCGAACCCCCTGCGAGGGATCGAGGGCTGGCCGCCGAAGCGGTCGCTAACTTGACCTGGACGCGTGCGTCATAACAGTGACGGAGGGAATGACGACTCCGGGGGTCGAGCGGCCATGCGGGGCCGCCGATGAGAAACGCAAGCTATGTGCGGAATCGCTGGATACAGCCTGAGCGCAGGCAGCGAGCTCGATCGGACGCTCGCAGCCCAGTCCCTGCTCGCAGGGATCGCCGAGCGCGGCGCCGACGCCGTCGGCTATGCGCATCGAGCGGTCGGCGAACGGATCTCGGTCTCGAAGCAGCGAACCGGCGCGAGCGCCCTCCTCGAACGGATCGACATCCCGGCGAACGCGACCGAGGCACTGCTCCACGTGCGCGACTACACGAAGGGCCATCCGTCGATCGAGGCCAACAACCACCCGATCCGCCACGGTGGGGTCGTCGGCATCCACAACGGGATCGTCGTCAACGACGACGACCTGTTCGCGTCGCAGGGCATCGAGCGCGAGCGGCCTGAGATGACCGTGGACTCGGAGATCATCTTCGCGCTCGCGGAGCGCAACCGCGGCCGAACCGCCCGGACGCTCGAGTCGCTGCGCGGATCGATGGCGACTGCGTGGCTCGACGAGGAACGCCCCGGACTCTTTCTCGCGCGCGGCATGGGCCGCCCACTGTGGGTCGGCCGCGGCTCGGTGGGCCTCTTCTTCGCTTCGACGAAGGCTGCGCTCGAGCTCGCCGAGCGCTACCTCGAGCTTCGGCTCCGAAAGCGCGAGCTCGCAATCGGCACGCTCGTCGCCGTCGTCGACGGTCGGATCTCGGCCGAGGAACGGTTTACGCCCGACCTCTCGTTCGTCGAGGAAGATCCGCTGCCGGCGGTGCGTGCTCCCGACGAGCGCGCGTCCTGCCTACAGGTTCTCGCCGCCGTCGCTGCTGCGGCCTAGCGCCGAACTTTTCCGTCGGCCGTGACGGTTGCGCCCTGCTCACGCAGGCGCTCGGCGACGAGGAACTGGAACGTCGACCACGCGCCGCGTTTCGCGTCGAGCATCCGGTAGACCTGCCACTCCGTCAGCAGCGTCTCGTCGTCGCGGCGTGCTTCCGCCCAGTCGGCGAACTTCGGCAGCCGGCTGAGCTTCCGCGCGAGGGCGACGCCTTGGTCGAGCGCGCGCTCGAGCCGCTCCTCCCCCACCGGCACGTCGAAGCCGGCTTCCCGCAAGGCATTCGTGAGCGAGCCGAAGGTGTGCCAGTAGAGCGACTTCGACGGCATCGACCCGCGCCGTCCGTCGATGTCCTTGGCTGTCGGCGGCCGGCCGAGCTCCTCGCCGAGGTCACGGAGAAGCTGCAGCAGCTCAGCTCTTGTCGCAAACCGGCGCGGCACGAGCCCCGCTTCTCGCTTCGCGGCATTCCAGCTGCCGAAGTGCTCGATCACCGTCTGCGGATGCACGGTCGTCTGCGGGTCGGCGACAAACTCGCGCATCGTGGGCGACCGTCCGAGCCGCTCGGCAGACTCGCGGAGCTCGTCCAGAATCTGCTCGTCCGTGTACCGCTTGCGGATACCCGCTCGAAACGCAGCGAGCGCGTCCGGATCGATCTCCTTCAGCGCGCGGAACTCTCGCTTCCGGGCCATGTCAAGAAGGATAGAGCGTTTTGGAAGAGCCGCAAGAAGGCCTGAGCAGACCTGGCTCCGGGGAGCCGGCGGGTGTGCGTACTACGAGGCGAGGCCGACGAGCGGCTCCGGCTCCAAGGGCGGCTCGATCGGCGTAATGCCGAGTCCGGGCAGCCCCTCGAGCGGCAGAACCTGCTCGAGCGCGCGTACGCACCGCGGGCAGAACTGGCTGCCGGCGTGGCGGCGAAGCTCCTCGAGCGCCTCGTGTGCGGGTCGAGCGGCTCGGTAGATCCTGGTCGTGAGCATCGAGTCGAGAGCGTCGGCGACGTGGATGATGCGGGCACCGAGCGGGATCTCCTCGCCCTTCAGCCGGTCGGGGTAACCGGTTCCATCCCAGCACTCGTGGTGGTGACGAATCGAGGGCACCGCGTCCTGAAGGAAGCCGAGGCGGTCGATGATCCGTGCCCCTTCGTCGGAGTGCCGTTGCATCAGCACCCATTCGTCCTCGGTCAGCGTCGTCGGCTTCAAGAGGATCGCGTCCGGGATCGCGAGCTTGCCGATGTCGTGAAAGAGCGCCGCGTGACCGAGCAGGTCGAGCTCGGCTTGCGAGAGGCCGAGTTCTCGGCCCATCGCGAGCGCAAGCTGCTGCACGCGCCGCGAGTGGCCGGCGGTGTACGAGTCGCGCGCATCGACCGTGGCCGAGAGCGACTCCATCGCGGCAGTCGACCGTTCGCGCAATAGACGGTTCGCCTGTTCGAGCGAGACATTCTGCGACTTGATCGTCTCTGCCGCCTTGCGGAGCTTCTGCGCGCTCTTCTGCGTGTGCTTCAAGTACGCCTCTTGCGTGTTGCGCATCAGGAGCAGCGGGACGGCGAAGACCGCGAGCCCGAAGACGTGCGTCACCTCGTACGCGACGGCCATCACCGCGCCGATGAACCCGTAGCCGATGTAGTGCAAGAGCAGCCACGCGAACCGCTCGCGGAAGACGCGCAGCCAGCTTTCGTGGCCCTGGATCGCAACCGCGAACGAGACGAGACCGGTGTTGACGAGGTAGTACGCGACGCCGGCAAAGAGGCCGTACGCCGCGAGCACCACACGATGTCCGTCTCCGTGGAAATGCGGCTGGAGCGAGAAGATCAGCGCGGCACTCATCGAGGCGAGCGTCAGCAGGCCGATGTTGAACGCGACCTCTTCGACCGCCTGGCGCCGTGCGCTCCACTCGACGAGCGCGATCGTCGCCGCCAGAACCAATGCCGCCCGAGGCCCGACAATCGCTGCGCCGGCGAGCGCACCGACTGCGCTGGCCGAGATCGACCCGCCGTCGTTCTCGTACTCGAGCGCAAGCGCCTGCCCCACTCCCACGAGGGCGACGAGCGAGACGAGGGCGACCCAGTCCGTCGAGCCGCCGAAGATCCCACCGAGGACGCCGGCGACGAGACCGACGAAAGAGACTGCGCCGACCACGAGGCCGACGCGGTTCGTCATCGCGAGGAGGCGCGGGCCGTGCATCGGCCGCACCCGAGGTTCGCGCGGACGCTCGACGTGCTCCTGTTCCTCTGCCGGCTCGGCCACAAGCTGGGGAGACGGAGACGGCTCGTCGTCGGTCGGAACCGCAGCGAGGCGTTGCGGGCGGTCCGGCGCGAGGAGTAGCTCTGCGCTCGCGCTGAGGACACGGTTTCGCCCCTGGAGCTTCGCGCGGTAAACCGCGAGGTCCGCCTGATGAATGAGCTCGTTCGCGTCGATGCCGTCCTTCGGGAACGCGGCGACTCCGATCGACACCGTTGCGCGGATCGGCTGCTCGGAGGTCTCGACCTCGAATTCGCGCTCCGCGACGGCTCGGCGGATCCGTTCGGCGATCTCGACGGCTTCCTCCAGCGGCGTTTCCGGCAGGACGATGCTGAACTCCTCGCCGCCGAAGCGGGCCGGCACGTCGTAATGACGCAGCTCGCTTCGGAACACTTCCGCGATGCCCTTCAGCACTGCGTCGCCTGCGAGGTGGCCGTAGTTGTTGTTGATGTCGCGCAGGAGGTCGAGGTCGGCCATGAGAACCGACAACGGGCGTTGGAAACGGATCGCGCGGGCGAGCTCTTCCGACAAGGCATGAGCGAAATAGCGCGCGTTGAAGAGACCGGTCTTCGAGTCGACGCGCGCCTCCTCCCTCAGCGACTCGACTGTCAGCGAGCGCTGAATGAGCGCGAGCGGTGCAAGAGCGACGACGACGAGCCAGCGGTTTGTCATCCAGAACGCGGCGACGGCGACACCGACGATGCCGAGGATGCCCTCGTTCGAAAGACCGTCGAGCGAAAGGAGCCGCGTCGAGCGGATCGTGTGACCGCGCGCGGCGGTGAGGATGAGCGCGAGCAGAAGGTGGTTGAGGAAGATCGTCGTCGCTGCGGCGGCGACACCGGCAAGCGCGAACCCGGCGTTGCCTTCCAGGAAGTGCCGAATCACCTTTTGGACGCCGTAGGCCGCGATCAGGTCGAGCGTCCAATTGCTGACGTTGAACGCGACGATGTACCACCGGTAGCGGTCGCGCAGCGCCTCGGACGGCAGAATCATCACGATCGGCAGCAACGCGACGAGCGGCAACGGCAGCAGGAAGACGGCCGGCACGAGGAACGCCGGCGCCATGCTGAACGTGTTGTGGCTGCGCACGCGGACCGGGAAGAGATGCGAGATCGCAGCCGCGGTTCCGAGCAGAGCGAACGTCAGCCAGCCCTCGGTGTCGGGGTGGACGTTCAGGGCGGCCCAGCCGATCGTGGTCACGCCAGCGCCGCAAACCCCGATCAGGAGCAGGCGAGCGCGGAGAGAAAGAGTTTCCTCCATCACCCCACCCCGTTACCGCTCGTGTCGAGCCGTTTCGTCACCAGGAGCCGTCCCTCCGGGCCATTGCCGCCGCGATCGGACTCGGTCTCGAGCCCGCTCTTCCGTAGACCGTAGGGGGACGGCACTGCTCGTTCATCACCCCATCGAGGGAAGCCGACAAGAGGCCTGGAAAGCACATTCCGGCCGGCTCCTCGCCGCCCGTCACTCGACGAGCGTTCCTGCCGCCCAGCTCGTGTCTGCCCAGCTTGCATCGGCCCAGCTTGCGGCTGCCCAGTTCGTGTCGGCCCAGCTTGCGTCGGCCCAGCTCGCGTCGGCCCAGCTCGCGTCGGCCCAGCTCGCGTCGGCCCAGCTCGCGTCGGCCCAGCTCGCGTCCGCCCAGCTCGCGTCCGCCCAGCTCGCGTTCGTCGAGGCATACCTGCGCCACGCCTCCGGATCGAACACATTCAGACCTGTTCCTGCGTCCGTCGAGACGAACTTCTCGAGCGCGAGATTCGGGTTCGGCGGCTTGACGAGCGCGTTCGCGGTGGGGCCGTAGACCTCCCCCACGCCGGCGGTGCCGCCGGGGATGGCGTGGGCGGTGAGCATGAGCGCGCCCTTGATCTGATCGGGCGTCCAGCTCGGATGACTCGCGAGGAGCTGCGCGGCGAGACCGGAGACGACCGGCGCGGAGAACGATGTGCCGGACATCCACATGCGCCCGCCGAGCAAGCGACGGCGCGGCTCGGCGTTGTACAGCGTCGAACCGGTCGGGACCGGAGCTGCCATGTACCGGCCCGGCGCGGAGAGCTCCGGCTTCAAGAAGCCGTCAGCCGTGTAGCCGTACGCCGACCACGGAGCGCGGAAGTCGTCGAAAGACGTCGTGGTCCCGTTCGAGTCGAGCGCGCCGACCGTGATGATGAACGGGTCGTTGCCGGGCGCTGCGAGAGGTGCCGGCCCGTCAGCCGATCCGTTGTTCCCGACCGACGCGACGACCACGAAGCCGTTCAGCCATAGACTCTCGACCGCCTTGTCGAGCGGATCGAAGCGGAAGCTCGTCTCCGTCCTACCGGAGAGCGAGAGATTGACAACGCGAACGCTCGACGAGCGGCCGTTCTTCAGCACCCAGTCGAGTGCTGCGAGCACATCGCTTGTTTCCGCACGGCCGTTCGCGTCAAAGACGCGCAGGTCGTAGAGCGGCGCGTTCTGGGCGACGCCGCCGACGCTGGGCCCATTCGGTGAGCCCGCGGCGATTCCCGCGACCATTGTTCCGTGGCCTTCAGGGTCGCCCGACGCGCCGTCGCCGACGAAGTCGACGCGCTTGCGGATCCGGTCGCCGAAGTCCTTCGTCTTGGTGGGATCGATGCCGCTGTCGACGATCGCGATGCCGGGCGCCTGCGGCGCCGTGAAGGCATCGCGCGGCGTGCAGCTCGGGTTCGCGGAAACGCACGTGACGGCCGAGTGCGTCCACAGGAGATCGGCTCCGACCGTCTGCTGCCACTGGCTGGGGCCCGTCTGCGCGGCGAGCTGCACGGGCGTGTCCTCTGTCACCGTCACCGAGCCGAATTCGCTCGGGTGCTCCGCGACGTAGAGGATCGCCGAGCCTGGCAGCGTGATCGAGATCCCGGCGATCACGTCGTAGGTCTGCTTGAGCTTCCCGTACGAGCCGACCCACTTGAGGATCGTCTTCAGCTGGGCGCGGTCACTCGCCTGGACGATGACAGCGAAATCATCGTCTGGTGCAGCCTGTGCGCGGGCGAGGAGCGACCCGGGCCCGTACGTCTTCGTGCTTGTGTAGGCGGGAGGGTTCTTCTTGGCGGCGTTGCCGGCCGCGGCCGCGGAAGCGGCCGTTGTCCCGAGCGTCAGCGCGGCGACAGCAAGCAGCGTGAGGGCGCGTGCGGCAACACGCGCGCGCTTGTCCTTCGAGCCTCGTCCCCAAAGCGCGCTTGCCCGCACGCCATCGTGCCCCGGTCGCTCCATTCGTCTTCTCCCCTTCCAAGGGCCACCTAGTGGCACCCCGCAATAGCCGCAATGAAATGACCGTAGGGACGCGCCACTCCGGGTTCCTCCCCCAGACGGGTCACCATGACTGTGGATGGTCCGATTCACTCGACCGAGGGAGAGAGACGTACTGCAATCCGTTCGCTCGTTCGGGCTCGAGGCCGCGGTTACGCTCCCCGGCGTGCTGCACGTCCCACTTTCGGCCGAGATCCTCGCTGCGCGTGCGGCTGCGCGTCTGTCGCGGCTCGTCGGCGCGGGCGGCGGAACGACAGTGCCGGGGAAGCTGCTCTGGAAGCTCGACCCTGGCGCGATCGACCGCCTCGCCGCACGTCTGCCGCTCGGTGCGGCGCTCGTCTCGGCGACGAACGGCAAGACGACGACGACCGCGATGGTGGCCGAGATCCTCCGCCCGCGGTTCGCCCTTGCGCATAACAACTCGGGCGCCAACCTCGTCTCGGGCGTCGCGTCGACGCTCCTCGCATCTCCTCACGCCGAGCTCGGGCTGTTCGAGGTCGACGAAGGTGCGTTGCCGGAAGTGGTGCGCCGCGTTCGACCGCGCGCCGTGTGTCTCTCGAATCTTTTCCGCGACCAGCTCGACCGCTACGGCGAGCTCGAGCTCGTGGCCGAGCGCTGGCGGAACGCGGTCGGCGCCCTCGCGTCCGACGCGGCGCTCGTGGTGAACGGCGACGATCCTCAGCTCGGCGAGCTCGCGTCCGTGCATCGCGGGACAGTCGTCTTCGGGGTCGACGACCCGCGGCATGCGCGTCCGTCGCTCCAGCATGCGGCGGATTCCAAGTACTGCCTCCGTTGCGGAACCCCGTACGAGTACGCGGCCGCGTATGTCGGGCACCTCGGCGACTATCGCTGTCCGGCCTGCGGCCACGCGAGGCCGCCGCTCGAAATCGCAGCGCGCACGATCGAGCTGCACGGGCTCGATGGCGCGACGTTCACGGTGTCGACGCCTGAGGGCGATCGACGCGTCGCGCTTCCGCTGCCGGGCCTCTACAACGTCTACAACGCGGTGGCGGCGACGGCGCTCTCGCGCGCACTCGGTGCCGAGCTCGACGAGATCGTCGGCGGGCTCGAGCGGTTCGCTGCCGCGTTCGGACGCTTCGAGCGGATCGACGCGGGCGGCAAGGGCATCCTGATGCTCCTGATCAAGAACCCAGCCGGCGCGAACGAGGTATTGCGCACGCTCGCCGATGGCGGAGGGCCGCCTCTGGCTGTAATCGCACTGAACGACGAGATCGCCGACGGCAAGGACGTCTCGTGGATCTGGGACGTCGACTTCGAAGTTCTCGTCGCCGGTCTCGATCGGCTGATCGTCTCGGGCTCGCGTGCAGCCGAGCTCGCACTGCGGTTCGCCTACGGCGGCCTGGCCGAGGATGCGATCGAAGTCGTACCCGATCTCGAGCGCGCGCTCGACCGCGGGCTCGCGCTCACGCAGGAGAGCGGCGAGCTCGTCGTCCTGCCCACCTACACGGCAATGCTCGAGCTTCGCCGGATCGCCGCCGACCGCGGGCTCGTGCGGCCGTACTGGGAGCGCGCGGCGTGACGGTCATCCGTGTCGGTCATCTCTATCCGGATTACCTGAACATCTACGCCGATCGCGGGAACATTGCCGTGCTCGCGCGACGCGCCGCGCGCCGAGGGCACGATCTAGACGTCGCTTCGGTCGGGCTCGGTGAGCCCGTCCAAGCGGATGCGTTCGACCTTCTCTACATCGGGGGCGGGCAGGACCGAGAGCAGCTACTCGTTGCGGGCGATTTGGTGAGGAAGACCGAGCAGCTCCGTGAAGCTCTCGAGCAGGGCGCGGCACTGCTCGCCGTTTGCGGTGGCTATCAGCTGCTCGGTCGCGGCTACCGCGGCTTTCACGGCGAGGACATGCCCGGAGCTGGCTTGCTCCCGCTCGAGACGGTTGCCGGCGAGACGAGGATGATCGGCGACGTGCTGCTCGAGTGCGAGCTCGAGCCCTGCGAGCGGCGCACGCTCGCCGGGTTCGAGAACCACGCCGGCCGGACGCGCCTCGACGAAGAGGCGACGCCGCTCGGCCGCGTCGTCGCCGGATTCGGGAACGACGGCGAGAGCGGCTTCGAGGGCTGCCGTCACGGCCGCGCGATCGGCACGTACCTGCACGGCCCGTTGCTGCCGCGGAATCCGTGGCTCGCGGATTGGCTCCTCCGTCACGCGTTGGCCCACCGGCTCGGAAGTGAACCGCCGGAGCTCGAGCCGCTCCCGGACCAACTGGAGGGCGTTGCCCACGCGGTCGCGGCAGAGCGCGCGCGTAGGCGCGGCGGTCGAACGTAACGCGGTCCCCCACCCGGGTGGGGAAGCTTCCCGCCACCCTCTGAGGCGACGATAGCTCTCGAGACCGCGCACATCTGTGTCGGTTCCGCGCCGATTCAGAACGGTGTGTGCCGTCGCGTCAGGCGGGGTTACGGAGCCCAGAGCGCGCCGAGATAGACGGCCGGGTCGCCCGGCTCCCAGCGGCGGAGAAAGCGCTGGATCGGTGGGTGCAAAACGACGCTGTCGAGGTCGTCGGCCGCAAACAGCCGGTGCCCGCGGACCGCCACGTCTTGCGAGGTCACGGCCTCGAGCGAGCGGCCGCCGAGGTCGCCGGCGAAGATCACGTGCACGACATGGCGCTGTGTCGGTGCGTGGCTCGGGCTGATCGAATCGACGAGCGCGACCGGCCCCTCGAACGGCACGTCCTCTTCGATGCCTAGTTCTTCTCGCAGCTCGCGCTTGAGCGCGTCGAGAAGACTCTCGCCGCCGTTCACGCCTCCGCCGGGCAGGAGCCAGTACTCGCGGCCGGCCTTTTCGTGACGGCAGAGAAGGATTCGGCCGCTCCACCGGAGGATGGCGGAGACGCGGACCCGCGGCTCCGGACGCATCAGGCTGCTGAGGATCCGAAGCCGCGAACGCCACGCTCGCTCTCCGGCAGCTCGTCGACGACGACAGGCTCGACGTCGGGTATGGGAAGGAGGACGAGCTGCGCGATCCGCATTCCCGCCTCGACGACGAAGGGTTCGCGCGGATCGGTGTTCAAGAGCACGACGCGAATCTCGCCGCGGTAGCCGGAGTCGACGAGCCCGGGTGCGTTCACGATCGTGATCCCGTGCCGCGACGCGAGCCCCGAGCGCGGCTGGACGTAGCCGCAGTAGCCGTCGGGGATCGCGACCGCGAGGCCGGTGCCGACCGTCGCACGCTCGCCCGGTCCGAGCTCGGCGCGTTCGCACGCTGCGAGATCGAGACCGGCGTCGCCTGCGTACGCACGCTCCGGTGCGACTGCATCGGGGCGCAGCCGCAGGATCGGAAGCTCGATCATCGGTGCCGCGCGGTCCGCGCCGCCTCCGCGTCGGCGACGAGGAACGGTGCGAATCGGCGCAGGTCGCGGCGCGGCAGACGCGCACGGACGCGGACGCCCTCGGCGTCGTCCGAGCGGTCGAGGATCGGGGCGCCGAGCTCGTACAGCTCGGCCAGGCTGCCGCCCTTCTCATAGGGCACGAGCAAGTCGACGGTCTCGTAACGATCCGCGAATCTCGTTGCGAGATGCGCTTTCAGCTCGTCGAGTCCTTCGCCGGTGAGCGCCGAGACCTGCGCAGCGTCCGGGAACCGATTCGCAAGGCGTCGGCGGTGCAGCGCGTCGGCGCTGTCGATCTTGTTCACTACGACTTCGACGGGCAGCTCGCCGGCGCCGATCTCTGCGAGCACGGATTCGACCGCGGCGGTCATCTCGTCGAGCTCGGCGTCAGTTGCCGAACCGTCGACGACGTGCAGGACGAGGTCGGCGTGCAGCGTCTCCTCGAGTGTCGCGGCGAACCCTTCGACCAGCTGATGCGGAAGCCGGCGAACGAATCCGACGGTGTCGGTGACGAGGTATCGGCGTCCGTCGTAGTCAAACGATCTCGTGGTCGGGTCGAGCGTCTCGAAGAGACGGTTGCGCACCGAGGCTTCGGCGTCGGTCAGCGCGTTCAGCAGCGTCGACTTGCCGACGTTCGTATAGCCGGCCAGTGCGACGGTGGGCGTCTCGCTGCGGCTGCGCTCTTTGCGTCGCGTCGCGCGTTGTCGCGACAGCTCTGCCAGTCGGCGCTTGAGGATGGAGACCCGGCGTCGTGCGAGCCGGCGGTCCGTCTCGAGCTGCGACTCGCCCGGGCCGCGCGTGCCGACGCCGCCGCCGAGCCGCTCGAGGTGCTGCCACATGCCTCGCATGCGCGGGAGGTTGTACTCGAGCTGCGCGAGCTCGACCTGAAGCTTTCCTTCGGCGCTCGCCGCGTGTTGCGCGAAGATGTCGAGGATGAGCTGCGTCCGGTCGACGACGCGCGACTGGAGGGCATTTTCGAGCGTGCGTTGCTGGGCCGGGCTGAGTTCGTCGTCGACGAGCAGGACTTCGGAGCCGGCTTCGCCGTAGGCGTGCTTCAACTCATCGAGCTTTCCTTTGCCCACGTACGTGCGCGGATCCGGCGATGCCCGGTGCTGCACGAGCTCCGAGACAGGCTCGACCCCGGCGGTCCGGGCAAGCTCGCGGAGCTCCGCAAGCTCCCGATCGGCATCGACGCCCTGACCGAGGACCGCCAAGACGAACCCGCGCTCGGGCTCACGGCCCGGCGAGGGATCCGGCTGGCGCACCGTCACAACCGCCATTATGCCCGCTGCTATGGGAAATCCAGATCTCGCGGCTCGGACGCTTCAGCTCGTCGACGTGCCGTCGGTGAGCCGATCCGAAGCGCCGCTCGTGGAGCTCGTTCGCGAGCTCGTGCCGTTCGATCCGCTCTACGACGACGGCGAGTGCTTGCTCTACGGCGCGGAGGAGGCGCCGGTCGTTTTGGCCGGCCATCTCGACACGGTGCCGGCGCAGGAGAACATTCCCGGGTTGATTCGAAATGGCGTCGTCCACGGGCTCGGCGCGAGCGACATGAAGGGCGGCGTCGCTGTGATGGTCGAGCTCGCTCGCAATCCCGAGCTGGCCCGGCTCGCGCGGTTCCTCTTCTTCACGCGTGAGGAGATCCCGCTTCACGAGAGTCCGTTGCCGGCGGTCTTCGCAAGTGGACTCCTTGCGGGGGCCGAGCTTGCCGTCGTTCTCGAGCCGACGGACAACGAGCTCCACGCAGGTTGTCTCGGGAACATCATCGCCCGCGTAACCTTCCATGGCGAAAGCGCCCATTCCGCGCGACCGTGGATGGGCTTGAACGCGATCCACGAGCTCGTGCGCGGTCTCGAGCCCGTCGTGCGCGTCGAGCCGCTCGACATCGAGCTCGACGGGCTTGTGTTTCGCGAGGTCGTGAGCGCGGTCTACGTCGAGGGCGGCGTCGCGCAGAATGTGATCCCCGATCGTGCGGCGGTCGAGGTCAACTTTCGGTTCGCTCCGACCCGGACCGTCGCGGACGCGGAGCAGCGTCTCCGCTCGCTCATTCCGCAGGGCGAGGTCGAAGTGTTGAGCTCGGCATCCGGTGCGCAGCCGGCATTGACGAACGCACACGTCGCACGGTTGCGCAAACTCGTACCGGACGTCCGTCCGAAGCAGGCGTGGACACCGGTCGCGCAATTCGCAGACGCCGGGATCGACGCGATCAACTTCGGCCCGGGTGCAACGGCATACGCGCACAAGCAGGACGAGCAGGTCCCGGTCGTGAACCTCGAGCGCTCGTACGAGACACTGCGCACGTTTCTCCTCGATAGCGTCTAGCTCGTGGCAGTGCAGATCTCCCCCGCGCTGGCGTCGATGCCGACGTATCCGTTCGTCCGCCTCGACGAAGCGCGGCGCCAACGAGAGGCAGCCGGCGGCGAAGTCATCGACTTCGGCAAAGGCGATCCCTACGAGCCGACGGATCCGGAGATCCGAGCTGCGCTCGCGGCCAGCGTCGCCGAACGGATGAGCTACCCGCTCGCCGTCGGGCTTCCGGAGCTGAGGGCATCGATCGCGCGGTGGTGCGAGCGTCGTTTCGGCGTCGAGGTCGACCCGGATTCGGAGCTTGTGCCGACGTACGGGTCGAAGGAAGCGATCTTCTCGCTCGCACAGATCCTCGCGGGTCCTGGTGCGCAGAAGCGGCTCGTGCTGTATGGCGAGCCGACGTACCCGGTGTACGGACGCGCCGCCGAGCTTGCGGGAGCGGAAGCGATGACGGTTCCGTTGATCGAGGCGAACGGCTTCCTGCCCGACCTCGACGCGATCGACGACGACACGTGGCGCCGCTGCGCGATCTTCTGGGTGAACTATCCCCACAATCCCACGGGAGCCGTGGCGCCGCTTGCGTTCTACGGGCGCCTCGCCCGGCTCGCGGAGCGATTCGGGTTCGCGATCGCCTCCGACGAGGCGTATTCGGAGCTTTGGTTCGAGGAGCCACCCGCGTCTCTGCTACAGGTGCCGGATCGAACGAACACGATCGTCTTCAACACGCTCAGCAAGCGCTCGTCGATGACGGGCTACCGGTCGGGGTTCATCGCCGCGCCGGCAAATGTGATCGCGGCACTTCGCTCCTATCGCGCGACCGCGGGGACCGCCCCGCAAGACTTCGTTCAGCGCGCATCGATTGTCGCCTGGGACGACGACGAGCATGTCGTGCGCACGCGTGCGTCGTATGCACGGAAGCGCGAGCTGCTGCTACCGCTCCTAGAACGCAAAGGCCTGCGCATCGTGGCGAGCACCGCGACGATGTACTTGTGGGTGGCGCTCGAGGAGCCGGCCGAGGCGTTTGCCACGCGGTTGCTCGACGCGGGCGTCGTCGTCACGCCCGGAACGTACTTCGGTCCGAGCGGTGAAGGCTACGTCCGGCTCGCGCTTGTACCGACGCTCGAGGAGTGCGAGCGGGCAGTGGCGATCCTCGAGGAGGTCTTGTGACGACGGAAGAGACGATTGCTGCGCTCGATCGCGGCGAACTTCGCGTCGCGGAGAAGATCGACGGCGAGTGGCGCGTAAACGAAGAGGCGAAGGCGGCAATCCTCGAATACTTCCGGATGCGCGAGATGCAGCCGATCGAGATCGGACCGTTCGAGTATCGCGACAAGATTCCGCTCAAGCACGACTACGAAGGTCTCGGTGTTCGGGTGGTGCCGCCCGCGACTGCGCGCTACGGCGCGTATCTCGCACCGGGCGTGGTGATGATGCCGAGCTATGTGAACATCGGCGCGTGGGTCGGGCCGCGGACGATGGTCGACACGTGGGCAACGGTCGGCTCGTGCGCGCAGATCGGCGCCGACGTGCATCTCGCCGGCGGCGTCGGGATCGGCGGCGTGCTCGAGCCCGTGAACGCGCGACCCGTGATCGTCGAAGACGGGGCATTCATCGGCTCGCGCTGCATCATCACGGAGGGCTGCATCGTCGGCGAGGGCGCGATCCTCGGCGCTGGCGTCGTCATCACGGCCTCGGTGCCGATCCTCGACGTGACGGGCAGTGAGGCGGTCGAGCACCGCGGCGCGGTGCCGGCGCGCGCCGTCGTCGTACCCGGCGTCCGTCAGCGCGAATTCCCGGCGGGCACGTTCGGCCTGCCGACGCCGTTGATCGTCGGCTGGCGGAACGAGGCGCTCGACGACCGGATGTCGCTGAACGACGCGCTACGGGAGTTTCAGATCGGCACGTGAAGCGATGAGCTCGCACCCCCGCCCTTCTTGGGTGGGGGCTGCTTCCCTCGCTGCCCTCAGCGTCGACGCTACCGATCCGACGCGACCAAATGTGCGCGTCTCGGCGCCGATTCAGTGCCGATTGTGTCTCGCTAGCCGACGCGTTCGGCGCGCCCGATGACGGTCGCGCGGCCTTCTTCGAGTGCGACGGTTAGGTCGCCCCCCGGAAAGTGCACGACGATCTCGCCCTCCCCGTGCGTCGCCGCGGCAACGGCCGTTGCGCTCGTTCCGGACGACGCGGTCTCCCCCACGCCCCGCTCCCACACGCGCGCCGTGACTTCGCCCGGCCCGTCGACCCGCACGACCTGCACGTTCGTCCGCTCGGGGAAACGCGGATGCGTCTCGAGGAGCGGCCCGAGGCGCAGAACGTCGTCCGGATCGCCGACGACGACCGCGTGCGGGTTGCCGACCGACACTGGCGTCAACTCGATCCCGGCAACCATCTCGCGCGCGCCGACCTCGACGACGCCGAGATCTTGCGCGATACGCCCATCGGACAAGACGCGTGCGCGAACCTCTCTCGGTCCGACGCGCACGCGCACTTCGTCGGCACCGCTGCGGTTCGCCAGCCAAGCCGCGACGATCCGCGTGCCGTTACCCGAGAGCTCCGCCGTCGACCCGTCCGGATTCCAGATCACGACGTCAGCCTCGTTCCCGTCGGCGCCGACCACCTGCAGGATCCCGTCTGCGTCGCCGACCGCGTCCCGCACTTGCTCGGCCGTCAGCTCAGGACGCTCGACGAGGAGGTAGATGTTCCCGTTGGCGTCCCAGCGCGAGAATGTCATCGGCGATCTCGCCCGGCGGGCGATCGGCGGCGACGCTAGCAAGGCCGGTCATCCGCCGCATCCATTTGCGCTGATACGCGGCGTACTGTCTCGTGCGAGCTGAGATGGCCGCGATCGCGTCTTCGCGCGGTAGCGTCGCTACTTCATCGAGGCCGAGGATCTTCGCCGCGGTCGAGGAGATCGGCCGCTCGCGCGCACGCCGCACCTCGTCCTCCACGCCCTCATCGAACATCGCTCGCGTCCGCGCCTCAATCCTCCGGTCGAGCTCGTCCTTCGGGACGACGAGGCCGACGATCACGGTCCGGTGGCGTAGCTCGCCGTCCCACAAGCGGTTCACGCCCGGGGCGAGGCTGGACCCGACCTCGGCGAGCTCGAGCGCGCGGACTATTCGCCGCCGATCGTTCGGATGGATGATGGCCGCAGCGGCCGGGTCCAACCCGGCGAGGTGTGTGTGAGCGGCGGCCGCGCCCACTTCGTCATAGAGCCGCTGCCACCGCTCACGTGCCCCGGGGGCCGGCGCCGGGGGAAGCTCGAGGTCGGCGAGCGCCGCACGGAGGTAGAGGCCCGTCCCGCCGGCCACGATCGGCGTCCTCCCACGACCGAGAATCCCGTCGATCGCGGCATGCGCGAGCGGCGCGTAGTCTCCAACCGAGGCATCCCGTTCGAGCGGCCAAAAGCCGACGAGATTGGTTGGATGCCGCGTTGCATGCCCGCCCCCCGTTTCGACACCTTGATTTGTCAGGATCGGCAGGCCCTCGAAGACCTGCATCGCGTCCGCGGACACGAGCTCGGCGTCGATGCGGTCGGCCAGAGCCTCGGCAACGGCGGT